>JAEKKK010000096.1 GCA_019510405.1 Gemmatimonadota bacterium | reverse complement strand
CCTGAGGGCGCACGACGAGTGGGGCCCGGCGCCAAGGGAAGCGGGATGGCGGCGGATCGCGAAGACGGACCGGCACACCAGGACGACACATGGACGGTCGGTAAGTGGAAGAGCGCGAGCTGACGGCCCGCGTGAAGCTGGGGGACGAGGCGGCGGAACGCGCGCTCTACGATGCGCACGTCGACCGCGTGTACTGGGTCGCGTACCGGATGAGCGGGCGCCACGACCTGGCGCAGGACTTCACGCAGGACGTGTTCATTCGAGCCTTCGACCGGATCGCCGATTACCGCGGCGACGCACCCTTCGGGGCCTGGCTGCACACGATCACGATGTCGGTGGTGCTCAACGGGCTTCGCAAGGTGAAGCGGTTCGACCAACGCGAGGCGGTGCTGGAGGAAGCGGGGATGGTGACGTCGAGCACGAGGGAGGCAGAGCCGGATCTGAAGGAGCGGCTGGCGCAGGCGATCGACGCGCTGCCGGAGGGATGCCGGGTGACGTTCCTGATGCACGACGTGGAAGGCTTCACGCACGAGGAGATCGGCGCGGCGATGGGCACGACGGCGGGGACCTCGAAGGCGCAGCTGTCGCGGGCCCGGGCCAAGCTGCGGATCGCGCTGGCGGATTTTGCGGGAGACTGGATCCAATGACCGACGACCACATGAACGAGCAGCCGAACGACGCCATCCAGGACGAGCGCATCCGCTCGCTCGCGGCCGGCCACTACCACGCGCCGGACGGCACCGTGCCGCGAGACGCGATGTGGGCCCAGATCGCCGCGGCGCGGCGCGCGGCGCGGGCCGGTGTCGCGCCGGTCGCGAGTGTCGCTCCGACGGCCGAAGCGCCGGCGGTGGAGCAGACGCCCGATGTGGTGCCGCTCGATTCGCGGCGGCGCACGCGGACGATCGTGGTGTGGCGGTGGAGCGCGGCGGTCGCCGCCGGGCTCCTGCTCGCGTTCGCGCTCGGACGTGAGCTCGGCAAGAACGGCAGCCCGACGTCGCCGGCCACTCATCAGATCGCGACGAACAGCCCCGTGCCGAGTGGATCGACGCCGTCGCGCATCGATCCGCCCGTGACCTCGCCCGAAGGCGGCACCGGCTCGCCGGCGCCCAACGGCACGCCCACGCGAAACGGCCGCCCCACCGCACCCGCGACGCGTCCGTCGACCGAGCACTTCACTCCCACGGCGCCGATGGACGTCGCGTCGGCGGACACCGCCACCGCGGCGCTCTATCGCGCCGCCGCGGTGCAGACCCTCGTGCAGGCGGAAGCAGTCCTCACCGCGTATCGCGGCGCCGAAGCGACGACGCGCGATCCGCAGGCGATGCAGCAGGCGGCACGCTGGGCGCGCGACGTGTTGTCGAGCACTCGGCTGCTGATCGATTCACCCGCGGGGCGCGACCCGCAGATGCGCGCACTGTTCACCGATCTCGAGCTCGTCCTCGCGCAGATCGTTCAACTCTCGGGCACGCCGCTGCAGGCCAGCGAGCGTGAGCTGATCGACCGCGCGATGCGCGACCGCGATC
Source organism: Gemmatimonadota bacterium (assembly GCA_019510405.1). Taxonomy (GTDB): domain Bacteria; phylum Gemmatimonadota; class Gemmatimonadetes; order Gemmatimonadales; family Gemmatimonadaceae; genus AG11. The sequence goes on along the minus strand of JAEKKK010000096.1, from coordinate 12,084 downwards.
TGCTCCCGCGCCTGCGCTCCGCGGTGCCCGCCGGCCTGGCCTCCTCGTGAGACGGCTCGCGACACGGCCTTCATACATCATCACTACGTGACAGTCATCATGTTCAGAGCACTGATCCTCGCGGCGACGATCGCCGCTTCCGCTCGCGGCGCCGACGCCGCAGCCACGCCGGTGGGCTCGGCGACGTGGGGCGCCGCCACCGTCGACAACTTCGCGACGCAGCCGCGCGCCCCATGGCAGGCCGACGACCCGGCCGACTCGCTCTACCGTTCGGCCCGCGAGCAGCTCAATCGCGGCGACTACCGCACCGCGGCGAAGTCGTTCGCGCTGATCGTCGACCGCTTCCCGAAGTCGACGTACGCCGGCGACGCGCTGTACTGGCAGGCGTACGCCTACTACAGCATCGGCGAGCAGTCGCAGCTACGCGAAGCGCTGCGCGTGCTCGACGAGCAGCGTCGCCGCTATCCGAAGGCCGCCACGCGCGGCGACGCGGACGCACTGTCGGTGCGCATCAAGGGCGCGCTCGCCCGGCAGGGCGACGACCGGTCGGCGGAGGACATCGCGCGGGTGGCGAAGGGCGCATCGGAGCCCTGCTCGCGCTCCGGCAACGACGATGACGACGAGCGCATGGCGGCGCTCAACGCGCTCCTCCAGATGAACGCCGAGCGTGCGGTGCCCGTCCTCAAGCAGGTGCTGGCGAAGCGCGACGCCTGCTCGGCCGGGCTGCGCGAGAAGGCGGTGTTCCTCCTGTCGCAGAAGCGTACGCCGGAGACGGAAGACATCATGCTCGACGTCGTGAAGAACGACCCGAGCCGCGACGTGCGGAAGAAGGCAGTCTTCTGGTTGGGGCAGGTCAATACCGATAAGGCCGCGGACGCGCTGATGCAGATGCTCACGTCCAGCACGGCGGACGCCGAGATGCGGGAGCAGGCCGTGTTCGCCCTCATGCAGCAGCACTCGACGCGGGGCCAGGCCGCGGTGCGGGCGATCGCCGAGGACCCGAAGGCGCCGGACGGCGTGCGCGAGAAGGCGGTGTTCTGGCTCGGCCAGCAGCGGTCGCCGGAGAACGCCACGTTCCTGCGCGGGCTGTTCGACAAGCTCGCGGCCTCGCCGGAGGGGAGCGCCAACGAGTCGATCGCGAAGAAGATCCTCTTCTCGCTGTCGCAGATGCGCGGTGAGGGGAACGACAAGTGGCTGATGGACGTCGCGGCCAACTCCAGATACTCCGTCGAGACGCGCAAGCAGGCGATCTTCGGCGCGGGCCAGGCCAACGTGACGACGGCGGACCTCGTCGCCCTCTACCCGCGGCTCGCCGACCGTGAGCTCAAGGGGCAGCTCATCTGGGTGCTGTCGGAGAAGCGCGACGGCGCGGCCGTCGACCGGCTGATGCAGATCGCGAAGACCGATCCCGATCGCGAGATGCGCAAGAAGGCGATCTTCTGGCTCGGCCAGTCGAACGATCCGCGGGTGAAGGACTTCCTGCTCGAGATCATCAACAGCCCACGGTGATCGCCATGCGCATCAACTCGGGTCATAGCTCCTCCCTGCGGCGCTTCGCACCTGCGGTCGGAGTTCCGCAGGTTCACTGGGTGGCCAGCGCCACGCTCGCTGCAGTCTTCGCGGCGGCGCCGGCACTCGGCGCCCAGGGGGCGGCCGGATCGAGCATCGCGCGTCGCGTCGCCACCGCGCCCGATGGCGAGGTGAGAATCACGTACGCGACGCGCAGCAACGTGTGCGGCGACGGGCGCGACGGCGTGTCCATCGGACGGTCGATGTACTTCTCGACGAACGTGGAGTCGTACGGCGGGTGGTCGAACATGCGCTGCGAGCGCGGGCCGGCGCGTGTGACGCTGACGGTGGAGGGGCATCGCGTCGTCGGCGTGCGGACGCGCGTGGCCGGCACCTGGTCCAGCGCGTCGAGCGGGGTGACCGATCTCGGTGCCGTGCCGGCAGCAGAGGCGGCGGCGTACTTCCTCTCGCTCGTGCCGGCGCTGGATGAGAGCCGCACGCGCAACAGCCCGATGCTCGCCGCCGCGGTGGCCGACAGTGTGAACATCGGGCCCGAGATGCTGCGCATCGGGCGCACGACGACGCTCTCGCGCGACACCCGTCGCCGCGCCATCCACTGGTCCGGCGCACTCGGCGACGCATCGATGGTCGCCCCGCTCGTCGAGATCGCGCGCTCGAACGGACGCAGCGGGATCTCGGGCGACGACATGGGTCCGGGCGACGGGCTGGAGGGCGCCGCGACGGCGGCGCTGTCGATGATCCCGGACGATGCCGGCGTGCCGGCGCTGACACGGCTCGTGCGCGACGGATCCGAATCGGTGCGGAAGTCGGCGGTGTTCTGGCTCGGCCAGCGCGATGACGAGAAGTCGCGCGCCATCGTGCGCAGCGTCGCGGCGAACGACAAGGAGACGGACGTCGTGCGGAAATCGGCCATCTTCGCGCTCAGTCAGGGCGAGTCGTCGAAGGCGGACGAGGCGTTCCTCGAGTCGCTGTTCAACCGCGTCGAGAGCGAGACGCTGAAGAACCAGGTGCTGTTCTCGGTATCGCAGCGCGGCTCGAACGACGGCACGAAGTGGTTGCTCGCGAAAGCGCGCGACGATCAGCAGCCGATCGAGGTGCGTCGCAAGGCGGTGTTCTGGGCCGGCCAGGGGCACGCTTCGGTGGCCGATCTCAAGGCGCTGTACTCGACGACGAGCGAACCACGGCTGCGCGAGCACGTGATCTTCGTGCTGTCGCAGCGCAACGAGGAAGCGGCAACGAACACGCTGATCGAGATCGCGCGCACCGATCCCGATCGCGAGATGAAGAAAAAGGCGCTGTTCTGGCTCGCGCAGAAGGACGATCCGCGCGTGACGAAGCTCATCACGGACATGGTAGTGAAATGAGCGCGACGATTCGAGCGAATAGCGCGCTGCTCGCAGTGGTGACGGCGAGCGTGGTGGCGATGCCAATGCGGGCGCAGTCGCTGGCGCAGCGGGTGCGCGGGTTGGGAACCGGAGTGGCCGAGCTGCACTACACGGCGCGGCCGGGCACGTGTGGCGACGGACGAGGGTCGTTCGGGTTCGGGAACGGGATGCACGTCGGCGGGTGGCACGATGGGTCCGACGGGATGCCGATGTCGTGCGTGCCCGGGCCGGCGCGCGTGCGCCTGCGCGTCGAGGGTGGAACGATCACGAGCATGCGGGTGAGCGCCGGACCGGCGAGGACGAGCGACGAGCACCCGACGGACTTCGGCGCGGTGGCGAGCCCGGAGGCGGCCGCCTTCTTCCTCGCCCTCGCGGACAGTGCGGATGACAGCGTCGCCAAGCGCGCGATCACAGCGGCCGTACTGGCCGACAGCGCATCGGTGTGGCCGAAGCTGCTCGCGATCGCGAGCGACAGCGCGCACGCGTCCCGTTCCACGCGCCACGACGCGACCTTCTGGGTCGGTCGATTCGTGGCGGCGAAGATCGCCGGTCACGGCGACGATCTCGCCGCCGCGGCCGACGACGACGACGACCGCGACGACTCCCGCGGCGCGGCGGTATTCGCGCTCTCGCAGCTGCGTGGGCACGCCGGCGTGGAGCCGCTGCTCCAGGTCGCGCGCACGAACCGCGACCCGTTCGTGCGACGCAAGGCGATCTTCTGGCTCGGCGAGAGTGGAGATCCGAGGGCGATCGCGCTGTTCAGGGAGATATTGCGGGGATGAAGAGATGCAGGGAGATGCGAAACGGCCTCGGGACGCTTCGGCGTGCCGGGGCCGTTTGGTGTTCTGGCTTGGTCGCGCAAGGGATTTCACGCGGAGCCCGCGGAGGGCGCGGAGGAACGACACGCGGAGAACGACCCGCCCAGTAAGAGCTCGGACCAGCGCTGGGCTCCTCTCGGGGAAGCGCCGCAAGGATTTTGGGATCAGCATCCAGGCGTCGTATCGCGCCGGCCGGCCCTGAGACCCAGTGATCGGGTGCACCGATCTCGCCCCGAGACCAAAAAAATCATTCCCGGCCCTCCAGAGAACAGTGTGTCGGGTCGGAAGATTGGTGCCGGAGCCGTTCTCCGCGTGAGCTGTCCTCCGCGTCCTCCGCGTGCTCCGCGTGAAATCACCGGCGCAGCGATCTCTGACTGCGAAGTGCAGATCCCTCGACTCGCTCCGCTCGCTCGGGATGACAGCGTTTGTTCCACTGCTCGGGATGACGGACGCGTGCCGCTACGACAAGGGGTCAGACACCTTCGGTATCTGACCCCAGCATCTGACCCCAGCATCTGACCCCAGCATCTGACCCGATGCGCAGCTCCGCATCACCGCATCACGCGCCAACGGCCCTCATGTGCCGATAGCGCGCCGTCGCCAGCTGGTAGATCCCGTACGCGATCAGGCCGAACGCGACCAGCGACAGCACGATGCGGCCGTGGCTCGTGCCGCCGAGGGCGCGCAGCGACTGGGCGATGCCGCCCGCTTCGCCGGAGTCCTCGTGCATGCCGGCGCGGATGAGGAAGACGCCGATCATCGCGAACACCACGCCGCGCGCGGCGATCCCGAACCGGCCGAGTCGCACGATCCACGTCGCCTGCGTCGGCCCCATCTCCACGAGGTCGAGGTGCTTCTTCGCCTTGTCGGAGAAGGCGCGATAGAGCTGGTAGGCCGAGTAGCCGAGCACTCCGATCCCCGTGCAGACGACGAGGGTGGGGCCGAGGGGCATGTCGAGCAGCCGCGCCGTCCAGTGCCGGGCCGCGCCGTCCTGCGTCCCCACGTCGCTCTGGATCCCGCGGAGCGCCTGGACGCCGAGGATACCATAGACGATGCCGCGCCCGGCCTGCGCCGCGCGCACGGCGAGGCTGGTCGGCTCGTCGCCCTTGCCTTCGGCGTCCGTCGCCGCGGCGACGAGCCGCCACGCCATGTAGCCGAGCAGCCCGACCCCGATCGCGATCAGGGCGATCGTCCCCATCGGCCCGTCGCCGATCGTGTCGAGCGCGCCGCGGGAATCGGTGGTCTTCCCCCCCGTGCCGATCGCGGCCCCCGCCGCGAGCGCGCCGATGACGACGAACACGATCCCCTTGGCGGCGTACCCCGCCCTGCCGAGGAAGACCAGCGCCGGAGACGCCGCCCGGATGGCCTGCGTCGTGTCGATCGAGGGAGCACGGGTCGCCATGGCGCGGTGGAAGGCAGCAACCGTGCCGCCAAAGGCCTTTCGCCAACCAGCCCGAGCAACATATTCACCGCCGGTTCGGCGACGGCGGATCTCCCTCCGGTCCGATCGCGCCCTGGACGTCCCTACCGCACGCTCCTCCCACAGCCTCAAAACACATGGAAGGAAATCCGATCACTCATCTAGCGGGAATCGATTACGCCATCATGGCCGTGTACTTCGCGGCCGTGCTCGGAGTCGGATTCGCGCTCAAGCGCGTCATGCGCACGAGCACCGACTTCTTCCTCGCGGGCAAGACACTGCCTGCGTGGGTGACCGGGCTCGCGTTCATCTCGGCGAACCTCGGCGCGCAGGAGGTCATCGGCATGGGCGCGTCCGGGGCGAAGTACGGCATCGCGACGAGCCACTTCTACTGGATCGGCGCCATCCCGGCGATGCTCTTCGTCGGCATCTTCATGATGCCCTTCTATTATGGATCGCGCGCGCGGTCCGTCCCCGAGTACCTCAAGCTCCGCTTCGACGAGAAGACCCGCACGCTGAACGCCGCGTCGTTCGCCGTGATGACCATCTTCTCCTCCGGCATCTCGATGTACGCCATGGGGAAGCTGTTCAACCTCCTCCTCGGCTGGAGCTTCAACACCAGCGTGCTCGCCTCGGCGGCCATCGTGCTCGCCTACGTGACGCTCGGCGGATTGACGAGCGCGATCTACAATGAAGTGCTGCAGTTCTTCCTCATCGTGTTCGGCTTCGCCCCCCTCGTCGGGCTCGGGCTCAACTCGGTCGGCGGGTGGGCGGGGCTGACGGCCAAGCTCAATGCGGCGGCGGTGACGAACGGACTCCCAGAGGGCTCGTACACCCATGCGTGGCGGGGGATGACGCACGCGTCGACCAACCCGATCGGCGTCGAGTGGTTCGGATTGGTGATGGGGCTCGGCTTCGTGCTCTCGTTCGGCTACTGGTGCACCGACTTCCTCGTCGTGCAGCGCGCCATGGCGGCCGACTCGATGACCGCGGCACGCCGCACGCCGCTCATCGCGGCGTTCCCGAAGATGGTGTTCCCCTTCCTCGTCATCCTCCCCGGCATGATCGCCCTCGCGCTGACGGTGGGGCACGGCGCGGGCGGAATGATCCCGGCGAAGCTCGCGGCGAACGGTGCACCGCTCGTCGACGCAGCGGGGCGCACGGTGCTCGACTTCGACCTCGCGACGCCGATGATGCTCGTGAAGCTGTTCCCGGCCGGCATGCTCGGCCTCGGCCTCACCGCGTTGCTCGCGTCGTTCATGTCCGGCATGGCGGGGAACGTCACCGCGTTCAACACGGTGTGGACGTACGACATCTACCAGAGCCACATCAAGCCGGGCGCGACCGACCAGCACTATCTCTGGATGGGACGCGTCGCGACGGTGGGCGGGATCCTGTTGTCGATCGCGGCGGCGTACGTCGCCGGCTCGTTCAACAACATCATGGACCTGCTGCAGCTCGTGTTCGCGTTCGTGAACGCGCCGCTGTTCGCCACCTTCTTCCTCGGCATGTTCTGGAAGCGCTCGACGGGACACGGTGCCTTCCTCGGCCTGCTGTCGGGGACGATCGGCGCCGCGGTGCACCATGGGCTGACACTGCCGATCGGTGCGACACCCGGCGTGAAGGGCGGCTACTTCGGCCTCGTGCACACCTACCCGAGCGAGCTGGCGCAGACCTTCTGGACGGCGATCGTCGCATGGACCACCTGCTTCGTCGTCACGATCATCGTCAGCCTCGTGACGCAGCCGCGTCCCGATGCGGAGCTGACGGGGCTCGTCTACTCACTGACGGAGAAGCCGAAGGACCGCGATCTGCCGTGGATCAAGCGTCCGACGTCGCTGGCACTGATCGTCATCGTCCTGATCGTCGGTCTCAATCTCATCTTCCGCTGAGGTCTCACGCTCATGAATGCACCGGAAGGTCTCGACATCAGAGCGCCGATCGGCGGCCTGTTCACGCTGCTCGGTCTCATGCTCGCCGGCTACGGCCTGGTGGGCGCCGATCGCGCCGCGTCGGGGACGAACATCAATCTGTGGTGGGGCGTGGTGATGGTCCTGTTCGGGCTCGTCATGCTCTTTCTCTCGCGCCGCTCCATGAGCGCGCCGCGGGAAGGGTGAGGTCGCAGGACGGCGGCGGCGAGAGGCGTTGCTAGTCTCGGCGCCGAGTGCAAGAACGGAGAGGGGATTAAGCGGATGAGACGGATTGGGCGGATGCTGGTGCCTCGGGAGGCACCTACCGCCGAACCGATGCACGATCTCACTACTGCCTGAGGAGCATTTGGGGGTGCGCCACGAGAGACTCGACGCGGCGGACCCTAAAAAAGTTCGGTTGTCGCGGCAGTTGCAGTTGCTCTTGCATCCGCTCGATCCGTCTCATCCGTTTCAAACCCTCCGTTCTTGGTGCAAGTTCAGGCGCACAGGTAGTTCGTTCGAGTATCCACACATCAGCAGGGATGGCAGGATGCCCACACGTCGGGAGTTCATGCAGCGGAGCGCGGTGGTCGGAGGAGCGCTCGCTGGGTTGGGGGCGGTTGGTGCGTCGACCGCGTGCGCCACCGGTAGCGCGATGGAGCGCGCGACGAGCGAGGGGCACGTGACCCGTGCGGCGGCGAAGGCGAGCACGATCAAGCAGTCCGTGTGTCGCTGGTGCTTCAACGACATGCCGCTCGACGACCTCGCGGCGAACGCGAAGCGGATCGGGCTCCACTCCGTGGAGCTGATCGGGCCGGCGGACTTCGAGACGATCAAGAAGCACGGGCTGATGTGCGCCATGGTGAGCCAGGCCGGCCCGGGCGGGATCCCGAAGGGATGGAACCGTGTCGACAACCACAGCTGGCTCATCCCCGCGTATCAGGAGCGCATCACGCAGGTCGCGGCGGAGAAGTGGCCCAACGTCATCTGCTTCTCCGGCAACCGCGACGGCCTCGGCGACGAGGAAGGGCTGGCGAACTGCGCGAAGGGATTGAAGCAGCTCATGCCCGCGGCGGAGCAGGCCGGCGTGACGGTGTGCATGGAGCTGCTCAACTCGAAGGTGAACCACCCTGACTATCAGTGCGACCACACGCCGTGGGGGGTGAAGCTGGTACAGATGGTTGACTCGCCACGCTTCAGGCTCCTGTATGACATCTACCACATGCAGATCATGGAGGGCGATGTCATCCACACCATCCGTGACAACCATCAGCACATCGCGCACTATCACACGGCGGGCGTCCCGGGCCGGCACGAGATCGACGAATCGCAGGAGCTGTTCTATCCGGCAGTGATGAAGGCGATCGTGGATACGGGCTACACCGGCTACGTGGCGCAGGAGTTCGTGCCGGTGAAGAAGGAGCTCGGGATGGTGTCGTTGGAGGACGCCTACAAGCGCTGCGCGGTGTAACTGCGGCGGGTGGGGAGTGGAGAGTGACAGAACGGCCTCGGGATGCTTCTGCGTCTCGAGGCCGTACGACATATGCGTTTCTCTACGCTCAGCACCCCGAAACGAGAAACGCCCGCAGCGTCCTGCTCCCCGGCAGCGGCGGCGCGATCACGAGGATCGTGTTGACGTCCGAGACGAACGTCACCGTGCCGAGGTCCAGCACCACCGTCGTCGAGTTGGCCGTCGTGATCCGGATCTGCTTCGGCGTCGTCGCGTCGATGCCGACGAACGCCGAATTCACACCGCCAAGCACCGCGGCGGCGACCGGGGTCGTGGCCGTGAGCGGGGCGTTCGGAGTGGTGACGAACACGTCGTACGCGATCCCGTTCGACACGGCGTTGAACGCGCTGAAGCCGATCTGTCCGCTCAGCGGCACGAACACGTTGTTGAACAGCGTGACGAACCGTGTCGCGCCGGTGACGTCCGTGAAGGCGATGATCGTGTAGCGACCCGCGCCCTGGAGGGTCAGGTTGAAGCCGGGGAAGGTGACGCTCGTCCCCGTCTGCCGGACGTCGAGGATCGGCGAGCTCGCGGCGACCGTCACGCAGCGCGACGACATCCCGAACCCGAGCGAGCCGTTGCCGGTGTCGATCACACCGCCCTGCGCGACGTCGAACACGGTGGTCGTCGTCGCATTCACGACGCGGATGCGCGCGACGTTGAGCGTGTCGCCAGTGCCCGGCAGCGTACCGGCGACGCCGAGTCGCAGCGGGTTGGTGGCATCGCCGCAGGCCGCGAACGTCGCGGCGGAGGCGAGCAGAGCGATGAAGAGACGGCGCGTGCGCATTGGTTTGTCCTTCCGAGGACGGCGAATCGGCCGCGCCCAGCGAGGTGTGGCTCGGCAGATGTGAGCGGCAAAAGACTCGCGAGATCCAGTAAACTGAGACTTCCTGCCAACGAGCAGACGGAACCGGAGAGGCACGTGATGGAGATCATCGAGGGCGACATCACGACGCTCGCGGTGGACGCGATCGTCAACGCGGCCAACAGCGCGCTCGCCGGCGGCGGCGGCGTGGACGGCGCGATCCATCGGGCGGCGGGGCCGGAACTCGCGCTGGCCTCGCGGGCGCTCGCGCCCTGCAAGACGGGCAACGCGGTGATCACCCCCGGCTTCCGGCTTCGCGCGCGCTACGTGATCCACACCGTCGGCCCGGTCTGGCGCGGCGGTGGGAACAATGAAGAGGCGCTGCTGCGCTCCGCCTACGAGCGGAGCTTCGCACTCGCGATCAAGCAGGGTGATGTCTCGAGCATCGCATTCCCCGCAATCTCGACGGGCATCTATGGATTCCCCAAGACGCGTGCGGCGGAGATCGCGATCGGAGTGATGCGCGAGCACGAGTCGCAGCTCGAGCGGATCATCGCGTGCGTGTTCGATGCGGAGACGGAGGCGCTGTATCGAACCGCGCTAAGCTGAGGACGCGCTCTTACCGACCGCCGCTATTTGACAACCCCGCGCCGTTGCGTAGGCTCCCGTCCATGCCTACCCGACGAATCCTGCTCGGCGCCGCGGTGTGTCTCGCGGCGTTACCAACTCTGTCTCTCGCGCAACTCCCCACCAACCAGCGCCTCTACGACACCACCACGAGCATGCCCGAGGTGCGCGCGAGCCGCCTCGCCAGGTTCGGATCAGAGCCGGTCGTCACCGGCCGCGTCATCTTCTTCGGCAACAGCATCACCCAGGGCGGCGACTGGGCGAAGCTCACCGGCGACAGCACCGTGGTCAATCGCGGCATCGGCGCCGATGTCACCTTCGGGCTCCGCACCCGGCTCGACGACGTCACCCGCCGCAAGCCGTCCAAGCTGTTCGTCCTCATCGGCATCAACGACATCAGCAAGGACATTCCCGACGCCGTCATCGCCGCCGAGTACCGCATGCTGATCGACAGCGTCCGCGCGCAGAGCCCGCAGACGAAGATCTTCGTCCAGAGCATCCTGCCGCTCAACCCGACGGTGAGGAACTTCCCGCAGCACTACGACAAGCAACCGCGCGTCGTCGCGGTGAACCGGCTGCTGCAGCGCATGGCGCGCGAGACCCACGCGACGTACATCGACCTCTGGCCGATCTTCATCGACAAGCAGAACCACCTCGATGCCACCCTCACCGGCGACGGACTGCACCTCAATCAGGCCGGCTACGAGCGTTGGGTCGCGTTTCTGAAGCGGAAGGGATACCTGTAGCGGACGCTGTCATCCCGAGCGAGCGGATGCTGGGGTCAGATAACGCAGGTGTCTGACCCCTTGGCCGTAGGGGCCTGACCGCCAGGGATTTTACGCGGAGCACGCGGAGGGAACTGAGAGGAACGCGGAGAACGGCTCTCCGGGTCGAGCTCCACGCGCACGCTCGACGTTCCTCTCCATTCACAACCCCAACTGTGTTTGTTGGTTCGGGGTAGACATCTCGGCACTCCGCTCCGCGTCCTCGACGGGCCGGCGTTCAGTGGCTCGCGTGGTGCTCCGCGCCCTCCGCGTGAAATCCCTTGCGCGACCAAACCCGACCGCCCGTGCGGAGCAGATCCTGTCTTTTCCGCGTGATCGCCATTCCCGATCCGCGTTCCGTCGTCAGTCGCCGGTCTGAGCGTCGGAGAGCTGAGCACGACGCGCCAGAAATCGCCGGCGTCCGTCGAGCTGTAGTCCTGCGACGATCAGCACCACGGGGACGAACAGATACACCCATCCCCCGTTCCCTTTCTCGATCCACTGATACGCCAGCCCGTGCGCCACGATGAGCGCGCCGGCCCAGTACGTCCACCGCTGCCACGCCTTCCATCGGCGTGAGCCGAGCCGGCGCAGCGAGATGTCGTTGGAGATCACGAGGAGCAGCAGAAGCAGCAGCGTCGCAGCGAGTCCCGTCCAGTTCGCGAACCCGAACAGGTCGTAGCGCACCGGCGCGCGCCGCGTCTCGTCGCGGAAGAAGAAGTACTTGAGCGGGTCGCCGAGGTGCACGAACAGTCCCGTCGCGACGTGCGCGAGCCCGAACAGCCCGCCCCAGATCCCGACGTCGCGCCTCAGGTCCGTGCTCACCGGCGCCGACCGCCCGCGCATCACGCGCCACGGCCCGATCAACAGCGCCCAGCCGATCAGCACCACGCTCGTGTAGCCCGTCGCCATGCTGAGCCGGAACAGCACCTGGCTCGAGTACGACGTCACGTTCACCACGACGACATACACGACGAGCGCCAACCCAACGATCCCGGCGTTGCGCAGCAGCCTCCTCGGCCAGTACCCGATGCGAAGCGGTGCCATCAGTGGCCGTGCGATTGCAAACGCCGAGCCCGCCTCGCCGCGACCGGCCCCATGCTACGAAGTGCGCCCACAATTTGCATTTGTCGCGGCACGTTCATCTCTCGGAGGCTAACGCAATGAGACATCAGATACGCATCGCGGCCCTCGCCGCTGCGCTTTCGCTGTGCGGCGCCGTGAGCGTGCGCGCGCAGGCTGCTGATGACCACAAGCCGGGCGGCCTCAACAAAGTCGCCCACAACATCAGCAACACGTCCAAGAAGGCGGGGCG
>JAEKKK010000095.1 GCA_019510405.1 Gemmatimonadota bacterium | reverse complement strand
TGACCGCATGGCGCGAAACGTCTCCGAGGTCGTCGTGAATGCCTCCCGACGACGGGTATGGGATACTCTCACCACACCGGAGTTGGTGAAGCGATGGCAGTACGGGAGTGAGCTGCTGACGGATTGGTCGGTCGGCAGCGAGATCCGGTTCAGGACGCTCTGGGACGGCAAGGTCTTCGAGCAATGGGGCAAGGTGCTGCAGATCGTGCCGAACGAGCTTGCCCGCTATTCGCTCTTCGCTCCGCGACCGGACCTCGAGGACCGACCCGAGAACTATTTCACGATGCAATACCGCCTCTCCGACGCACCCGACGGCCGAACGCGGCTCGAGATCGCGCAGGAGGACAATAGACCCGACGCCGTTCAGGAGGCGGTCCAGGGCGAAGAGAATCCCGTGCTGAAGATGCTCAAGGAAGTGGCGGAGTCGGCCTGAACATCGCGGCACCTCTCGGCTCCTGATGAGCGCTGGCGGGAGCGTATGCGAAACGGCCTCGGGAAGCCACCGCCTCCCGAGGCCGTTCGTCGTTCCGCATCCCCTCATCCCCGCATCCCCTCATCCCCGCCTACTGCCGGCAATCCCCGTGCGGATCCGGCTTCGGGTGATCCACGGCCACGCGATGCCCGAGGTTGGCGACGTCGACCGCGGTCGCATGCACGAGCTTGGCGACCGTCGCCATGTGGTCGTAGTCGATGTACTGCGGCTCGTCCGTCACCTGGTGGTAGTCGGCATGCCCGCCCGTGGTGAAGAACACGATCGGGATCCCCCACCGCGCGTACGACCAGTGGTCGCTGCGGCAGTAGATGTTCTGCGGGTGCCCGTTCGCGTCGAGCGCGTAGTCGAACTGCAGGCCGAGCTTGTCACGCTTGTTCACGCTCTCGACCATGTTGCCGAGCTCCGTCGAGAGCCGGCGCGAGCCGATGAGCTGCAGGTAGCCCGGGCCACCGTGCAGCAGCTTGCCGTTCTTGTCCTCGCCCGTGGCGTCCGTCGCCTTGCCGCGGCCGATCATGTCGATGTTGAGCTCCGCGATGATCGAGTCGCGCTTCACCGTCGGATGATCGGTGAAGAAGCCGGAGCCGAGCATCCCTTCCTCCTCGCCGACGTGCCAGGCGAAGATGATCGAGCGCTTCGGCTTCACCGGCGCCGTCGCGAACCGCTCGGCGATCTCGAGCAGCCCCATGCTCCCCGAGCCGTCGTCGTCGGCGCCGTTGTAGATCGAGTCCGTCCGCGCCGGGTGCAACCGGCGCAGCGAGTCCAGCGTCACCCGGATCGCCGCCCACTGCGCCGGCGTCGGCTTCGGGTCGGGGCTGTCGGCGCCCTGCGGCGCGGCGTGCATCATCACCGCCTTGACCGAATCGTGATCCGCCGGCGTGTGGTTGAAGCCGATGTGATCGTCGTGCGCGCCGATGACGACGTACTCGTTCCGCAGCGTGGGATCGGAGCCCGGGAGGATGGCGAGCACGTTGCGCCCCGGCGCGACCCCCGTCGTCTGATGCAGGAAGCCGTCGACCGTGCGGCCGGCCGCACCCGTCTTCGCCTGCGCGAGCGGCGCGCCGAGCATGTCGTCGGCCAGCGCGCCGGTGATGTAGAAATACGACGGCACCCGCCGCGGCGCTGCGGCCTCTTCGGCATCCGGCTTCACCCCGACACTCGGGGCGGCAAAGTTCTGCTCCAGATAGCCGGGCGGGAGATAGTCGAGCTGCTCCACGGCGATCGCCGCCGCGTTGGAGAAGCGGCCGGTGAGCTGCGCGCGGTTGACGAGCTGATAGTTCGTCGTGCCGTCGGGCTGCTTGGCGAGCCGGATGACGACGACCTTGCCCGTGGCCTGATCGTTCGGGAGATAGCTCGCCGTGTCGCCGAAGGTGCCGCCGAAGACGACCGGCGCGCTGGTGATCCTCGCGGCCGTGTCGCCCTGATAGCGCGGGGCGAAGTCCTTCCAGAGCGCGTAGCGCTTCCCGCCGACGGCGATCCACGACGAGTCGGCGAACGCCTTGCTCACGAGCGGGTGCTGGAAGTAGCCGTCGTCACCCGCCGGCACGAGCCCGAGCCGCTTCACTTCGGCGGCGATGTAGTCCGTCCCCTTGTCGTTCCACGGCGTGCCGGCCAGCCGGCCCATCATGGAATCGTCGGCGAACTTATAGAGCCGCGTCATGAGATCGAGCGGCGTGATCGCGCCGGTGGTGGGCGGCCCCTCGAACTTGAGCGGAAGGGTGCGCGGCACGCCGGTGGACTTTTCCGGCGACTTGAGCGGCGCGGTGCGACGCATGTCCTGAGCGCGCGCGCTCGTCGCCACGACGGCGAGCAGCGCGATGAAGGCGAGTCTGAGACGCATGGTCGGGTTCGGCGGAGTGAGCGGGATGATCGGACCTTACTCGGGGCGCCCGGAGGGCGATTGAACGATCGTGTTACGAGGAGATGCGGAGATGCGGGGATGCGGAGATGAGACACGGCCTCGGGAAGCTTCTGCGTCCCGAGGTCGTCTCGCATCCCCTCATTCCCGCATCCTCGCATCCCCGACATACGGCTCCATGTGCACCAGCACCGAGTCCACGCGCAGGCCGACGTGTGACATCGCGTACTTCACCTGCCCCCCGATCGCGTGTGCATCGGCGAGCGACAGTTCGGGCGCTGCCTGGACGTGTACCGTGACGCGATAGCCCGTCCCCACTCGGCGCGCCGCGAGCTTCTCGATCGCGCAGACGCCGGGCACGCCGAGTGCCGCTTCGCGGAGCGGAGCGAGCACCGGCTCGCCCGGACTGCGGTCCATCAGGTCGTGCAGCGCGGCGAATGCCATCGTGATCCCGTTCCGCGCGATGACGAGCGACGACCCGAGCGCTGCCCAGTCGTCCGCGGCGGCCCACCGCGGACCGCCGCCGAAGTGCCGCCCGAGCAGCGCCGCCGAGATACCGATGAACGCGGCCGCCGAAGTGATCGCATCGCTCAGGTGATGCGACGCGTCGGCGGCGACCGCCGTGCTCCCGCTTTCCGCACTGATGATCGACACGCGATGCGCCAGCATCGCCTTCACGGCGACGACGACGACGAGGAAGACCAGCGTCCAGCGCGCCGGGAACCGGTGCGGCGTGCGGATCTCGAGGATCGCCTCGGTGGCGACGAAGATCGCGGCCGCGAGCATCATCACCGACACGACCGCCGCGGCGAGTGCCTCCGCACGGCCGTGTCCGTACGGGTGGTTGTCGTCCGCCGGCCGCGCGCCGAGCGCGACCCCACCCCACACGATCAGCGAGCTCGCCACGTCGGCCAGCGACTCGACGCCGTCGGCGATGAGCGCGTACGTCGAGCCCAACACGCCGGCCGTGATCTTCGCCATCGCGAGCACGGCGTTCGTCGCGACACCCGCCTGCGCAGCACGGATGCTCCGGAGGACGTGAGGCTGAGGCGGGGTCTCCTGCGGCATCGGGAGAAGTTAGCGCAGCGGCCGGCCGGGGTCAGACTCCTCGTGCGCCTTTCCGCTGCTGAGCGATCAGGTGAGCAGTCGCTGACCCTCGGCTGAGCCCAGCGGCGAGCGGACAGCGGCGAGCGGGCAGCACTCAGCGGCAGTCACTCGATCGCCAGACGCGCCAGGTAGAGGGACTTCCGGGCATTCCGGGAGCCAGTATGCCAGTCCCGGTACCAGGTACCTGGTACTCAGTACTGGGAGTGGCCCTTGCCCTTCTAGTACATCGACAGGGTGCCGCGTCGCCTGGCGTGATCGAACGACAGCTGGAACGCCGCGACGCCGAGCATCATCATCAGCACCGCGATCGCCGCGATCATCCCGACGTCGGTCTGCACCGCCGCCCACGGCGCCCCGTCGAGCACGAGCCGCCGCGTCGCGCGCAGCCCGTACGTCATCGGCACCACGACCGAGAGCGACTGGATCCACGACGGGATCACGGTCGTCGGATAGTACACACCGCCCAGCAGCACCGACCCGGTGACGATCACGCTCTGCAGCGGCCCGATCGTCCGAAAGGCGAGATACATCGCCGCGAGCACGAGGCCGAGCCCGTAGTACGCCACGCAGAGCAGCAGCAGCACGGGAAGACCGAGCGCGATGCTCGACCAGTGCACGTGCACGCCGAGGGTCCATCCGTACAACAGCAGCACCGTCACGCGCAGCAGCGTCCAGAGGAACTCGTACGCCGACATCCCGATCAGCAGTACGGGCATCGACGTCGACGTCCCGAGCTGGGCCTCCAGCCACCCGCTCGAGATGGAGCCGGACACGGCCTGATACACCGAGGTGAGCGCCGTCGTGAGCAGCGAGATGGCGATCAGGCCGAGCAGCACGAAGCCGAAGTAGTCCCCGCCCTCCTGCTGTACGACCTTCCCCATCATCGGCTGCATCGCGTGCGCGACGAGATAGAACGGGATCGTCGTGAAGAACAGCGCCAGGATGGAGAAGACGAGATTCATCTTGTAGCTGCGCGCGATCCGCCAGCTGGTGCGCACCATCTCGGCGATTTTATACATTGGCGACCTCCCTGGAGGTCGCGAGCACGCGCTCGATGATGTCGGCCGCGCTCACGGGGACGCGCTCGACGCGCGCCACGTCCACTCCCGCGCCGACGAGCGCGCGCACGAGCTCCGCCGCGCCCTGATGTCCGTCCGTCACCTCGACGGCGAACTCGCGGAAGAGATCCTCCACCCCCGGGAGCGCGCTCCAGCCGACGACGACGCCGCGCGCCACGAGCCGGTCGAGTGCCCCCTCCGCCCCGTCGCCCAGCCACGCACGGAAGCTGTTGCGCGTCAGCTCGGCGCCGAGCTCGGCGGGCTTGCCCACCGCGAGCAGCCGCCCGCGATCGAGCACACCGATCCGGTCGCAGAGCTCCATCGCCTCGTCCGTGCTGTGCGTCGCGAGGAGGACGGTGCACTTCGTCTCCTCGCGGATGAGCTTCGTGATGAACCGGCGGAACTGCCGCGCCGAGATGGGATCGAGGCTGCGCGTCGGCTCGTCGAGCAGGAGCACGCGGGGTGAGCCGAGCAGCGCCCGCGCGATGAGCAGCCGTTGCCGCATGCCGGAGGAGAACTCTCCCACCATCTTCTCGCCGGTGTCGGCGAGCTCCACCAGCTCGAGCACCTCCTCGATCCGTCGCGTGCGCGCCGCGCCGCGCAGGCCGAGCAGCGCGGCGAAGTAGCGCAGGTTGTCGCGCGCGCTGATGCGCCAGAGCACGGCGCGCTCGTTCGCCGCGACGTTGCCGATCATGTCGCGCACCGCCCGCGCGTCCGCGACGACGTCGGCCCCGTGTATCGTGGCCGTCCCCGCGTCGGGGAGCACCGCGGTCGCGAGCATGCGCATCAGCGTCGACTTCCCCGCGCCGTTCGGCCCGAGGAGCCCGAACAGCTCGCCCTGTGCGATATCGCACGAGAGATGATCGGTCACGAGCTGCCAGCGCGCCGCGAACGGCGCGCGCAGCGTCTCGCGCCAGCCGCGCCGGAGGGGAAACGACTTCACCAGCCCGTCGCACGCGATCGCCGTCGGGCGCTGCGTCGGCGGCGCCGGTGTGACGAGCGGAATCTCCGTCGCGCTGATCACGCGGACTGCGACGCCGGCACGGCGTGCCATTCCATCAACTGCTCCACGACGGCGGGCAGCAGATCCAGGTCGCGCGGCACGTCGAGCACGAACACCGGCACGCGACGGCTCACCTCCGCGACGAGGTGGAGCAGTCGTTCGGACTCCTCACCCCAGAGCAGCTTGGCCAGCTTTGCGTTCTGCACGAGCGCCATCGTCGCCCCGATCGGCGGCATCGCGGTGCGCGTCGCGCTCGCTCCCTCGCCGGGCGCAACGGGGTTCAGGACATAAACGGCGGTGAGCGGCCGCTCCCGCGTCTCGACCAGATCGTCGCCGAGTCGCTCGCTCAGCGACAGCTTGCCGCTCGTCGCCACGGCATCGCTCGGCAACAGCTCGCTGAACCGCGCGAAGGTATCCTCGCGGAAGCGTGGGCTCGGCACACCGGGCGCGGCGATCGCGGCCGCACCATCGATGCGCACCGGCACGGCGTCGTCGGAGAGGAAGCGCGCGCCGGCGGTGGTGAGGCTCATCGCCAGCGTCGACTTGCCCGTACCGGACGGCGCGAGGAAGGCGACCGCGCCTCCGTCGAACGCGACGGAGCTGCCGTGCAGCACCAGCCGGTCGGTGAGGTGCAGCGCAAATGGGAGCAGCGTCCCGACCACGTCGAGGCGCGCGTCCTTCTCGTCCGCATCATCGGGGCGATACCAGGTGATCGTGCGTCCGTCGCTCGCCACGTCGAACGCGCCGGTGTCGGTGTAGACGATGCGCAGCCCCGTCGGCGTGCGCGTCACGGATACGGCAAGCGTCTCGCCCAGCTGCTCGACGCACGCCGGCGCGGCCGCACACGCCGGGGCCGGCGCCGACGCCACATGCAGCGTCCACGTCGTCGCGTCCTCCGCCAACGCCGGCGGAAGAATGGGGAACTGGAGGTCCGAGCGGAGCGTCCCGCCGAAGATCCGGTAGCGCTGGGAGGAGATCGTCACGACGTCAGGGTCAGAGTCAGTGGGGTCAGAGTTGAAAGGGTCAGAGTCGTCACTCTGACCGAGCATTCGAGCGCCGTTTACTCTGACCCCAACGGGAGTAGCGGAAAGCCGGCTCACGGACGGATGCGGGGCCACCCACATCCGTCCGTAGAGACGACTCCTTCGACCGTGCTCTGGTTACGAGCGCGGGTTCGGAATCGGCTGCCAGCAGTACTGCGACGAACGGTTGCAGCTGTTGTTGTTGGCGTTGCCGAAATCGTAGTTCGCGGCCGAGCCGCCGAGCGTGAGCTCACGCAGCGTACCGAACCGCTGAATCGTGGGACGGGTGTACATGCTGCCTCCGAAGTGCGTGCCGGCGTACCCGGCGGTATTGCGACCCAACCGGGGCCGCGCGGTACCACCCCTGCTGCGAGTGGAGAGAATCAGACGAGGGACGGTTCTCGATCGACGACGTGTGTCATGCGTGCCGGCGGATCGGACGACAGCCGTCCGCGCAGCCAGTACTCGGTCTGGAAGGTGAAGTAGAGCTGTCCGGCGACCCATCCACCGCGATCGCGCGCGCACTCGTTCACGGCGCTCGAGAGACCTGCGGGATCGATGATCCCGAGATCGCCCAGCACGGACTCGCGCCTGAGCGCAGAGGCGTGCGTCGGGAACTCGCGCTGCACGCAGCGCAGCAGATAGTCCTGCGTCAGCCCGGTCTTGTAGAGCCGCGGCAGCAGCACTTCCTCGGGGAGCATCCCCTTCATCGCCGCACGAAGCAGCGACTTGTTGTGCGCCCCCTTCCGCTTCTCCCAGCGCGGCCTCGTCGCCGCGAGCGCGATGACGCGCGGGTCGAGCAGCGGCATGCGATACTCGATGCCCTCGGCGCGAGCGGCCGCCGCTGCGGCTTCCTGCGATTTGGTGAAGAAGGGAAAGCCGAGTGACCAGCGCGCGACCGCGCTCGATCGGCTCTCGCCGCCCCGCCGTTCGAGTGGCATCCAGCCGCTCTCGGCGATGCGATCCGCGAAATTCCGACGCAGCCACGTCGCGGGGAGATGCTCGCGCTCCTTCCGCCGGCCCAGCGCGTGAAGCGCCGTCCGCGCGAGTGGCTCGGGAACCAGCGACCCGAACGTCTCTTCCAGGATCTGCGCGGGACGCCACATCGCTTCGCGCGCCGCGCGCCACTCGGCGAGATACGTCTTCAGGTGCAGCCCGCCGAACAGGTCGGCGAAGTAGACGAGCGAGCTGTCGAACAGCACGTCGCCCCCGTGGCCGCTGAGCGCGACGCCCGCACCGGCCGCACGCGCTGCGCGCGCCGCACTCCGGAAGAAGCCGTCGTACATCGCGGCGAATGGCTGGTCGCGTAGCGGCGCATGCGCAGCGACGTCGCCGAGAAGCGGGAGCACGCCGCCGTCGATCCAGCGGCCGGTGGCGCCGTGATGCGCCAGGATCCGCTCGATGATCTCGTCCTCGCGCCCACCGTCGCCGACGGGGTAGCTCACCGAGATCGTCTCGACGCGTCCCGACGCACCACGCGCCAGCGCCGAGCGAGCGGTCGCGAACACGGACGACGAGTCGTAGCCGCCGCTCATCCACACCGCGGTGACGTCGGGCGCCATGCGGTCGGCCACGGCTCGGCGCAACACCTCGCGCAGCTCCATCGACGCATCGGTGAACGTCGTCGTGGAACCGGTCTCGAAGGTCGGCGCACTCCAGCGCGCCGCCTCGCTCACGCGCAGCGCGCTGTCGACGACGAGCACGCAGCCCGGCGGCACGCTCCGCACGCCGCTCCAACAGCTCCGTCCTCCCGCGTCCACCAACCCCGACGCCGCCTCGGCGAGTCCGAGCAGGTCGAACTCCGGGCGCGCGCCGCGGAGCTCGAGCAGATCGTCGAGCGACGACGCCACGATCAGGCGGCCGCCATGGACGGCGAAATGCAGCGGACGCGTCGCCGCGAAGTCGCGGCCGAGCAGGAGCAGACGGCGCTCGGCATCCCACAGCACGAACGCGAAGTCGCCGTTCAGTCGCAGCAACCCCTCAGCGCCGAACGCGCGGTAGCACGCGGCGATCTGTTCGGCCGCGGGCGCGTCGGCAGCGACCGGCTGGCCCGCGCCGCGCAGTGCTGCCGCGAGTGTCTGCCGGTCGTACAGCGTGGCGTCGGCGGCCACGTGCACTCCCCCGCGCACCGCGATCGGCGCGTCGTCACCCAGCCACAGACGCGCCTCGGGCGCGCCGTCGCGATGCAGGATGGCGGAGAGGGAGGTCATGGGAGACCGAGCGGGGGTCGGGACGGTCCGAAGCTCAGGCCGCGACGGCCGATTCGCGGCGGAGGAGCCCGAACGACTCCACCTCGCTCAGCCACGCCGTCAGGTCGGCCCGCAGGTCGTCGACGGGCGCGTCCGGGTAGGCTGCGGCAACCTCGCGCAGCAGCGCCTCGAACCCGATCCCTTCCTTAGGAAGGATCTCCCAGATGCGAACCCCGGTCTCGTTCAGACCGAGGTAGGTCTCGTTGCTCGGCGTGTAGAGCACCGCTCCGTCGGGGAAGCGCTGCAGGATGACGCGGGGCTCGGGATGGTAGATGTGCACGGTGGGGTCGCCGTCGATGAGTGGAATCCAGTCGCGGCCCCTTCCAACGCAAGGCCCAAGCGACCCCGGGCGAAGCGCAACAAGTCGTTGTACTACAAGCTTTTAAGTGGCGTAATCGGCTTGCGTACGGGTATGTAGGCACTGGCGGGTTCTGCCGTACCCGGGTCACATCTCGTGGCAAGTCCGCCACACACGCGCACCCTGGAAGTTGCGCAAGAATCGCCGGGCGGGTGGGGGTCAGACCCCGAGGGCGGGTGGGGTCAGACCCCGAAGGCGAAGCCTGAGGGCTCTGACCCCTTCGCCTCGCTGGACTCCTACGATCAAGGGGTCAGACACCTTCGGTATCTGACCCCAGAATGCGGAGGGGTCAGAGTCGGGAACCTGACCCCGTACTCTGACCCCTCTCAGCGCGGTGGAGCGCAACAGATCGTGCGGGCCCGAGGCCCGCGCATCATGAAATCATGTGCGCGAGCTCGAAGCCGTTGCAGCCACTGATCGGCGTCACGACGAGATGCAGCGACGCGTGGCGCGGATGGCCGCATTCGTCCACCAGCGTCTCGGGCGCCTCCTTCGTTCGGCGGATCTGGACGATCTTCTCCGTCGCCGAGTGCGTCTCGCCGAAGTGCGTGCACAGTCCGCATTGCCCATCGTGAACGTGTTGCATGCTCGTGCCCGGTGAATGGTGAATCGCTGGATCCGTTCACGCATTCGAGGTGCACGCGTCATGCCGATTCCAGCGTGCACTCACTGTCGACAGGTGCCGTCCGGATCAGGCTTCGGCTTGTCCACCACGGGGCGGTGGTCCAGATCGGCAATCGCACGCGTGAGGTCGGCGACGTACGTCGCGATGCGCGCCATGCGCGGGTAGTCGATGTACTGCGCCTCGTCGCTCACCATGTGATAGTCGATGTGCCACGCCGCCGCACTGAAAAACACCACCGGAATGCCGAAGCGCGCATACATGTAGTGATCGCTGCGACAATACGCGTTCGTCGGATCGCCATCCTTGTCGAAGCTGTAATCGAAGTGGAAGGGCGTCGTGCTGCGCGCATTGACGCTCTCGGCGAGGTCGCCGAGCTCGGTGGAGAGGCGACGCGCGCCGATCACGACGAGCGCATCCGGTCCGCCGGGCGGTGCGTCCTCGACGCCGCCGCGTCCCATCTGATCCATGTTCACCTGCGCGACGATCGAATCGCGCGGCACCGTGGGATGATCGGAGTAGTACTGCGCGCCGTAGAGTCCCTTCTCCTCCGCCGTGTGCCACACGAAGAGCAGCGACCGCTTCGGGCGCGCGGGCGCGTTCGCGAACGACTCGGCCAGCTCGAGCGCGATCACCGCGCCGCTGCCGTCGTCGTCGGCCCCGTTGGCGATGGAGTCCACGCGCGCGGGACGCGCGTGATGCACGCTGTCGAGCGCGGCGGCCACCCGCGCGCGCTGCACCTCGGTGAGCGTGGGCGGCGGATCGTCCGCCCCGCGCGGTCGTGCGATGACGTTGGCGACGCGCACGGAATCGTGGTCCAACGCGGCACCGATGCCGACGTGATCGATGTGCGAGCCGACCGCGACGTACTCGCGGCGCAGCGCGGGATCGCTGCCGGGGAGAATGGCGACGACGTTCTGCGCCGGCGCCTCGGTGGGCTGGTCGACGAAGCCGACGCGTCCGCTCAGCGATCTGCCGCTTGCTCCCACGGCCAGCGCGTCGAGCGGACGGCCGAAGATCGATTCAGCGAGTGCACGTGTGCCGAGCAGCACCGTGAGCGTCGGTGCGGGTCTGGTTCGGTCGTCGTAGCTGTCACGCGGATAGCGGAAGAATGCCGGAACGCCGGCGTCGATCCCGCCGACGACGAGCACCGCGGCGGCATCGCGATACGCGAGCAGGTTGTCGCGCTGCCAGAACGCGATCGCGGGCCGTCCATTGCCGCCCGTCGGTGCGACGAACACGACGACGCGACCGCGCGCGTCTTCCGGCGAGAGTGGCGCACTCGCGCCGATGCGACCGCCGAACACAGTCGGGACGCTCGTCCCCGCGAAGGAGCCGCCATACGGCTGCCCGCCGAGGAAAGTCTGTAGCCCGATCCGCGGCACGAGCACCCAGTCGCGGAACTGGCGCGCCGCGCCGGCGACGCCGTCGATGCGCAGCGTGGACGTCGTGTCGGGGGCGCGGATCGACAGCGGGATCGTCTGCAGGAAGGTGCCGTTGTCTCCCGCGGGAGTGAGCCCGAGCCGCGTCAACTCGCGCACGAGGTACGCATTGGCGCGCGCCCCACCGCGCGTCCCCGCCTCGCGCCCTTCCATGGAATCGTCGGCGACGATGTAGAGGCGCGTCTTCAGGTCTTCTTCGGTGATCGCCGGCGACGTGGGCAGCGGCGTGTGCGTGCGCGCGATGCCCGGCAGCGCGACGGGCGCGTCGGAGAACGGAGCGGGCTCCGCCTGCGCGAGCAGCGCGAGTGGCGATACCGAGATCGCGAGGCTGATTCGTGCAAAGGAAGTGAGCATGGCCGCACGATATCCCCCGTCGCAGGACCGGGCTTGTCTCATCGTGCGGGCCCTGTCATCGCGAAATCCATTGCGCGACCATGCCGGAACGCTGAACGGCCCCGACGCGCCGAAGCGTCCCGGGGCCGTCCCGAATCCCTCGTGTTCTCAGTGCGGAGTGATCGTCCCGGGCTCTCGACGCAGAGGCGCTGCAGGTGGAATCTGCGCGCCGACATGGTCCCGCTCCGCGAGGAGCTTTGCCGTGAATCGTTGCGACTCGCCAATCCGCTCGACCTCGATGGCGATGGACTCGACGGCCTGCTCGATCCGCTCGAGTCGCGGGGCCGTGTCGATCCCGACTGCCGCTACAGGTCGTCCGGTACGGACCCAGATGCGACGCGCCAGCGCGAGGACGAGTGGGACCATGAGGAGGAACACTCCAACCCCCGCATCCTCCACCTGACTCGGCATGAGCAAGGGGCGCTGCGCCGGAGGCGCTGCCGTCGCGATCTTCGGCTCGGAAGTTGGTCGCGACTGTGCCAGCACTCGCTCGTATCGCCTGTTGGTCATGTCGAGCTCGATCTGCGCTGCGCCGAGGTCGTGCTGCACGTCATTGAGCGCCTTCGAGAGTCGGCGGCGCTCGACGTCAGTTGCACGAGTGTATTGCTCAGCGACCTGATTCCTGCGAGCCTCGAGGTTGTTCACCTTGAGGCGCAGCTCTGTCACGCGTCCCTCGAGCTTCTCGAGCTCCGTGGACTGCCCCTTTACGAACGCGTCGGCGTCGACCGCCTCGTTGAGCGCCGCGTTCAGCTCGCGTGCGCGGGCGATGGCTTCAGGGGATGGCGTCGCAGTCTTCGCGTCTTGCGTCATGGCGTGGATGGGGTAGAGCCGTCGGGCGCGATGCGCTCCCTCAATGCGGTGTGATCGTCCCTGGCTCGCGACGCGCCGCCTGGATCGGTGGAAGTTGGGAGGCCACCGGCTCGGCATGACGCTCGGAGAGCAGCTTCGTCGTGAAGCGCTGCGCTTCACCGATGCGCTCCACCTCGATCGCGATCGACTCGATCGCCTGCTCCATCCGCTGCAGCCGCGGGCTGTTCTCGAGGTCGACCGCCGCGCCGCGCCTGCCACCGCGCAGGATGCGCCGCGTCAACGCGTAGACGATCGGGAGCAGCAGGACGAAGCCGGCGGTCTCCAACCCGAGGAGCTGCGCCTTGTCGAAGGGATCTCGCGATGCCGGCGGCGGCTGAATCGTGAGCACCTGCTGCGCTTCGCGCGCCTGCATCATGTCCCGCGCGTGCTGGGCATCGGCCAGCTTCGACTGCACGATGCCGAGCTGACTTTCGACGACGCTGACCTGGTGCTGCGCGTCGGCGAACTGCTTGTCAAAGATGGCTCGATCCGCCGGCTGCGCCTCGAGACGCTGTTGCCTGATCTGGGCGCTCCGACTATTGAGGTCGTCCAACTTCAAACGCAGCTCGGCTGACTGCGTCTGCAACTGCTCCAGCTGCCGGAGCACGTCGGGGGACTGTCCTGCGATCACGGCCTGCGTCATGTCGCGCCTCTCAGTGCGGGGTGATCACGCCGGGCTCACGTCGTCCCACGGGCGGCGACGCGATGCGTCCTGCGGCCGGCTCGCGCTCGGCGAGCACCTTGGTCGTGAAACGCTGCGCCTCGCCGATCCGCTCCACCTCGAGCGCGATCGACTCGATCGCCTGCTCGATGCGTTGCAGCCGCGGACTGTTCTCCAGATTTGGTATCACCGGCGGCGGGCCGTTGCGCACCCAGACGCGCCGCGCGAGCGCGACGGCGAATGGAAAGAGGAGCGCGAACGACGCGAGCTGGAAACCGTCGCCCAAGAGCAGGTCCCGAATGGACTGCTCCCACGGATCGGGCGCCGGCTGCCCAGTCGTCCAGATCTTCGCCGTCGTCGGCGGTGTCGCGGCAGTAGCAGGGAGCGCGGGGATTGCCGGGATCGCCGGAATGGCAGGGATCTCCGCCACGACCGGTGCCACATCCGCCCCCCGCGGAGCGACCGGCTCCTGTGCCGGCTGCGCTGCATGCGCTGCCTTCGCGGCCGGCCGAACGACGACGTCCGGAGAGGGCG
>JAEKKK010000094.1 GCA_019510405.1 Gemmatimonadota bacterium | reverse complement strand
CGGTCATCGTCACGCCGCCCGACGATGCCGGCGGCATCGTGAGCAGGGTGTTGCCGCGATACGTCGAGCGGATCGGCGTGCGCCACACGGGGCGATAGCGCCGCAGATCCTCCATCGTGATGATCCCGCCCTGCTTCGCCAGCTCGCTCGTCCATGCTTCGGCGATCGGGCCCGTGTAGAACGCCTTGCTCCCCTGACGGGCGATCGCGCGCAGCGTCTTCGCGAGCGCAGGCTGCTTCAGTGTCTCCCCTGCGCGCAGCGACTGACCGCCGGGCACAAAGAGCGTCGCACCGCCAAATTCGGCGATGTTGTGCGCATAGGACGCGAACTTCCCCGCCATGGCGCTGTCGACGACGAAGCCGCGTTCGGCGAGACGGATCGCGGGCCGCATCACAGCGGAGAGGGGCATCGTGCCGTAGCGCGCCTGCACCGCGGTGAGACCGGCGACGGAGCCGGGCACGCCCGACGCGATCGGTCCGATCAGGCTCTGGTCGGTGACCTTGCCGTCCGGTCCGACGTACATGTCGCGCGTTGCCGCGAGCGGTGCGACCTCGCGAAAGTCGATCGCGGCGTTGCGTCCGTCGGCCAGGTGGATGACCATGAAGCCGCCGCCGCCGATGTTGCCCGCCTCGGGATAGACGACGGCGAGCGCGAACTCGGTGGCGACGGCGGCATCCACGGCGTTGCCCCCGCGTCGCATGATCTCGCTGCCGACGCGGCTCGCGATCGGCGCGTCGCTGACGACGACCGCGCGGCGCGCGACGAAGGGCGCGCCACCGGCGGCGAACCGCCAACCGGCCGGAAAGTGCGCCGGCACGCGGTCGCGGGGCGGGGCGTAGTCCCGGTTCTTCTGCAGCACGCGCGCGGCGCCCGCGTCGGTGGCGCCGCGCGGTGTCTGCGCGCCGGCCCGCGTGGCGAGCGCCGTGAGTAGTACCGCTGCGAGCGCGAGTCTGCGCATGGTCAGCCGACGATCCGCATCGTAGTGGCGGCTCAGCCGCCGAGCGCGACGCGCGCGACGAGTCGCGTGACGGAGATGCGCGCGGTGGAGTTGTCGCCCGCCTGCAGCCCCGTCTTCTGGTGCAGCGCGGTGGCGAGGTCCTGCACGACGTCGAGCTGGAAGGTGCGCGAGAAGGCGTAGCCGATGCCGTAGCCGAGCACGAAGGTGAAGTCGGTGTCCGCGCTGCGCGGCGGGAGATCGGATCCGGTGCCGCGCTCCTTGAATCCGGAGTAGAACGTCGCGCCGGCGCCGAGCTCGATCACCGAATGCAGCGGGCGTCCGCTCGTGATGTGCAGCATGCCGAGCGCCTGCGAGACGCGCGCGTCGGCGTCGGCGGCGATGCCGGTCCCGGTGAAGAAGTATCGGACCGAGGTGCGTGCCGTGCTCGCGCGGACGCCGACCGTCACGCCACCGGCGACGGCGTGCTCGACGCCGGCGAAGAAGGTCTGTGAGTCGCCCAGCTCCCAGCGCGACGACGTCGAGCCGTCGGTCACCGTCCATCCCTGCTGCAGTCCGATGCCGGCGGACGCCCAGTTGTCGGGCTCGCGCAGACGCGGTCCGGGCACCCGGATGATCTGCGCGCCGGCGTCGCCGCGCGGGAGCACGGCGAGGAAGGTCAGCAGCACGAGAGTGAGTCGTCGCACGTGGACTCCGAATGCCTTGCGAGTGTCGAACGGCGCCCGGTAACTTAGCCGGGGTGCTCGGGAGACGATAGAAAAATCGTACCCGTCCGTCCGTTCCGCGTTCTCCCTTCCAATCGCCGTGACCCCGAGAGTCGTCGATCCGCGCGTCACCGAGCAACGGAACCCGCGCACCCAACAGATCGACCTCGCCGATCCGCTCGGGATCGTGGATCTCATGCATGGCGAGGACCAGGACGTTCCGCGCGCGGTGTATACGCAGCGCCAGCAGATCGCCGACGCGATCAGCGCGGCCGAAGCCACCTTCCGCGCCGGCGGCCGGCTGTTCTACGTCGGCGCGGGGACGTCGGGACGGCTCGGCGTGCTGGACGCGTCCGAATGCCCGCCCACCTTCGGGACACCGCCCGAGATGGTGCAGGGGATCATCGCCGGGGGAACGCCGGCGCTGACCAGCGCGCAGGAGGGCGCCGAGGACAAGCTCGATGCGGCGCGGATCGACCTCGAGGCGCGCGGGGTGCGGGCGGGCGACTTCGTCGTCGGGATCGCCGCGTCGGGTACGACTCCGTACGTCCGCACCGCCCTGGAGTACGCGCGCTCGGTCGGTGCGCGCACGGCGATCGTTGCCTGCTCACCGCCGCCGGCCAACGTGCTCGCGGCGGCTGACATCGCGATCGTCGCGGTCACCGGCCCCGAGGTCGTCACCGGCAGCACGCGCCTCAAGGCGGGCACGGCGACGAAGCTCATCCTCAACATGATCACGACGGGCGCGATGATCCGGTTGGGGAAGACGTTCGGCAACCTGATGGTGGACCTGCGCGCGACGAACGCGAAGCTCACCGATCGGAGCGAGCGGATCATCGCCGAGGTGTGCGACGTCGATCGCGCGCGCGCGCGCGCGCTGCTCGCCGAAGCGGGAGGCCGCGTCAAGCTGGCGATCGTCATGAACGCACTCGGCGCGTCGCGCGAGGAAGCGGAGCGCCGGTTGGAAGAAGCGGGCGGCGTGATCCGTCGCGTCGTTCCCGGCGCGCCGCCACCGGTGGTGTGATGACGGAGACGCGCGGCGGGGTGTGCGTCGGGCTGATGTCGGGGACGTCGCTCGACGGGATCTCGGCGGCCGTCGCGCGGTTCACCCCCGACGGACAGCGCTTTCGCACCGAGCTGCTCGCGTTTCACGTGCATCCGTACACGCCGGAGCAGCGCGAGCGGATGCTCGCCGCGATGCGAGGCGGAACGGCGCAGGAGTATTGCCGGCTCGCGGTGGACTTCGGCCACTGGCTCGCCGACGCGGCGGTCGTCGCGCTCGCGGAGTGTGGCGTCGCCCGCGCCGACGTGCGCGCCATCGGCTCGCACGGGCAGACGTTGTGGCACGAGCCCGGCCACTCCACCTGGCAGATCGACGCGCCGGCGGTGATCGCCGAGCGGACGGGGCTCGCCGTGGTGAGCGACTTCCGCGTGCGCGACGTCGCGGCAGGCGGACAGGGGGCGCCGCTCGTACCGATCGCCGACGCACTGCTCTTCGCCGGCGACGGCTGGCGCGCGCTGCAGAACATCGGCGGGATCGGCAACGTCACCGTGGTCCCGCCCGATGGTACGCTGGCGAGCGTGCGCGCGTTCGACACGGGGCCCGGCGTGACGGTGATCGACGCGGTGGTGCGCACGCTGGTGCCGTCGATGCGCTACGACGAGGACGGACGGCTCGCGGCGCGCGGGACGCCGATCGTCGAAGTCATCGACGAGCTGCTCGCACATCCGTACTTCGCCGCCGAGCCGCCGAAGAGCACAGGGCGCGAGCTGTTCGACGAAGCGTACGTCGCCCGGTTCATCGCGCGCTGTCGCGCCGCGAAGCGCGATGCGTCGGACGAGGACGTGATCGCGACGGCGACGGCATTGACGGCGCGGAGCATCGCGGATGCGTACCGGCGGTTCATCCCCGAGCCGGTGACGGAGGTGCTGTTGAGTGGCGGCGGTGCCAGGAACGGCACGCTGCGCATGATGATCGCCGAGGCGATCGCCCCGTTGGCGGTGCGCACGTTCGACGAGCGGTACTTCGACGGTGAAGCGAAAGAGGCCGTCGCCTTCGCGCTGCTGGCGCTGCTGCACCTGGAGTCGCGTGCGGGGAACGTCCCGACGGCGACTGGCGCGCGCGGGTACCGCGTACTCGGCGCGCTGACCCCGGGCGCGTAGGGTCTGACCCCACGGAGTCTGACCCCAGCAGGTCTGACCCCAACAGGGTTGTGAGGCGAGTCAGCGCAGGATGGCGCTGACTCCTGAGGCCGAGAGGAACGCCGCGAGCTTCTCGGCCGGCACCGCATACACGATGCGCCCGCGCGACTCGGCTTCGCCGCCGTAGATCACGCCGACCACGTTGCCGTGCACGTCGAACACCGGGCTGCCGCTCGAGCCGCGGCCGGCGTAGGAGTCGATCTGGAGGACGTCGGGGATCCGCTTGCTCACCGTGCCCGCCGTCGTCGTCGTGCGGGCGCGGACGTCGAGGCCGGTGCCTTCCATCGGGGTGTCCACCGCGTGCGGGTAGCCGATCGAGGCGACCGGTGAGCCGACGCGCGTGTCGTGGCCCGCTCGGCTCACCCCCGCGACCACAGGAACCGCCGTGGGACTCTGGGTCTGGATCAGGGCGAGATCGGCGTCGTCGCTCACCCGCACGAGCTGCGCTTCCTGCCAGGTCGTCGTGTTGGCGAACAGCACGGCGATGCGGCGCGGCAGCCTGCCCTCCTTCGTGCGCAGGATGTGACGGTTGGTCACGAGCAGCCCGTTCGGTGCCACGGCGAACGCGGTGCCGGCGACGTTGACGCCATCGACGTCGCTCACGACGATCGCGACGGCAGCGTCGTTCAGGTCGTGCACGCGCGGGAAGTCCATCTGCGTGAGCGCCTGCTTCAGGCGCGTCTCCAGCGCGATGCGCTGGGAGAGGAGCGCGACCGCTTCCGGCGACGCGCCTCTCGCGCTCGACATCAGCTGGCGTCCGGTCGCCATCTCGCGCGCGAGCACGGAGTCGCGCTGGGCCAGCAGGCGCGCGAACTGCGAGTCGCGCGCCTGCATCGCGGCGATGGTCTGCATGAGCGGCACGGACACGCTGTCGCTGCGCGCGATCAGCGCGAGCAGCTCGTGCTCGCGCGCCGACGTGCGCTGGTGCCAGAGCGCGAACGCGACGCCGCCGATCACGAGGACGGCGCCCAGCGCGAGCGCGAACAGCCGCTTCAGCGACGCGGTCTCCGCTTCGACCGCCTGCGCGATCCGCTCGTGGGTGTCGCGGCGTGCCGCCGTGGCGGCGCCCGACGGAGGAGTTGCACGCGGCAGCTCGGGGACGCGCACCTCCGCGCGCGGCCCGCGCTTGCCGAAGGAGATCACGTCGCCGGTGAACAGACGCCGATGCTCGGTGACGCGGTCGCCGTTGACGAAGGTGCCGTTGGTGCTGTGCAGATCGTACACGCTCCAGCCGAGATCCGACGCGCGCAGCTCGGCGTGACGCGCCGAGACGTCCAGCTCGACGTCGGGATCGAAATGGACGTCACTGTCCGGATGGCGGCCGATCGTCACGATGGGCGTCTCGAACCGCGTCCACGCACCAGCGCCCCCACCCGACCCGGTGAGGATGCGGAGCTCGATCGTCACGGCAGCGTCTGCGCGGCGGGCGAGGATGACTGGTGGAGCGGCGGTGCGGTCTGCTGCTTCTTCGTGTCCACCACGTGCTCCGCACTGCGATACACCCAGTACGTCGCGACGCCGAGGAAGAGGACGAGCAGCAGCATGGCGATCAGCATCCCGCGGCTGCGCCGGCTCGCCAGCGTATCCGGCGGGAGCGACGACGTGAGCACGATCGGCTCCGGCGCCTTCGGGATCTCGAGCGTGGGCCGGCGCTGCTGCTGCAGCGAGCCGGTGGTCAGCGTGCCGCGGCTGATGCGGAACTCGATCGCCGGCGTGGGACCGGAATCGGTCTGCAGCGGATACACGCGATGGCCGACGGGATCCGTCGCGCCGGGCGCGATCAGCCCGTCGCCGTCGAACCGCGCGGCGATGACGGTGATGTTGTCCGGCCCGCCCGCGTCGTTCGCCTTGTCGATCAGCCGCTTGCAGGCGGCCACGAGATCGGCCTCCTCAGTCACGACGCGCGCGATGTCGTCGGTCTTCACCTGGCCGCTCAATCCGTCGCTGCAGAGCACGAGCACGTCGCCGCGACGAAGCTGCTGGCTGGTGAGGTCGATCTTGATGCTCGGCTCGGGGCCGAGTGCCTGGAGGATGATGTTGCGCCGCTCGCTCTGCTCGGCTTCCTCGACGGTGAGCTCCCCCGCCTCGATGAGCCGCTGCATCAGCGACTGATCCTTGGTGATCTGCTGCGCCACGCCGCCGCGCACGAGGTACGCGCGGCTGTCGCCCACCTGCGCGAGATAGACGGAGTCGCCGAGCACGCCGGCCACCGTCGCGGTGGTGCCCATGCCGCGGAACTCGGGGTGCTCCACGGCGAACATGTGGATCTCGGCGTTCGCCGCCGACGTCGCACGCTTGATCGCCGTGGCGAACACTTCCTCGGTCGGCGGGTCGCCTGCCGTGAGGGTCTTGGACACTTCGCGAAGGACCGCCTCGATCGCCATCGCGCTGGCGATCTCGCCCGCCGCCGCGCCGCCCATCCCGTCGGCGACCATGAAGAGCGTGCCGCGATCGCCGACGACGTGCGACCGCACCTCGGGCTGGAGGGTGGCGTTGCCGCGCGTCAGGTCGGCGACGACGAACGCATCCTCGTTGTGCTCGCGCATTCGGCCGACGTCGGTGCGGCCGAACACGTGCACCACGACCTCGTCGGAGGTGGAGGGGATCGGATGCTCTCCCGAGAACACTGGGGTGCCTGAGCTCACGTGTTCACCGAGGACAGCTCTCGAGAAGTCTGGTCACTTCCGTCTCGTACTCCGTTCCCCTGGATGGTTGCTCCACGGAGCGCAGGATCCCGCACGCCCGCGCGTCCTCGTTCCTCATCGCGTACGACCGCACCTGCACCAGCTTCAGTGCCACGAGCTGCGCGCCGCGCGCCAGTGGCAGGAGCTGTGTCGCTTCGCGCCGCGCCGAGAGCGTCGTTGCGTCGTCGCGCGACTGCTCGAGCAACACGGGAATGCGCGCCGACAGGTCCGTCCCCATCTCCGAGGACGATCCTGCCGTCGCCGGCGTCCCGCCGCCGCTCCTTGAACGTGCCGAACTGGACGGCGTCGCGCGAGGGTCGGCGGCGATTCGGCCATCGGTGGCCCCTTCGCCGCCGGCGGGGGCGGACGTCGCCAGCGCGCCATTCGACGAGGCCGGCGTGCCTGTCGCCGGCGTCGGCCGCGCCTGGTCCGCCGGCGCGGCCTGGTTCGATTCGGTCCCGACGCTCGGCTTGCGGCTGAAGGCGAACGCCGCGCCGATCACGAGCAGGGCGAGCACGATCGCCCCCGCGCTCGCCGCGATCGGCCAGCGCTGCCGGGTGATCTCGGCCGGCGCGGCGGCCGGCGCGGCGGCCGCTGGCGCGTCGGCCGGGGGGACGCGCCGCTGCGGCGCCTCCGACACGCGCGTGACGGGTAGCGCGGGCTCGGTCGCACCGTTCTCCGGGAAGGACGTCGGCTGCTCGCGCACCGCCGCGCTCAACGCGCGGCCGAACTCGCTCGCCGACGCGTAGCGGAGGGCGGCGTCGCGCTGGAGTGCACGGTCCATCACGGCCTGCACGGCGGGGGACCAGGGCACCTGCGGCCGGATCTCCGCCAGGCGGCGCGGCGGCTCGGTGAGCCGCATGATCACCGACTCCTGCGCTGTCTTGCTGAGGAAGGGGAGCCGGCCCGTGAGGATGTTGAACGCGACGAGCCCGAGCGAGTAGATGTCGCTGCGCCCGTCGAGCGGATCGCCGGCGATCTGCTCGGGGCTCATGTACTCCGGCGTGCCGACGACGAGTCCGGTGCGCGTCACCTTCTGCGCCTCGACGTTCATCGCCTTGGCGATGCCGAAGTCCACCACCTTCACCAGATCGCTGCCGTCGCGCGCCCTGGTGATCATGATGTTGTCCGGCTTGAGATCGCGATGGACGATCCCCATGTCGTGCGCCACCGCGAGCGCTTCGGCGGTCTGGCGCACGATCTCGGCGGCGCGCTCGGGCGGGAGCGCGCCGCTGCGCTGCAGGATGTCGGTGAGCGGCTCTCCCTCGACGAACTCCATCGCGAGGTAGATGAGCCCCTCCGACGTCTCGCCGAAGTCGTAGACCGCGGCGACGTTCTGGTGCGAGATGCGGCTCGCGTTCGCGGCTTCGCGGTTGAACCGGCTGATCGCGTCGGGATCCTGAGCCAACCGCCGGTTCATCACCTTCACGGCGCTCATCCGTCCCATCTTCACCTGCTCGGCGAGGTAGACGCGACCCATGCCCCCCTCGCCGAGCTTTTTGATGACGTGATAGCGGTCGGCGATGATGGATCCAATGATCTCCGTGCCGCCGTCCTGCGCGCGCAACGCCGTGCCGTCGCGCGGACAGAACCGTTCGTCGGACGGATATGCGGTGCTGCAGGTCGGGCAGATCTTCACGGTAGGAGCGCTCACGCTACAGGCTCTCGAGGCGCAGGACCTGGTCGCCAACGAGGACGCGCTGGCCCGGCGCGAGGCGCCGGTCGCCGTGCACGGCGAGGGCGACACCATTCCGGCTGCCCGCGTCGTGCACGAAGAACTCCGCATCCTGGCTGCGGATCTCCGCGTGGCGGCCGCTCATCGTCGGATCGTACGGGAACACCCAGTCCCCGGATTCGCGGCCGAGCAGCACGGTGCGCGCGGGCGACAGATGGAACGTGTCGCGTACGCTGCCGTCCGCGCGGAGCTGCTCCATCACGGCGATGTCCGCCGACGGCACCATCGATCCCATCCGGCGCGTTGCGTCGGCCTCGGGAGGGTGGGGGCCGGGATAGCCGAGCCGGCGGAAGCGCAGCATCTGCGAGCCGACGAGCACGACGTCGCCATCGGCGAGACGCGTCGGGTGCTCGATGTAGCACCAGGTGCCGTTGCGGGAGCCGAGGTCGCGCACCCACAGCTCGCCGTCGCGCACCTCGAACCGCGCGTGCAGCGGCGACAGGTAGACGTCGTCGAACTTGACGTCCGCATCCCCTCGTCCAACGACCGCCTCGCCGTGCTCGATCATGAAGCTCGTCGCGGGTACGCCGTCCTCGTTGAGGACGGACATCCGCGGGCGCGAGTTGCGAACATGACGGCGTGCCTCCTCCAGGGCGGAGGGTTCACGCAGCGCACTCTCGCCGAC
The DNA here is from genome assembly GCA_019510405.1 of Gemmatimonadota bacterium. Lineage (GTDB taxonomy): Bacteria > Gemmatimonadota > Gemmatimonadetes > Gemmatimonadales > Gemmatimonadaceae > AG11. Next base: position 4,751 of record JAEKKK010000094.1, on the reverse strand, counting down.
GCGGCTGCCGCAGCGGGCGCAGAAGAGATCGACGCCGACCTGATACGCCGCGCCACAGCTCTCGCACCCCGCCGTCTCCCCCGACGTATCGATGCGCGAGCCGCAGTGGCCGCAGTAGGGAAGGGTGGGATCCACCGATTTCCCGCAGCGCGGACAGACGCCGGTGAGCCGCGTCAGCGCTTCCTCGATCGGGCTGACCCGTGCTGCGGCCCCCGCCGAGGCGGTCGCCGTGGCCAGTGCACCCGTCGCCGGCTGACTGGCGGGGCGCTGACCCGTACGCGCCGCCGAGACCGTCAACGGCTTGCCGCAGTCGATGCAGAACCGGGAGTTGGGATCGTTCTCCCGGCCGCAGAAGGCGCAGTTGCAGGGCGGGGTCACGAGAGGCTGAGGCAGGGCATGCGAGTGCGAATATAGGGCGCTGGCGTAAGATGGGGCAAACCGGAAAGGCCGTTATCGGTGAACGGTTTACGGTTTACGGCCGGCCTCGGGACGCAGGGGGTTTCCCGAGGCCGACTGCTAACCGAGAACCGCTCACCGTTTACTTTTTTCCCATGCGCGCCCGACTACTTCTCGCGACAGCTCTTCTCGCCTCCTGCGGCGGCCCCCCTTCACCGGTCACTGCGCCGACGCCGAAGCCTACGCCTGCGCGGACGCCGGTCGCGGTCAAGGCCGCTCCGCTGCCCGCGATGCCCGTCGTCGACGGACCCATCGCGATCAAGGTCGTCTATCCGCAGGCGGGACAGACTGTCACGTCGCGCGACTCGAACTTCATCTTCGGGTCGCTCGGGTCGGGGCGGGCGACGCTGCGCATCAACGGGTACCCGGCGCGCGTCTACCCGAATGGGGCGTTCATCGCCTACATCCCGAACCCGCCCGCCTCCTCGCCGCGCTACGAGCTCGTCGCCGAGCGCGGCGGTGAGAACGTGCGCGCCACGCACAGCATCAACTATCCGGCGGTGCGTGCACCGGCGCCGACGTTGACGCCCACACCGACGCCGGCGCCCCCCGCGCCCGTCAAGCCGGAGGCGCAGGCCACTTCGCGCGCCGACACGATCGCCGCGCTGACGTCGCGGCTCGAGGCGCGGATGGACTCGCTGAACCGCACGCTCCTGCGTGACGAGCCGATTGGTTGGGTGCGGCTTGGCGTCGTCAACGCCGCCGCGGACACCGACCGCACGATCATCGGGCGGCCGCTTCCGGGCGGCACCTACAAGTGGTTCTTCATGCCGGGCACCGTCGTGCCGCTCGTGGCGCGCGAGGAAGGGTTCGCGCGCGTGCGACTCGACCGGAATCTCGACGTGTACGTCGACACCGCGGACGCGGCGTACGTCTCGCCGACGCTCGCTCCCGAGCGTCGCACCACCACGATGAAGCTGGTGCCCAACGCCGAGGGAACCGACGTCGTCATCTCCGTCGGCGAGCGGCCGCCGTACTTCATCGAGGAGACGGACCGCTCGATCGTGCTCACCCTCTACGGCGTACGCGCCAACACGGATCTCGTGAATTACGCCTCGGCCGATTCGCTCGTGCGGACGGTGGAGTGGGAACAGCTCTCGGCGGAGCGCGCGCGCGTCACCGTCAACCTGCGCAGTGCACCGTACGGGTATCTCGTGCTGTGGGAGCGGAGCTCGCTCGTGCTCAAGCTGCGCGCGCGTCCGCGCATCGATCCGACGAGCCCGCTGCGCGGGCTCACCATCGCGGTCGATCCGGGGCATCCGCCGATCGGTGCGACGGGACCGACGGGGTTGTGGGAGCCGACCGCCACGCTCGCCGTCGGCATGCGGCTGAAGACGATCCTCGAGGAGCGCGGCGCGGTGGTCGTGATGACGCGCACGAACATGAACGCGGTGGCGCTCGGCGACCGGCCGATCATCGCGCGCCGAGCGAACGCGAACGCCTTCGTCTCGATCCACCTCAATGCGTATCCGGACGGGATCAACCCCTTCGTCGCCCCGGGCACGGGGACGTACTTCTTCCGCTCGCACAGCGAGCCGCTCGCGCGCGCCGTCCAGCGCGGCATGGTGGCGCAGATGGGGCTGCAGGATCTCGGCGTGAACTACAACAACCTCGCGGTCGTGCGCCCCACCTGGTATCCCGCGGTGCTGTGCGAGGGGGCGTTCATCATGATCCCGGACCAGGAGTTCGCGCTGCGCACGCCGGAGTTCCAGGAGCGCTACGCACGCGGCATCGCGGACGGGCTGGAGAATTACTTCCGAACGCTCAGGTGAGGGGTGTGGGCCCTGTCATCCCGAGCGAGCGCCTGATCCCGAGCGAATGGAGCGAGTCGAGGGATCTTCAGTCGCCTCGAGGGATCTGCACGTACCGAGCATGCCAGCCGTTGAGCCATCAGGTCAGCCCAGCGGCGAGCGGGCAGCGGCGAGCGGTCAGCGTTCACCGACTACGCCCCAGCCGCTGCGTCAGGGGGACAGATTCCTTGAGAGACGGTACGAGCCGGTGGCGGTAGTCATCGAATCGGACTCCTTGATGGGGTCGCGCGCTGGGCGCGTGCTCCTCCGGATGATCGTCCTGCTTGCCACCCTCGTGGTGCCGGCGGCGAGTGCGAAGGCACAGCCCGCGGCGTACCGGCATTACCGCACGATGCAGACGGCGCACTTTCGTGTCGTCGTCGCGCGGGGGCTCGAGCGTGAAGGAAGTGTGGCGGCGGCCGTCGCCGAGTCGGCGTACGCGAAGCTGAGCGCGTCGCTCGCCGCGCCGCGCGGCCGGATCGACCTCCTCGTTTCGGACGACGCGGACTACTCCAACGGCTACGCGCTCGTCTCACCGACGAGCCGGATCGTCGTCTTCGCCACGCCGCCGATCGAGCATGCGGGGCTGCGGCTCAACGAAGGGTGGCTGCAGCTCGTCGTCACGCACGAGCTGACGCACATCTTCCACCTCGATCGGACGCGCGGCATCTGGCGCGTCGTGCAGGGCGTGTTCGGGCGTGCGCCGTACTTCTTTCCCAACGCGTTCAGTCCCTCGTGGCTCACCGAGGGGCTCGCCGTACACGAGGAGTCGCGTCTGACGAGTGGCGGCCGGCTCAACGACGCGCTGCACCGCATGTACGCACGCGCCGGCGCTTCGGGCGGCGACCTGTTTCGACTCGACGAGCTGAGTCTCGGCACGTCTCGCTTCCCGGAGGGCGAGGCGGCGTACGGCTACGGCTCGCTGTTCGTCGACTGGCTCGCGCACACCCACGGGGAGCCGAGCATCGAGCGGTTCATCGACGCGCAGGCGGCGCAGGTCGTCCCCTACTGGCTCGATCCGGCGGCGCGCAGCGCGTTCGGCATGAGCTTCGGCCGAGCGTACACGCTCTGGAGCGACTCCGTGCGCCGCAGCGTCGCGGCGCGCCGCGAGCCGCTTCCGGGATGGCGCGAGCTCACGGTGCACGGCTTTTTCGCTACCGCGCCGCGCTGGCTGAACGACACGACGCTCGTCTACACCGGCGGCGACGGCCGTGAGACGAACGCCGCCTACCTCGTTACGACGTCCGGGCGGCGCACGCGGCTCGGGCGCCGCAACTCGCGCAGCGCGAGCGTGCCGATGCCGGTGGGCGGCTTTCTCTTCGCGCAGATCGACTTCACCGAGCCGGACGTCATCCGCTCCGACCTCTACGTCCAGCGCGGCGGCGAGGTCACGCGGCTGACGCGCGGTGCGCGGCTCATCCAGCCCGATGTGCGCGGCGATGGCGAGATCGTCGCCGTGCAGCTCGGACCGGCGCGCTCCACGCTCGTGCGCGTCGATGCACGCACGCACGCCATCTCTCCGCTCACCCTCGGCGCGGCAGACGATATCTACGCCGAGCCGCGCTGGTCTCCCGATGGCCGGCGCATCGCGGTCGCGCATCAGTCGGCCGGCGGCCGTTTCGCGATCGAGGTGTGGGACCTCGCGCTGAACGCGCGCGTGACGCTGGCCGAGGCGTCGTATCTCCTCACGTCGCCGAGCTGGACGCCGGACGGCAACGCGGTCGTGTACGTGAGCGAGAAGAGCGGCGTTCCGGCGGTGGCGATCACCACGGTGGCCGGTCCGTCCGGGGAGAGCGAGACGAGATCCGTCGCGCCGTCGCAGTCCGGGCTGGCGACGCCGGAGCTCTCGCGCGACGGACGGTGGATCGCCGCGGTGGAATTGCGCGCCGACGGCTACCACCTCGGCATCGCGCCGACGGCGACGCTGGCGACGACGAACGAACGCGTCGTGCTCCACGCCGAAACGCTCGCAACCGAGGTGCGGCCGGCGCGTGCGGACAGCTTCTCGCGCTACTCACCCTGGGCGTCGCTGGTGCCGCGCTACTGGTATCCCATCATCGAGTCGGCGCCGTGGCGAGGCACGCGGCTCGGCGCGATCACCACCGGCAGCGACATCGCGGGCCGTCACGCCTACTCGGCGTACGCGGCGATCCCGACGACGGGCCGCTTTCCCATCGCCGGTGTCGCCTACCGCTACGCGGGGCTGCGACGTCCGCTCTACGACTTCGCCGCGTCGCAGAACGTCGAGATGCAGGGCGAGCTGTCGAGCGCTGCGTCGCACCAGGCCGTCGGTGCGCTGCTCAAGCGCACGCGCGACGTGTCGCTCGGCCAGACGTACCTCTACCCGCACGTCCGCTCAGGCGCGAGCGTGAGCACCGGCCTCGGCGTCGAGTGGCGCGACTACCTGACCGATCCCGGCGAGCTACTGCCGCGGCTCGACTCCGCCTTCCAGCGCTCGTATACCTTCCCGCGCCTGTTCGTCGGGGCAGGGTGGAGCAACGTGCA
>JAEKKK010000093.1 GCA_019510405.1 Gemmatimonadota bacterium | reverse complement strand
GACGACGACAGCTGCGCCATGGTCGACGTGGAGGCATTTCGCCAGATCGTGCTGAACCTCGTCGACAACGCCATCAAGTACAGCCCGGCGGACGGTACCGTCCGCGTCTCCCTCGCACCGCAGGGCGCCGTCGTGCGGCTCGAGGTGGAGGACGAAGGGCCCGGGATCCCGCTCGCGGACGCCGCGCGGATCTGGGCGCCCTACTTCCGTCTCGAGCGCGACGTGTCTTCGGCGGTGGCGGGGAGCGGGATCGGGTTGGCGGTGGTGCGCGATCTCGTCGAGCGGCACGGCGGGCGCGCCGGCGTCGCGCATCGCGGTCGTGACCTGCGCGGATCGCTCTTCTTCGTCGAGCTGCCACGCTCGACAGGAGTGGAAACTCCGAAATCGCCGACAATCGCGCCCGCGCATGCGGCGCTCGAGTCGATCGGCGCGGCGGAGAGCGACGCGTGACGCCGCGCATCCTCGTCGTCGAAGACAACCCGGACCTGGCGTTCGGTCTGCGCAACAACCTGGAGATCGAGGGCCACGAGGTCGAAGTCGCCGACGACGGATTGAAGGGGCTCGAGCGCGCGCGCCTCTGGGCGCCGCATCTCGTGCTGCTCGACCTGATGCTTCCGGGGATGGACGGCTATCGCGTGCTGCGTTCCCTGCGTGCCGAAGGGATCGACACGCCGGTGCTCATCCTCACCGCGCGCGGCGAGGAGTCGGACAAGGTGATGGGCTTCCGCCACGGCGCCGACGACTACGTCACCAAGCCGTTCGGCGTTCTCGAGCTGCTCGCGCGCGTCGAAGCGCTGCTGCGCCGCGCGCGCCGCGACGAATCGGCGAACGGGCGCGTGGCCGAGCGATTCGGCGAGATCACGATCGAGCGCGCCTCGCGGCTCGTCCTGCGCGACGGAGAGACGGTGAACCTCGCCCCGCTCGAGTTCGACCTGCTCCTCGCGCTGCTCGACCGGCGCGGTGCCGTCGCGACGCGCCACGATCTGCTGCGTGAGGTGTGGGGCCATCAGGCCGCCGTCGTGAGCCGCACCGTGGATACCCACATCCTCGAGCTGCGCAAGAAGCTCGAGCGTGATCCAGCCCGCCCGCGCCACATCCTCACCGTGCGGAAGACCGGGTATCGCCTCCAGGCATAGTGCGTCGGCACGGCCTGACGGATTCCTGACGAAAGCTCGACGAGAGATTCACCGCGCCGCCACCTGACCCGGGACGGCCGATCCTAGCTTGCCGGCGCTCGCTGAATCTGCCCCGGAGGCACCATGGATCGCCGTCGTCCGACGCGCCCGCCGCGTCATGTCTCGATGCCCGCGTTCGTCGTCGGTCTCGCCGCGCTGACGATCGCACCGATGCTCGGCGCGCAAGCGCCCGCCGGTGTACGCGCCGCCGTGGGACGCGTCGTCGCGACGAGCCCGCAGCGTCGCTCGCTCGTCGCCGTACGTGCGACGGGAGCAATCGCGATCGACGGACGGCTCGACGATCCCGCGTGGCGCGACGCGCCGGTCGGTCGCGACTTCGTGCAACGGACGCCCGATGCTTTGCGGCCGTCGACGCAGCGGACGGAGGCGCGTGTGCTCGTGGACGACGCGGCGCTCTACGTCGCGCTGCGTCTGTACGACTCGGCGCCGGACTCGATCGTCGCGCCGCTCGCTCGCCGCGATGCCGATCTCTACTCGGATTGGGCCGAGGTCTCGATCGACGGCTACCTGGACCACCGCACCGCGTTCCGCTTCATGGTGAACCCTGCGGGGGTACAGCGCGATGCGACGGTGTCGGGCGACGACCTGTTCACCGAAGATGCCGGATGGGACGCCGTCTGGGCGTCGGCGACGGCGCGTGACTCGGCCGGCTGGACGGCCGAGCTCCGCATCCCGCTCTCGCAGCTGCGCTTCAGCGTCGCGGCGGAAGGGAAGACGCGCTGGGGCTTGCAGATCGGACGCGTGATCGCGCGCCGCAACGAGCGCTCGTACTGGTCGCCCATCGCACCGACCGTCGCCGGGTTCGTGTCGCAGTTCGGCACGCTCGAGGACATCACCATCGCACGCCCCGTGCGTCGCGCCGAGATCCTTCCGTATCTGTCCACCAAGGTGACCCGTACTCCCATCGACGGCGCCAACCCGCTGGCGCGACCGACGGAGATGCAGCGCGCGGTCGGCCTCGATCTGCGCGTGGGCCTCTCGCAGGGGTTCACCCTCACCGGCACGATCAACCCCGACTTCGGGCAGGTGGAAGCCGATCCGTCCGAGGTCAACCTCACCGGTGTCGAGTCGTTCTTCAGCGAGCGGCGTCCCTTCTTCCTCGAGGGAAGCAACCTGTTCGCCTTCGACATGCAGAGCACCTGGTTCACCGGGCACGAAGAGCTGTTCTACTCGCGACGCATCGGGCGTGCACCGCAAGGCGCGGTGCCGGACGACGCGCGCTGGTCGAGCGTTCCAGCGGCGGCCCCCGTGCTCGGCGCCGCGAAGCTGACCGGCGGCACGACGAGCGGATGGAAGGTGGCCGCGCTCGCGGCGATGACCGACGAGGTCGATGCCCGATACGTGGGCGCGCAGGGCGCGCTCGGCTCGACCGTGGTCGAGCCGCGGACGCGTTACGGCGCGGCGCGCGTCGTCCGAGAGATCGACGGCGGACGATCGTCGCTGGGCTCGGCGCTCACCGTCGTCGAGCGCGACGCCACGGTGCCGTCGCTGCGCACCGGCGCGCTGGTGGGCGGCGTGGATGGCCAGACGAAGTTCGGGAATGGACGGTTCATCGCCTACGCCGACCTGCTCGGGAGCGTCGTGCGCGGCTCACCGCAGGCGATGCTCGAAACGCAGCAGAGCACGACGCACCTCTTTCAGCGCCCCGACGCCCCGTACCTCGGTGTGGACTCCTCGCTCACCTCGATGGGCGGCCTGGCCGGCACGGTCCGCGTGACGAAGGAGGGCGGTGGACACACGCGAGGCGGGGCGGTGATCAAGGCCACGTCGCCCGGGTTCGAGGCGAACGACCTCGGCCTGCAACCGCGCGCCGATGCGATCACCGGCCTGCTCTGGGCGGGGTGGGTCGGCTTCACGCCGACGCGGTTCACCCGCGAATGGGAGGGTTGGGCCACGCTGTGGACCGGGTCGAGCTTCGGCGGCGAGCGCGAGCGGCTCGGCGGGCGACTGTTCGGCTACACGACGCTGACAAACTACTGGAGCATGTTCGGCGCTCTGGAACGCTATGAGCCGATCCTCAGTCTCACCGCGCTGCGCGGCGGACCGGCCCTCGCGACGCCGGGGCACACGGGTGGGTTCGTGCACGTGACGAGCGACAATCGCGCGCGAGTCGTGGCCGAGCTCGACGTGCGCGGCAACCGCGACGACAGTGGTCCGGGCAGACTGTTCTCGACGACGACGACGCTGTCGGCGCGCGCGGGATCGGCGATGCAGCTCTCCGCCGCACCCTCGCTCTCGTGGTGGCGCAACCCGCAGCAGTTCGTCGCCACCGGTGCGGTGGGTGGCGCGACGCACTACGTCGTCGGCGATCTGCTCCAATCGACCGCGTCGCTCACCCTGCGCGCCAGCTATGCACTCTCCTCACGCCTGAGCGTGCAGCTCTATGCGCAGCCATTCCTGAGCGCGGGGGAGTACCGCTCACTCGGCGAGGTAAGCAGTGCGCGTTCGGCACAGTTCGCGACGCGGGTGCGCCTCTTTTCCCCCGATTCCATTCGCGTGACGAGTGGCGATCAGCTGACGATCGGCACCTCGACCGGTCCGCTCTCCGTGGAGCGTCCCGACTACACGCTCGCGCAGCTCAATGCGAATGCGCTGCTGCGATGGGAGTACCGGCCCGGCTCGACGCTGTTCATCGTCTGGAGCCAGGGCCGGACGCTCGACGGCGATCCAGCCTCGTTCGACGTCGGGGCGCAATCACGGGATCTGTTCAGGGCACCCGCGACGAACGTGCTGATGGTGAAGCTCAGTCACTGGATGGGGCGGTGACTACCTCTCCCAAAAGACTACCACTCCCAGCTCACTAGGCCGCCAACTCGCGGATGACTTCCGAGCAGACCGACAGACATTCCACGAGCCTGTCGGGGCTGTGATCCCCCATGTGTCCGATGCGGAAGGTCGTCTCGCGGTTCTTCCCGTAGCCGTTCCCGATCGTGAAGCCGCGCTCCGCGACACCCTTCACCAGCGTCGATGCCGTGAAGGTCGTGGGGATGGTGATGCTCGTGACCGTCGGGGTGCGCGCGCCGGCACGGGCCAGCACGCCGAACGCGTCGCCGTGCTTCGCGCGGAGGTCGTCCACCCACGCGTACGTCAGCTCGGCCATGCGACGATGGCGCGCCCACCGCGCTTCCATCCCCTCCGCCACGATCGCCGGGAGCTGTTCGGCGGCGGCGTAGAAGAGGTTGATCGCCGGCGTGTTCGGCGTCTGGTTCTTCGCCCCGTAGGCGTCGAACTCCACGAGGTCGAAGTACAGACCGCGGCGCGCCGTGCTCTTCGCCGCGTCGATGAACGCCGGCGTTGCGGCGGCGAAGGCCAGACCGGGGGGAAGCGCCAGCGCCTTCTGTGAGCCGGTGAGCGCGTAGTCGAGCTCCCATTCGTCGAAGCGCAGCTCGGCGCCACCGATTCCGGTCACCGAATCGACGAGCGCCACGGCACCGGCGTCGTGCGCGAGGGCGGCGATGCCGCGCACGTCGTGCAGCGCGCCGGTCGACGTCTCCGAGTGCGCCACGGTCACCGCGGCGTAGCGCTGCTTCGCCAGCGCGTCCTTCACCATGTCCAGCGTGGCGATCTCACCGTATGGCACTTCGAGCACGTCGGTCTCGCGCCCGCACGCCTTGGCGATCGCGGCGAACCGCGCCGAGAAGGCGCCGTTGACGATCGAGAGGACGCGCCCCTCCGGCGCGCAGCGCACGCCCGCCTCCATCAGCCCGGTGGCCGACGAGCTGCTCACGTACACGGGCCGCTTCGTGAAGAAAATCGTCTGCAGCGGACCCTGGAGGCCGGCGTACAACGCCTCGAACGCCTTGCCACGGTGCGGGATGAGCGGCCGAGCCATGGCGGCGAGCACCTCGGTGCGCACCTCGGTCGGGCCCGGGAAGAAGAAGGTGCCCTGCGTGAGCAGCGAAGCGGTCATGCGAGAACGAGCTCCACGAGCTGGTCGAAGGAATTCACCACCGCGTCCGCGCCGGCGACGACGGGCTCGCGCCGGACGAAGCCGGTGAAGGCGAAGAACGCGTCCGCCACCGGCTTGATGGCGAGGTCGGTCGCGCCGTCGCCGACCGCGACGAGCCGGCGCGGCAGGTCGAGCGAGGCGACCACGCCGCGCTTGCCGTCCGCGGTGGTCATCGGCGAGTGCGCATCGTACGACTCGTACTCGCCCGCGTCGTCCACGAGCACGTTCACCGCATGCACGTCGAGCTCGTCGATGCCGAGGGCGCGCGCGACGGGGAGGATCGCGTTGCGGATGCCGCCGCTCACGAGCACGACACGCCGGCCGGCGGAGTGGATCCGGGCGATCGCCTCCCGTGCGCCAGGGGCGAGCGCGCGCTCGTACTCCGACGCGAGCGCGGCGAGATCGTCCTGCGAAGGACGCACCGCCCCGAGCCGCTCGCCGTACACGGCGTCCAGGGCGAGGTCGCCGTTCATCGCGCGGTCGGTGAGCTCGGCGATGAGCACGCCCGCCTCGGGGCCGCGCCGCGCGGCAAGCCAGTCGATCCCCTCGATGCCGCACAGCGTGGAGTCCACGTCGAGCACGACGCTGGCGAATCCGGGTTGGGAAAAGGGCATTGCGGTGAGGTGAGGGTCGACCGATTCGCAAGCTCGTCAGGCGTGACGGCTGAGGCAACCCACGGGGCCGCTCGATCCCGCCATCGCGTCGCAGGCGGTTGTGCGTCACGGCTTGCACGCGGTCATCGCGCGTCGCAACTTCGCCTCTCACCCCTCTGAGAACGTGCGAGTCTACCTCACCTCCGTCCTGGCGAGCTGTCTGCTCGTGTCCGCGACCGTCCTCGGCGCGCAATCGCAGCCACCGGGGGCCGTGGACGGCACGCTGCGCGAGCGGATCACGACGCGTTCCGTCCGCGCGACCGTGTCGCTCGTGCAACTCGGCTCCGCGGCGAGCGCGTCGCGCAGCGCGCGGCCGGACGGGGAGGGACGCTTCCGCGTCGACTCGCTGCCGCCCGGGCGATATCTGCTGCAGATCAGCACCCCCACGCTCGACTCGCTGGATCTGACCATGCCGCCGCGCGAGGTGCGGATCGACGGTGGGCGGACGTTCCGCGCCGACGCCGAGCTGCCGTACGGTGCCGACCTGCGCGACCTCGTCTGTCACAGCGGCCGGTTGGGCGAAGGCACCGTCGCCGTTGCGGGGCGCGCGCTCGATGCCGACACCGAGAAGCCCCTCGCCGGCGCGCAGGTCGTGGCGACGTGGACGGACGTCATCGCCGAGGGGCTTGCGAAGGCGACGACGAAGATGCGCACGGTGGTCGCGAAGACGGGAGCATCGGGCGAGTACCGGTTATGCGGGATTCCAGGCGGAACCACCCTCGCCCTGCGGTTACAGCACGCCGACAGGGCGAGCCCGCTCGTCCGTCTGACGATCTCCCCCGACGAGGGCGTGGTGGTGCGCGATCTCTCGATCAGCCCGCGGTCCGCGCCGTCGGTCGCTCAGCTCGACTCGATGGCGCGCCCCGCCAGCGTCTCGCGCTCCGATTCATCCAGCCCGGGGTTGCAGCTCAGTGGCACCGCACGCGTGACGGGAATCATCCGCGGAATGGCTGCAATGCCGCTCGCCGGTGTCGAGGTCCGCGTGCGTTACGCGAGCCCGTCCACCGCCACCGACTCCACGGGGAAGTTCGTGCTGGGCGGACTTCCGGCGGGCACGCAGATCATGCAGCTGCTGCATGACGGCTACCCGCTCACCGAAGTCGCCGTCGAGCTGCGCCCGGACCGGAGCACCGAGCAGAACGTCCTCATGGTGCGCACCGCGAAGGCCGACTCCACGCCGGTGTCCACGTCCGCCCTGTACAAGGAGTTCGAGGCGCACCGGCGCGCGTACGGCTTCGGCCAGTTCCTCGCGGTCGAGGAGGTGATGCAGAAGGAGAAGGCGGTGACCGAGACAGTCGACTACTTCGCCGACATGCTTGGCTTCACGGCGCTCGGCCACGGCGCGGAAGCGCGGCTGATCTCGAACGAGGCGCTCGCCAAACAGCCAGGCTGTCGCAGCGCGAAGATCGTCGCCGAAGGAACCGACGGCTTCGCCATCAACGACATCCCGCCCAGTCAGGTCGGTGCGATCGAGGCGTACGCGAACAGCCAGTTCGTCCCCGAGCGCTTCGCCGGCCGAGCGGAGTGCGGGTTGGTCGTGATCTGGATGCGAAAGGAGACGCCAAACCGTAAGGGCGCCGGCCCGACCCTCAGGGGGAACGGCTACCCGTAAGCCGCGACCGCGAGGGAGCGCTGCTGCTGGGGAAGCAGCAACGCGCGCACGCTAGAGGACGTTGCCCGGCGCGAGGATTCCCGCCGGGTCGAGCTCCCGCTTCACGGCGACCATGGTGCGCACCTGGAGCGGCGACATCTGCATCGGCAGCCAGCGCCGCTTGATCTTCCCGATGCCGTGCTCCGCCGCGACAGTGCCGCCCATCGCGATCGCCTCGCGCAGCGTCTCCTCCACCACGGCCTCGATGCGCCGCAGCTCGTCGCCGTCGTGCGCGATGAAGTTCTGGTGCGGGTGACCGTTGCCGGCGTGACCGTACGTCACCGCCTGCTCGATCCCCGCCACGTCGGCGAAGGTGCGGGCCTTCGCGAGCATCTCACCGAGGCGCGCGTAGGGTACGGCCCAGTCGGTGCTCACCTTGCGGCCGCCGTGCGGCCGCCGCTGCGAGCCGCGCTCGTTCATCGTCGCCGGCACGGCGTGCCGCACGCGCCGCGCCTCGCGGAGCGACGATTCCCCCTCGTACACGTTCACGTCGTCGACGAGCGCGCCGCGCTGCTCGGCCAGCTCGAGCCATTCGTCGAGCGCCGGCGCCATGCCGGCCGGCGGCACTTCCTCGACGTACACGAAGGCGTCGGCGTCCTTCGCCCACCCTGGTGTCGACTCCGCCTCGCGCGCGATCGCCAGCGCGCGCCGGTCGAAGAACTCGAGGCAGCGCGGATGCACCTTCCGGCTCTCGCGCGCCGCGACGACGAAGTCCAGCGCGTCCTGTTCGGCGGCGAACGGAATGGCGAGACCGACCACCTGCTCGGGGAGCGGGAGCAGCCCGAACTCCACTTCGACGACGACGCCGAGCGTCCCTTCGCTGCCGACGAACCAGTCCACCGGATCGTGCGCCAGCGCGTAGCCGACGGTGTTCTTCTCGAGCGACGGACGACGCAGCTCGACGAGCGAGCCGTCGGCCAGTGCCACCTTGAGCGCGCGCACGTGCGACCGCGTCGCGCCGTAGCGCAGGCTGCGCGCACCGGACGCGTTGCACGCCACCGCGCCGCCGACGGTGCACTCCTCCTCGCTCGTCGGATCGGGGGCGAGCAGCAGGCCGTGCGCGGCGCAGGTGCGCTTCAGTTCTCCGATGAACACGCCGGGCTCCGCGCGGACGATGCGCGCCTCGGGATCGAGCTCGATGACGCGATCCATCCCGCGCAGCGAGAGCACGATCCCCTTGTCGCTGATCGACGCCCCCGTGGTGCTCGTCTGCCCGCCGGCGCAGGTCACCGCCGTTCCGTTCGCGCTCGCCTCGGCGAGGAGCGCCGCGATCTCGGCGCCCGAGGTGGGACGCGCGACGCCTTCGGGCACCATGACGAGCCCCGACGCGTCGGCGGAGTACGCGCGACGGACTCCCTCGTCGCGCTCGACGCTCGAGGCGAGCGTGGCGGCAGTCATGCGCCGCGGAAGTGCACGACCGTCGCCGTGCAGACGTCCTGCAGGCCGAGCAGCTCTTCGCGCACGCTGGACGGCACCGTGCCGTCCACGCTGATCGCCGCAAGCGCTTCGCCGCCCTGCGCGAGGCGTGCCTGGTGATACTCGGCGATGTTCACGCCGCGGTCGCCGAGCAGCGTGCCGACGCGGCCGATGACGCCGGGCACGTCGTTGTTGGTGAGGATGATCAGCGCTTCGCGCGGTGCGACGTCGATGTGGAAGCCGCCGATCCGGATCAATCGCGCCGGCGCGCCCTCCGGTGCGACGGCCGCCACCGCCATGAGCTGCACCCCGCCGCTCACGCTGACGAGCATCGCCGCCGGATGTCCGAGCGCGTCGGACTCCGTGGTCGACAGCTCGATCCCGCGCGTCTCGGCGATGGAGCGCGCGTTGATCAGGTTGATCCGCTCGACGTCGATCGTCCCCTCGAGCACTCCGGCGGCGGCCGAGGCGAGCAGCGCCGGCGCGGCGCCGATGAGGTCCGGACCGACGCGCAGCGAGAGCCGCTGCACCGTCTTCACGCCGCGGTCGGCGAGAATGGCGCGCGCGACGATCGCGGCGCGGCGCACGACGGAGAGGGCATGCTGCAGCTCCTTCCAGTCGCCCGTGCCGGCGCCCGCCACGTTGATCGAGCGTGAGAGCTCGCCGTGGAGCAGGGCGTCGCGCACCGCCTCGCACGCGTCCACCGCCACGTTGCGCTGCGCCTCCGCCGTCGAGGCGCCGAGGTGCGGCGTGAGGAAGCAGTTCGGCGCGTTGCGCAGCGGGTGATCGGCGACGAGCGGCTCCTTCACGAACGCGTCGACGACCGCGCCGGCGAGCTTCCCGCTCTCGAGCGCGTGGAGCAGTGCCTGCTCCTCGATGATGCCGCCGCGCGCGAGGTTCATCACGATGGCGCCGCTCTTCATGCGGGCGAGCTCGCGCTTGCCGATCATCCCCATCGTCTCGTCGGTGAGCGGCGTGTGCACCGTGAGGATGTCCGCGGCGTCCACCGCCTCGTCGAGCGTGGCGAGGCGCCGCACGCGAAGGCCGCGGAAGCGTTCGTCGCTCACGTACGGGTCGTAACCGGCGACGTCCATCCCCATCGCGTGCGCGCGCGTCGCGACCTCGCTCCCGATGCGCCCCAGGCCGACGATGACGAGCGTGCGCCCCTTGATCTCCGTGCCGAGGAGCTTCGAGCGGTCCCACCGGCCGGCGTGCATCGACTCCCAGGCCTGCGGCAGGTGGCGGAGCAGGCCGATGAGGGTGCCGTAGAACAGCTCCGCCACGGCGATCGTGTTTCCCGCCGGCGCGTTGATGACCGCGATACCGAGCGACGTCGCCGTATCGATCGAGATGTTGTCCACCCCCACGCCGGCGCGGCCGACCACCCGCAGGCGGGAGGCGCGGCGCAGCAGCTCGTCGGTGACGCGCGTTGCGCTGCGTCCGACGAATGCGTCGTACTCACCGATACGCTCCAGCAGCTCGGCCGGCGGCAACGTGGGCACCACGTCGACGTCGAACGAGGGCTCGGCCTTCAGCAACGCGACACCGTCTGGGTCGATTTCGTCGGTGACGAGGATACGGTAGGTCATCGTGGGGCGGTGGGGTATGGAAGGTCGATTCGCAAACTCGCCAGGCGTGCCCCTCGAATCAACCCATGACGCTGCGCACGAGCGCAGGGAAGATCATCGCTGCATGACACCAGTCTCTCGACGCGATCGCCAGATCGACCTCGGTGCGCTTCTCCTGATCGTGATCGGCGCGGCGCTGTACCTCGTTGCGGCAGCGAAGCTTCACACCATCTCGCTGTACAGCAGGACGAACCCCGGCCCACCGGGCGCGCTCGTCGCAGCGGACCAGGCGCGGTACACGTCGTACGCCGGGGTCGCGCTGATCATCCTGGGGTGCGTGGTCGGTATCGTCGCCGCCGGGATGCACGCGCGGCGGCGGCCCAGTTCAGCGACGTAAAGCTGATCCTGAGCAGCGAAAGACCATTAGTAGTGCAGGTGAGCCCCGCGGCGAGCGGACGGCGGCGAGCGGACAGCGGTCAGTAGAGCGGTGAGCGGCAAGCCCGCATCCCCGCATCCCCACATCCTCTCATCCCCGCACCATCATCGTCCCCTCGCAGACGATCACCGACCCGCCGCCGACGCGAACGGCGGTGATGTCGCCACGCGCGACATCGGCCTCGATGTCCAGAATGCTCGGCCGCCCCATCTCGAACCCCTGCTCGAGCCGCCAGCGCAGCGTCCCGCCCGCGTTGCGGCGCGCGTCGCGACGCGTGAGGTAGCCGGCCAGCGCCACGGCGGCGCTGCCCGTGGCGGGATCCTCGGGGATGCCGAATGCGGGCGCGAACATGCGACCGTGCAGATCGGAGCCCGCGCGTTCCCCCTCGCGCGCGAAGACGAACGGCTCAGGCGCCCACGTGCCGGCCAGCGCGCGCTCCCACTCCGCGACGTTCACGCGTGCGCGTGCAACCGCATCGCGATCGCGCAGCGGGACGAACAGGTACGGCACGCCGCACGTCCAGCCACGCGGCGCCCATTCGCCGTCGAGCAGGTCGTCGGGCTCGAGGCCGAGCACTCCGGCCAGCGCCTCGCGCGACGGCGGTGTCGGTCCCTCTTCGGGCAGCTTCGCCACCGAAAGCTGGCAGAAGGTCGGTGCGCCGCCCTCGGAGCGGATCGTCACCGGCACCGGGCCCACCAGCTCCTCGAACACGATGCGCGTCGTGTCGCCCGTGAGGGCGAGGTCGCCGATGGCGGCGAGCACGTGCGCCGTGCCGACCGTGGGATGGCCGGCGAAGGGAAGTTCGTTACCCGGCGTGAAGATCCGCACGCGACGTGTGTGCGCCTGATCCGACGCCGGATAGACAAACGTCGTCTCCGAGTAGTTGAACTCGCGCGCGACGTCCTGCAGGCGATGTTCGGGAATGCCGCGTGCATCTGGAAAGACAGCGAGCTGGTTGCCGCCAAATGGCACATCGGTGAACACATCGGCGGTCAGGTAGCGGTATCGGGCCATGTGGCGGAATCTATTCCGGCAGGGTCGGATCAGCTTGCCTGTCCTTGCTCGCTTTTTCATTGTTGCGGGCGTGCGGACCCTTGGCCGGCGACACCTCGGTGCCGCCGGACCGCCGCACGTCTCCAGACCTTCATCACCGGCGTATCCGATGCGCTCGATCTCCGCGCTCGTCCTGCTCGTTCTGGTTGCCTCACCGCTCGCCGCGCAGCGGGCTCCCTCAGGCGCCATCGAAGGGCAGATCACCGATAGCGTGCGGGTGGCGCCGCTCGCCGGCGCGCTCGTGACCGCGACCCACGTCGCCGCGGGCCGCGAGTCGACCTTCGTCGCGACCTCCGACGCGCAGGGGCGGTTCCGCTTCGATTCGCTCGCCGTCGGCGAGTACGCGCTGCGCTTCGCCAGCCCGATGCTCGACTCGCTGCAGTACGGCGGCCCGACGACGCAGGCCCGCGTGACGGCGGGCGGCGTGACGCGCGCCGCGCTCGCCGTCCCGTCGGGGGCCACGATCCGCGGCATGGCGTGCCCCGGAGTGGATTTTCCGGCCGGCAGCGGTGCGCTGCTCGGGTTGCTCTCCGACGCCGAGAGCGGCAAGCCCCTCGAGGGCGCCTCGGTTGCCGTGGCGTGGAGCGATCTCCAGATCAATCCGGCCAAGCGCGCGCTTTACGAGGACAGGCGCACCGCGCGCGTGAAGGTGGATGCGTCCGGGCAGTACCGGCTGTGCGGACTGCCGACGGACGATCCTCTGCTCGTCCAGGTGCAGTTCAATGGGCGCGCCGGCGCCGTCCTGCACATGACGATCCCGGAAGGGTCGGGCGTCCTCGTGCGCGACATCGAGTACAGCGCGATGAGCGCCCGTGCCCTCAACGACAGCGCTGCGACGAACGCGCAGACGGACGCGCCGAAGGGCAGCGCGCGGCTCGCCGGCACCGTGCGCGACGGAACGGGACAGCCCGTCGTCGGCGCGACCATCCGCGTGATCGGCACCGCCGCCGCAACCCGGACCGACGAGCGCGGCACCTTTACGCTGAGCGGCCTGCCGGCCGGCTCGCAGGAGGTGGAAGTCCGGCGGCTGGGCTACGGCATCGCGCGTGGCCCGACGACGCTGCGCAGCGAGCAGCGCGCGCGCCTCGACGTCGTGCTCGACCGCGTGGCGACACTGGAGTCGTTCAACGTCGTCGGCCGTCGCTGGCGCTACGCCGAGTTCGAGGCACGTCGCAAGGACGCGTTCGACGGACGCTTCCTCGACGAAGCGCAGATCAGGAAGATGAACCTGAACTCGACGGCGGATTACGTGAATGCACTGCCGGGCTTCCGCGCCGTGCACGTGCGCTGGGGCGAGGTCAAGTTCGAAAGCATGAGCAATCCTGGTTGTTCGCCCGTCGTGCTGGTGGACGACCTGCCGGTCCAGACCATCGATCAGCTCCCGATCCCCTCGGCGCTCGGCGCGCTCGAGGTGTATCGGGGCACCGCCGGCGCGCCGCCGGAGCACAAGTCTCCGTGCGGCACGATCATCTTCTGGACGCGGCGGTGACGCTGCACAATATCCGGACGCGGCGATGAGGCCGCGCGAGAACCGTCGCACCGACCTCATCGTCCCTTGGCACTCACATCGCGGTCCCCGCGCCTCGCGCATAGCGCCGTCGCGCTCGTCCTGAGCGCGCTCCCCTCTCTGCTTTCGGCGCAGCAACCGCGCTTCGGTACACTGCAGGGCACCATCCTCGACGCGATCGGCGGCCATGCGGCAGCAGCGACCGTTGAGCTCTCGCGCGTGCAGCCGGAGCCGGTCGTGACTTTCGCGGCGCATCCGGACGCGAAGGGAGGCTATCGCATCGACTCGCTGCCGCCGGGCGAGTACGTCCTCCACCTGTCGACGCCGCTTCTCGAC
>JAEKKK010000051.1 GCA_019510405.1 Gemmatimonadota bacterium | reverse complement strand
GCGCTCGTGCCGCTTCCGCCCCGCGCATGACGCGACCAGACACACGGCCTTCGCTCCGCACGGAGCTCCTCCTCAACTTCGCTCTCCTCGCCGGCGCCGCGCTCGTCTTCGCGGTCGGCGCGGTGCTCCTGGTCTACGATCAGGCAAACCCGGTGCGGGGCGCCTTCACGATCAGCGTGCTGGTCGCCGCGGACGTCCTCGTCTTCACGGCGTTCGGGGCGTATCAGATCCACCGCCTGCTCGTGCGTCCCCTGCGCGAGACGGCCGCCGCCGCCGAAGCGATCGCCGCGGGCGACCTCCGCCGCCGCATCGCGCCGCACGAGTCGCGCGAGCTGAACCAGCTCGCCGAGAGTGTGAATCGCATGACGGAGCGCCTGCTCGAGGAACAGGCGCATCTGGTGCGAGCCGAGAAGCTCGCCAGCGTCGGACGGCTCGCGGCGGGCATCGCCCACGAGATCGGCAATCCATTGGGCGCGCTCAACGGCTACAGCCACATCCTGCGCGGCCGCATCGGCGGCGACGCCCTCGCGCTCGAGGCGGTGACCGGCTTCGAGCGGGAGACGTCGCGCATCGATCGGATCGTGCGCGGGCTGCTGGACTACGCGCGCCCGAAGCGTCCGTCGCCCACGCCGATCGACGTCAACGAGTCGATCCGCCACGTCGCCGACCTGCTGAATGCACAGGGGGTGCTCCGCCGCGTCTCGCTGCGCCTGGAGCTCGCCAACGAATCGCCGCGCGTGTACGGCGAGCGACACGACCTCGAGCAGGCAATGGTGAACCTGCTGCTGAACGCGGCGCACGCGGTGGACGGGATCGGAACGATTGCCGTGCGCACGACCTGCATGTCGCGTTCGGTCCTCGAAGAAGGGATGACGCGCGCCAACGACCGGCCGGGCAGCACGGCGCCGCACGAGCCGTCGCCACGCGTGCGCCGCTGGCTCGAGTCGGAGCATCGGCCGGAGGAGGTCGTGAAGATCGTCGTCGCCGACTCCGGCCCCGGTGTGCCCGAGCAGGATCGCGAGCGCATCTTCGATCCGTTCTTCACCACGCGCGAGCCCGGGAAGGGCACGGGGCTCGGCCTGTCGATCGTGCTGCGCATCGTCGAGAACTTCCAGGGCATCGTCTGGGCACAGTCGTCGCGCGAGGGCGGTGCGGCGTTCCACGTGCTCTTCCCGCTCGCGCCGGAGACCCCCGGTGCGCCCCCGATCCCAGCGCTCGAGCTGGTGGAGCCCGTGCCCACGCTCACGCGCTCATGAACATCCTCGTCGTCGACGACGAGCTCGGGCTCCGCCACACCCTCACGCTCATCCTGCAGGCCGAAGGGCACACCGTGCGCGCCGCGAACGACGGCGCCTCCGGACTCGCGCGCCTGGCGGAAACCCCTGCAGATCTGATCATCTGCGACGTGCGCATGCCCGGCCTCGACGGGCTCGCGTTCCTCGAGAAGTACAAGGAGATGGGCGGCACCGCGCTCGTCATCATGATGAGCGCCTACGGCGATGATGACGCCGCGCTGGAGGCGATCCGCCGTGGCGCGTACGACTTCATCCCAAAGCCGTTCCGCGCCGACCAGGTGCTGCTCGTGGTGCGGAAGGCGATCGAGCGCGAAGGGCTGCGCCGCGAAGTCGCGCAGCTCCACGACGAGCTCGTGGCGCTGCGCGCGCCGTCGGGGATCGTCGGCCGCAGTCCACGCATCTCGCAGGCGATCGCCCTCGCCGACAAGGTCGCGCGGCACCCGTCCACGGTGCTCATCACGGGGGAGAGCGGCACGGGCAAGGAGCTCATCGCGCGACACATCCACGACGCGAGCCCGCGCGCGAGCCGGCCGTTCGTCGCCGTGAACTGCGCCGCCATCCCGGAGGCACTGCTCGAGAGCGAATTGTTCGGTCACGCGAAGGGCGCGTTCACCGGCGCGACCGCGGAACGCCAGGGTCTGTTCGAGGAGGCGAACGACGGGACGCTCTTCCTCGACGAGCTGGGCGACCTGCCCGTGGCACTGCAGGTGAAGCTCCTGCGCGCGCTCCAGGAGGGCGAAGTGCGCCGCGTCGGCGACAACGCCTCGCGCAGTGTGGACGTGCGCCTCGTCGCGGCCACGGCGCGCGATCTGGAGTCCGACGTCGCGGAAGGGAAGTTCCGCGCCGACCTGTACTACCGCATCAACGTCGTGCGCATCCACCTGCCCGCACTACGGGAGCGATCGGAAGACGTCCCGGAGCTGGTGCGTCATTTCGTCGAGCGGTTCAACCGCCGACTTGGCATGCATGTCACCGGCGCGACGCCGGCCGCAATGCGCGCCCTCGTCGAGTATCCCTGGCCGGGCAACGTGCGCGAGCTGGAGAACGTGGTGGAGCGCGCCATGGTGCTCACCGAAGGCCCGCAGCTCGACGTGGAGCAGCTTCCGACGCTCGCCGCACCGATGACGCGGAGCGAAGCGACAACGTCTCCGCTCGATCTCTCCGTCAAGCGGCGCACCGAGGAGCTGGAGCGCGCCCTCATCAAGGAGGCGCTCGAGCGCACGCGCGGCAACCGCACGCGTGCGGCGAAGCTGCTCGACCTGTCGCACCGCGCACTGCTCTACAAGATCCGCGACTACGGGCTGGGCGAGTAGCTCGGCGCGGAAGCGCTTGGCGCTGCGCGCGGACGGTACGGCGTTCCGGCGCGAGGCACCTAGCATGGGCGCATGCCGGTTTCGCATGCGCTCACTGGTCGGGAAAGGGACGGCTTCACCATCGTCGAAGTCCTGGTCGCCCTCGTCCTGCTCGCCGTCGCCCTGCTCGGCGTGGCGGGTAGCTCCGCGCTCGCCGTCCGGGTCACGGGCACTGCGCTGCGCGAGCGCCGAGCGGTGCAACGCGGCGCGGACCGTCTCGCGTGGCTGCGGGCGCAGGGCTGCGCCGCGGCGCGGAGCGGCAGCGCCACCGACGCCGAGCTCGCGCTCGACGAACGCTGGACCACGTCGCCGACGCCGAACGGCGTCACGCTGATCGATGAAGTGGTACGTTGGCGCACGACCCGCGGGACGCGCACGGTCCTGCTACGGAGCGCGATCCTGTGCTGAGCCGCGCCGGGAGCTCGCTCGTCGAGCTGCTCGTCGCGCTCGCGATCACCGCGATCGTGCTCGCGTCCGCGACGGGGAGCATGCTGCGGCAACAGCGGTCGGCGCGTTGGGTGGGCGCATTCGGCGCGGCGGAGTCGCAGGCGGGGCACGTCGTCCGGCTCCTCCCGGACGAGCTGGCCCTGCTCGACGCCGCGGCCGGCGACGTCGTGGCGGGGCAGGCGAGCGACACCACCCTCGAGCTGCGTGCGGTCGTCGCCAGCGCCGTGGCCTGCGACTCGGCGACGATCCTCGTCACCCTCGCGCCCGACGCGGCCGCCATGCCGCCACTCGGCGGGATCGCTCGCGCCATTGCGTCGGGCGATTCGCTCTGGTTCCTCGATTCGCTCGGCTGGCGCGCGCGTGCGGTCGGAGCGGCGTCGCGTGCGACAACTGCGTGCAATCGTCCGTTCGCACCGAGTGCGGCCACGACGCGTCTCACACTCGATGCACCGATGGACGCCGGGGGTGGCACGCCGCTCCGCGTCACGCGCCACGAGCGCTGGCTCTTCTATCGCGCGAGCGACGGACGCTGGTACCTCGGCTTCCGCGACTGGAACGTGGCGGGGGCGCGATTCAATACGACGCAGCCCGTCGCGGGGCCGTTCGTGAAGGCGCTGCGCTCCGGGGAACGGACCGGCTTTCGGTTCTACGATTCGCTCGGCAGCGCGCTCGTACCGGACGGAACGAACGAAAGCCGAATCGCGCGTGTTCGCGTGACTGCGCTCACCGCGGTGCCGGCGTACGCCGTGGCGGACAACGTCACGCGCGGCGATCGTGGCACGCGAGGGCGCGCGTCGGGCGCTCGGCCGCGCCGTGGGGAGCTGGCAGGCGATGGACGATTCGTTGCCGATCGGCGCGTTCACGCTACGGACGTCACCCGAGTCGTCGGTTGTGGCGCTGGATTCGGCAAACATGCGCATACGCGTTCAACGTTTGTCTCTCACGCGCTTCATCGTCACGGTCGATGTGACGGTCCCCGCGACGGGGCCGACGCTCGCACGCCGTCGCATGCGCGTGCTGCTTGAGCGTCCACCGTCGCCCGACAGCACCACGCTGCTCGCGCCGCGACCGATCGTGCGGTGGTCCGTTGCGGAGCTGTATTGAGCGCGCGAGGCGCGTATCGCGCAGTCACGACATTGCGAGTGACTGCCGTCACACGCGTTACGCTTGCCGTTGTTACCTGCCGACCAGTCCGGTCGTGTCATCGGTACCAGTGACCGGACGCACGGTCACGATGCCCGACGGCAGGGCAGGAAGTCGAATCTCTTCTTCGCTGCAACTGTCGGCTGGGCTGCGATGTAGCAGGCCTCGCCTGAGGGACTGGTAGGGGTAGTAGCACGGCGGTCGAAATGGCCTCCCGTCCCCTTCGTTCCTCATTCGTCCATCGCTGGCTCTCCCTCTCCCGAGCCAGACGTTCGATCCCCGCTTTCGCGCGTACCTCCCATGGCACTGTTCGGTCGAAAGAAAACCACGGTCGGCCTGGACATCGGGTCGGGTCTCGTCAAGGTCGCGGTCATCGATCACTCCAAGAAGCAGCCGGAGCTGATCAAGGTCGCGGTCGTGCCGTTGCTCGCCGACGCCATCGTCGAAGGTGAAGTGATGGATCCCGGCATCGTCGCCGAAGCGATCCAGAGCGCGCTTGCTGCGGCGGACGTGAAGGGGAAGCATGTCGTGACTGCCGTCGGCGGCCGCGACGTGATCATCAAGCGAATCCAGATCGAGCGCGTGAAGGAGCAGCAGGCGCGCGAGTTGATGCGCTGGGAAGCGGAGCAGCACGTGCCCTTCGACATGGAGTCGGTGGAGCTGGACTTCCAGATCCTCGATCCCGACGACGACGGCGTGGAGATGAGCGTGCTGCTCGTCGCCGCGAAGCGCGAGCTGATCGAGTCCAAGCTGCGCGTGCTCACCGATGCGGGGCTCGAGCCCGGCCTGGTCGACGTCGACGCGTTCGCCCTGCACAACGCCTTCGAGATCAACTATCCGGACGCCATGAAGGGCATCGTGGCGCTGGTCAACATCGGCCACGACGTCACGAACATCAACATCCTCGACGACGGCGTGCCGATCCTGACGCGCGACATCACCGTCGGCACGCGCCGCTTCCGCGAGGATCTGCAGCGCGAGCAGGGCATCTCGGCCGACGAAGCGCAGCAGCTCCTGCAGGGCTACGATCGCTCGGCGCACCTCGATGCAGTGATCGAGAGTCGCGGCGAGGAGATCGCCGTGGGCATCGAGCGCGCCGCCGCGTTCCTCGCCTCGTCGTCGCGTGCGGCCAGCACGGTGCGCGCGATCTATACGTGTGGCGGTGGCGCTCGCATTCCCGGGCTCTCCGACGCGCTCGCGGATCGGCTGCGCGTGTCCGTGCAGCAGGCCAATCCGCTCACCAACCTGAACATCCGCGACGGCGCGCTCGACAGCCTCGTCACGGACGAAGTCGCGTCGCTCCTGATGCTCCCCATCGGGCTCGCCATGCGACAGGTCGCCTGAGGACGCCGAGCGATGATTGAAATCAATCTCCTTCCCGGATCGGGAAAAAAGGCCAAGAAGAGCAGTGGCGGCGCCAAGCTCAATCTCGGCGCCTCGCTGCAGTCGCTGCGCGGCAAGGTCCGCGACCCGTGGATGCTGGGCGCCATCGGCACCAGCGTGGTCGCCGTGCTCGCCACCGCGGTGCTCTACACGACGCAGACCACGCGGCAGTCCCATCTCGACGAAGAGCTCGGAAAGGCGGTGCAGGACTCCACGCGCTACGCCACCGTGCTGCGCGAGCGTGAGACCGTGGAGGCCAAGCGCGATACCGTGCTCCGCGCGCTGAACATGATCCGCGCCATCGACGACGACCGCTACATCTGGCCGCACGTGATGGACGAGGTGAGCAACGCCCTGCCGCCGTATACCTGGATCGTGGCGCTCGGCTTCACCGGCGCGGGCCAGGCCACGGCGCCGGTCCGCACCATCGTCCCCACCGCCAACGAAGGCTCGAGCGGCCGGAAGCACAAGATCCCCACCGAGATCATCAAGGACACGGTGAAGGTGCGCCTCGTCGGCAACACGGTCGACATCCAGGCGCTCACGCGCTTCATGAAGCAGCTCGAGACCTCCCCGTTCCTCGAGAACGTGACGCTCAACAGCTCGCAGCGTGCGAACGACAATGGCAAGGAAGTCACCCAGTTCCAGCTCGACATGCTCTACACGCGTCCCAGCGCCTAAAGCGTGCGCCGCGTACCCCTCGCGGTCTCGGTGAGGTAATCCCATGGCACTCATCCCTACCTCCCAGCGCGACCAGAAGATGCTGCTCGTCTGCATCCTCGCGCTCGGCCTCGCCGGCGCCTACTGGTACGTGGTCTGGTCGCCGGCTAACACGGAGCTCGACGCCACGGAGGCGCACATCGAGTCGCTGCGCTCGGTCAACCAGACGGCCAAGTCGGAGCTGGCGCAGGGCAAGACCGCGCAGCTGCGCGCCGAGACGGAGC
>JAEKKK010000050.1 GCA_019510405.1 Gemmatimonadota bacterium | reverse complement strand
ACCTGGCCGACGGCGAGGGCGGCGACGTCGTTCGTCGTGACGTGGTTGACGAAGTCCACGGCGCGATCGCCGGTGATCCAGAACTCGCCCATGTGCGAGACGTCGAAGATGCCGCACCCCGCGCGCACCGCCTTGTGCTCGGCGGTGATCCCTCCGGCGTACTGGACGGGCATCTCGTAGCCGGCAAAGGGGACGATCTTTCCCCCGAGGGCGACGTGGATGTCGTGGAGGGGAGTGCGCTTGAGCGTTGTGGTGGAGGCGTCGGTCATTGCTATGGGCTACGGATCAACACGGGACGCTGAATATGCGCGGATGGCACGCGGCCATGCCAGGGTGACAGGACACCCGTTGCAGAATCTTTGTGGCGGCGCGTGAAGCTGGGCGCGAGCCAGCTACCGTCGACCGGCCACGCCGAATAACATCGGGGATGGCAATGGTTGTGACGGCCACGGCCGCCGATCTGGAGGAGATCGCCGCACTCGTGAACTCGGCGTATCGAGGGGAATCTTCGCGTGCGGGCTGGACGACGGAGGCGGACTACCTCGCCGGCCAGCGTACCGACGCCGAGCGACTGCGGGAGCAGCTGGCGGCGACGCCGGGGGCGGTGATGCTGGCCATGCGCGACGACGATGGCGCGCTGCTCGGCAGCGTCTGGCTCGAGCCGCGTGGGGTGGACGTCTGGCACCTCGGGATGTTCACCATCCGTCCCACCCTCCAGTCGCGCGGACTCGGCCGCACGTTGCTCGACGAATCGGAGCGTTTCGTAAAGTCGCGCGGGGCGCGACGGCTGCGGATCGCGGTGATCCAGCTTCGCGAGCCGCTGATCGCGTGGTACGAGCGACGTGGGTTCCGCGCGACTGGCGAGACGGATCCCTTTCCCTACGGTGACGCCCGGAGCGGGATCCCGTTGCGCGACGACCTCCAGCTGCTCGTGTTCGAGAAGCTGCTCGGCGACGAAGGTGCAGATCCCTCGACTCGCTCCGCTCGCTCGGGATGACGGCGGCTCGCTCGGGATGGCGGCGGCGCCTTCCCGGGTGCTGTGCGGCGTGACAGCTTAGCGGTTGCCCCCAGCACGACATCCTGCAGAGCGCCCACTCCATCATGATGATTCGTTCACGCCGCAACCTCTCGATCCACGCCGCGATCGCGCTGTCGAGCGTCGCGGCCGCCTGTCGAACGACCGCCCCGACGCCGGCGCCGACGCCGGCTCCCGCGACGCCGCGCGCGGCGGTCACCCCTGCCTATCTGCAGCCGCTCGCATCATTGTCGGCGCACCACATCGTGCCCCAGCCCGTCTCCGTGGTGGCCGGCACGGGTGCGCCCTTCGCGCTGTCGGCGACGACGTCGATCGTCGTGCCGGCGGGAAACACCGAAGTGCAGCGGATCGCCGACCAGCTGGCGATGATCATGCGGACGTCGACCGCGTTCGCGAACCCGATCACGCAGAGCGATGCGCAGGCACCGGCCGGTTCGATCGTGCTGCGGCTCGGCGGGCCGGCGTCACTGGGCAAGGAAGGATATGAGCTGACGATCAGCGCGGACTCGGTGCGGATCATCGCCGCGGCGCCCGCGGGGCTGTATCGCGGCACGCAGACGCTCCGCCAGCTGCTGCCGCCGGGGATCGAATCGCAGATCAGCTTCGGGCGGCGCGCGCAGTGGAGCGTGCCGGCCGGTCAGATCACCGATCGTCCGCGGTTCGAGTATCGCGGCGCCATGCTCGACGTCGCGCGGCACTTCTTCACCCCGAACGAGGTGAAGGAGTTCATCGACGTGCTGGCGCTGTACAAGATGAACATGATGCATCTGCACCTCGGCGACGATCAGGGTTGGCGCATCCAGATCGACTCGTGGCCGAAGCTCACCGCGGTGGGCAGCGTCACCGAGGTCGGTGGCGGCCCGGGTGGATTCTACAGCAAGGCGGACTACGCGGACCTCGTGCGCTACGCGCAGGACCGGTACATCACGATCGTCCCGGAGATCGACATGCCGGGGCACACGAACGCGGCGATCGCCGCGTATCCGCAGCTCGGCTGCAGCGCCAAGACGCCGGGGATCTACGGCGGGACGCAGGCCGCCGGCGTGTACACCGGCACGCAGGTCGGCTGGAGCGTGTTCTGCCCCGACAGCGAAGTGGTCTACAAGTTCGTCGACGACGTGGTGAAGGAGCTCGCGGCGATGACGCCTGGCCCCTACATCCACCTCGGCGGCGACGAAGTGCACGTGCTGCAGCTGCCGCAGTACGTGAAGTTCGTCGAGCGCGTGCAGGACATCGTGTACAACAACGGCAAGACGTACATGGGCTGGGAGGAAGTCGGTCGCGGACGGTTGCGGCCGACGACCGTGGTGCAGCAGTGGAAGAGCGACAGCGTGCCGCCGGCGGTGACGCAGGGCGCGAAGGTCGTGATGTCGCCGTCGAACAAGGCGTACATCGACATGAAGTACGTACCGGGCACGGAGCTCGGGCTGACGTGGGCCGCGATCATCGAGCTGCGTCCGTCGTACGACTGGGAGCCGACGACGTACATGAAGGGCGTGCGCGAGGATCAGATCCTTGGCGTCGAAGGTGCGCTGTGGAGCGAGACCGTGCGCAACATCGGCTCGGCACTCTACATGACGCTGCCGCGGCTTCCAGCGCTGGCCGAAGTGGGTTGGACGGCCCCGGCGCAGAAGAACTGGGAGGGATTCCGCGAACGTATCGCGGCGCACGCAGCGCGCTGGCGGTTCCTCGGGTTCAACTATTACCCGTCGCCGCAGGTGGACTGGGACGGCAACGCAAACGCCGTCAAAGGCAACGCGAACGCAGTCATCGGTACCCGATGATCTGTTGACGGCCGGCCTCGGGGAGGCAGGAGCTTCCCGAGACCGGCCGTCAACCGTGAACCGATCACCGATCGCGGTGGTCTTTCAGCGCCGACGTCTGCGCACCGGTGCAGCGCGCAGCGACTCGAGAAAATCCGTCAGCACTTCCAGGTTCTCGCGCAGGAGCGGTGCGCTCTTGGCGTTCTTGGCGAGGCCGAAGGAGCCTTCGACGGCGGCGACGACGAAGGTGGAGACCTTGCGCGCGTCGACGTCGCGGCGAACGGATCCGTCCTCCCTGCCCCGCTCGAGCGCCTGCGCGAATGATTCGATCCAGGACTCGAAGACGATCGCGACGCGGCGGCGGAAGCGCTCGTCGAGGGGAGACATCTCCTGCGCGAGATTGTTGAGCGGACAGCCCAGCTCGACCTTGTCGACGAGGCGCTCGTCGCAAAACTCGTCGGCGACGATCTTGAGCACCTTCTGAATGCCGGAGATCGGATCGCCGGTGTAGCTGGCGAGAGGACCGGTCCAGCGCGTGGGAGCGCGGACGCGCTGGCCGCGAGATCGCGGCGTGGGCGAGCGGTTGGCACGAGTGGGCATGACGCAGAGGCTCGGGTGAGATCGTACCGCTCGGTAGGTAAGTAGCCGGCCCTTGCCCGTCAATCGCTCTTGACGGACAATGGCGACGGCCTTACATACCGACCGGTCTGTATCGTACGATACCCGCGGCGCCGGCGCGAGGTTCCCCCGTCGCCGCGGGCCCCCGGATCCGGCTGACACCACGCCCAAGGACTGCCACCATGTGTCCCATCTGCCTCAGTGCCGCCGCGTCCTGGGCCATCGCCACCGCCACCGCATCCACCGGCGGGTTGGCCGCGATCCTCGCCGTCCGCCGTCACGACCGCACCGAGCTGCACTCCGACACCACCACCGAGGAGACGTCCCGATGAACGTCAGCACCGAACCACCCCGTGTTGCCTCCCGCGAAGAATGGCTCGCCGCCCGCGTCGAGCTGCTGCGCAAGGAGAAGGAATTGACGCGCCTGCGCGACGCGCTGAGCGCCGAGCGCCGCCAGCTCCCGATGGTGAAGGTCGAGAAGGACTATCGCTTCCAGACGGTGGACGGCGAGCGCGGGCTCGTCGAGCTGTTCGAAGGGAAGCGGCAGCTCGTGGTGCACCACTTCATGTGGATCGACGAAGCGGACGAGGGGTGCAAGGGGTGCTCGATGCAGGTGGACACGATCGGCGACTTGCCGGTCCACCTGCGTGCCGCCGACACGACGCTCGCCTTCGTCTCGCGCGCGCCGCTCGCCAAGCTGGAGGGGTATCGAGCGCGCATGGGCTGGCGCATTCCGTTGATCTCCTCGGCGGGGAGCGATTTCAACTACGACTTCCATGCGACGCTCGATCCGCGCCGAGGTGCGACGACGTACAACTTCCGCGACGTGTCGCAGCTCGGCGGCTGGTGGGCGACGTTCGCGGGCGACATGCCCGGCGTGAGCGTGTTCTTGCGTGACGGTGCCGAGGTATACCACACCTACTCGGCGTACGCGCGCGGCACGGAGTTCGAGAGCAACCTGTTCGGCTTCCTGGACTTCACTCCGCTCGGCCGTCAGGGGGACAACGGTCCGCAGAGCTGGGTACGGCATCGCGATCGGTACGAGGAGGCGCCGGTGACGCTCGGGCGACGGCGTGGAGAGACGGTGCGGGCCTAGTCCCCGCCGTTCACTGTTCTGAATCCGCGGCCGGGCCCGCTCCATGCACTCAGCGGGCTCCGGCCGCGCGGCGTATCCGATCTGGTCGTCGGAGAGTAGCTTCGCGGGCGAAGGAGAGCAGGTCGCCAGCGACAGCGCACCCCGGAGACCGATCATGGGCAAGATCTCGGACATGTGGAACAAGGTCACCGGAGAGGTCCCCTCCGCCCCGCCGCCGAAGGCCCCCCGGGGCGACGCGCCCACGTCGCGGTCGATGATCTACTCGTCCGGCGCGTTCGTGCTCGGCGCGAGCGACGACCAGCGTCGGCGGATCGAGAGCTTCGGCATCTCGCACGTGGGCGAGGTGCGCGAGGGAAACGAGGACCATTTCGTCATCGCGTCGCTCCAGCGGTCGCTCGAGATCCGGCAGACGAACCTCGAGGAGCGCTCGGTGCTCGATCCGTTGTGCGGCCCGAAGGCCTACCTGTACGCCGTCGCCGACGGCGTGGGTGGTCAGGAGGGGGGCCGATTGGCGAGCGGCATCACGATCCAGACGATCGTCGAATACCTGTTCGAGACGGTGGGGAGCTATCACGCCGTGATGCCGGGCCAGGAGCACGCATTCAGGGATCCGCTGCGCAGCGCGGTCCAGCGTGCCCATGACAAGCTGCTCGCGACGTTCGGGCTGCCCAACGGCGGGCCGGCGACGACGCTGACGATCGTGCTGGTCGTCTGGCCGGAGGCGTTCGTCGTGCACGTGGGCGACAGCCGCGCGTATCACCTGCGCGGCGAGAAGCTGCGTCGGCTGACGCGAGATCAGACGATGGGTGCGTATCTCGTCGACGAGTACGCGATGACGGAGCAGCAGGTGGAGCAGCAGGGGTTCAACAACGTGCTCTCGAGCGCCGTGGGCGCGCAGGAGATGAAGCCGGCGGTGAGCGAGATGAGGCTCGAGCCCGGGGACGCGCTCGTGCTCTGCACCGACGGACTGACGAAGCACGTGTCGGAGGAGCGGATCGCCGGCGTGATCGGGCAGGCGGAGAACGCGGAGGCGGGATGCCGGAAGCTGGTGGATCTCGCGCTCGAAGGGGGTGGGAAGGACAACGTCACTGTCGTCGTGGCGAATGCCCTGAAGTGAGCGCGCGAATGACGGGATAGGGGAACGGGCGGCGTCGAAATGGAACGGGTCAGGAAATGGAACGGGGTCAGAGTCGAATCGACTCTGACCCCGTTTACTCTGACCCCGTTTACTCTGACCCCGATCAGGGGGCGCGGTGCTTTCGGCGCACGAGGACGAAACGGGTGAAATTGTCGGAGTGGTCCTGGAGGCCGTCCTGGATCACGGTGAGGCCGTAGCGTTCGGCGGCCCAGGCGCCGGCGATGGCCGCGACGCTCGGGTCGCGGCGGATGCCGACGAGACGCGCGGCGCCGGCAGTGTCGTGGGCCTCGACGGGTTTGATCGCGGGATGTTCGGCGAAGAAGCGCCCGCACTGCTTGAGCGCCATCTGGTGGCTCAGCGCCTCGCGGATGTCGCCCAACGCGGCGCCGGGCATTCCCAGGAGCGCGTGGCGCACGGGGAGGAGATGTTCGCCGATCTGCTCGAGCTCGGGCGCGGCGGCGAGCGCGTCGAGCGCGGAGTGCACCGGACCGGCGATGAGGTTCTCGACCGGGATCACGCCAAGGTCGGCGATCCCCTGCACCACGGCGCCGGTGGTGGCGTCGAAGGTATTGCAGGAGAGCAGCTTGACGGGTCCTTCGACGAGATACTCGATGGCCTTCTCGCTGAAGGCACCGCTCTCACCCTGAAACGCGACGATGGGACGCACAGGACAAAATTCGTCGGTGCGCCCCACCGGGCACAAGCACTTGCGCGACGATCAGCGCGCCTCTTTCGCCGCCCGCGTCTGGAGCTCCCGCTCCGTGATGTGCCGCTGCTCCCCTACGTCCGGCGTGGATCCGGTGATCATCCCCTTCGCGACCTCGAAGAGGACGATCGGGCGCGGCTTGTTCACGACGAGATATTCGACCGACTGCACTTCGACGAGGATGAGCGCGAGTCGCGGGTCGGTGGGACCGCCATCGCGATCGCCGCCTTCGTCGCCGAACCAGGCCTTCCAGTCCGGCTTGTACAGCTCCTTGATCAGGTTGCGGTCCTGGGTGACCTGCGCCGTGCCGGCGACGGAGACCCATTCGCGCGACTTGTTCTTGTAGTACGAGAGATTGACGTGCGAGTCGAATTGGAGCTCGTCGAGCTTGTTCGACGAGATATCGGTGACGAACCAGAGATCGGTGCCGGTGACGCGCTCCTGGGTCGCCATGGGCCGCGAGACGAGCTGCCCGTCGGCGCGGCGCGTGGTGAACATGGCGATCTCGATTCCGTCGATCAGGGCATAGAGGTCGTCGAGCTTCTTCGTCGTGGACGGGTTGGTCATGGGCGTCTCCAGGATGGGGCCGATGTAGTTGCCGCCCGGTAAGGCAGACCCCATGCCGCCGCTCGCCTCGACGCCGCCGGGCTCAGCGCAGCGCCGAGACGGCTTCCGCCACCTCCGCCGCGTGGCCTTCCGGCTTCACCTTCTCGAACACGCGCGCAATACGCCCGTCCTTGTCGATGACGAAGGTGGTGCGTGCGTTGCCCATGTACTTCTTGCCGTACATCGACTTCTCCTGCCACACGCCGTACGCGTCGGCGACCTTGTGCCCGACGTCGGCGAGGAGGGCGTACGGAAGATCGAACTTCTTCCGGAACTTCACGTGCGACTTCACGTCGTCCGGGCTGATGCCGAGCACTTCGGCCTGCAGCCC
>JAEKKK010000092.1 GCA_019510405.1 Gemmatimonadota bacterium | reverse complement strand
ATCTCCGCGCGCCTCGATGCGCTGCGCGAGCACCTTGATCGTCGTGAGCGGCGTACGCAGGTCGTGCGACACCGAGGCGAGGATCTGGTCCTTCGTCCGGTTCGCCTCGATGAGCGCCGCGGCGTGCGCCGCTTCGCCGACGAGCCGCATCCGCTCCAGCCCGAGCGCGGCGTAGTAGGCGAGCGCGTACAGGAAGCGCCGCCGCGCGACGTCGAGGGAGAGCATCGGCTCGCGCCGCACGACCATCACGCCGGTGACGCGCTCCTCGGCGTGCAGCGGGAGCGCGAAGGTGTGCGGATCGAACGTCACATCGCGGCCCTCCGCCAGGGCGCGCTGCGCGGCGTCGCGCTCGAGCTCTCCCGTCCAGCGCTGCCCCACCTCGTCGCTCACCGAGCTCGCCACGAGCTCGAGCGTCCCGTCGCCGTCGCGCACGAACACGGCGCACACGGCCAGGTCGAGCGTCTCGCGCACGAGCGTCGCGATCTCGACGAGCGCGTCGATGGGTTCCGCGCGGCGCAGCGTGGCGGCGCCGAGCCGGGCCAAGCTCTCCACCTCGCCGGCGCGGCGCCGCGCCAGCGCCGCTTCCTGCCGCGAGCGTGAGAGGAGCTCGGTGGTCACCCCCGCGGTCACGAGGAAAGAGACGAGCACCACCCAGTCCTGGGTCTTGTGGACCGAGAGCGAGTCGTACGGCGGCTGGAAGAAGTAGTCGATCACGGCGAAGCTCGCGCACGCGAGCGTGAAGCCGAGTGGACGTCCTCCTTCCATGCTCCCGCCCAGGACGACGAGCAGCAGGACGAGCACGATGTGCGACTGCTCGATCTGATCGCGGACGTGGTGGAGCACCACCGTCGTGAGCACGAGCATGCCGCTCCACACCAGCCAGCGCAGCGCGATCGAGCGCCGGCGCGTCACGGCGGCTCGCGCTCGAATCGGTAGCCGACGCCCGGCTCGGTGACGATGAGCCGCGGACTCGCCGGCTCGCGTTCGATCTTGCGGCGCAGGTTGGTGACGTGAACGCGCAGGTACTGCTGGGGGTGACCGTACGCCTTCGCCCATACCGCGTCGAACAGCTGCTGGTGCGTCAGCGTGCGGCCCGCGTGCACGAGCAACGTCTCGAGCAGGCGCCACTCGATCCGCGTCAGCCGGATCGGCTCTCCGTCGCGCGACGTCTCGCGGCGCTGGAGATCGATCGTGAGCCCATCGCACTGGACGACGCTCGTGGACGAGTACGGGGCGAGCCAGGCGCGTCGCAGCTGTGCGCGCACCCGCGCGACGAACTCGGCGAGCGAGAACGGCTTGGTGACGTAGTCGTCCGCTCCCGCCGTGAACAGCGCGAGCTTCTCGTCCTCGGCGTGGCGCGCCGACAGGACGATCACCGGTACGGAGGAGCGGCGCCGGATGGCCGAACAGACGTCCACACCGGCCATGTCCGGGAGGCCGAGGTCCAGCACCACGAGGTCGGGGCGCGAGACATCCACGATGGACAGCGCCGCCGCCCCCGTCTCGGCCTCGAGCACGCTCATGCTCAGCGGGCGAAGGACCTCGGTGACGGCCCGCCGGATCTGCTCCTCGTCGTCGACGACGAGGATCGTCTGCGCATGTGCTCCTTCCATCGGGTGAACGATGGGCCTCGTGCACGCGAAGCTCAACGGCCGCGCGACGGCCGGCCGGTCCGCAGCGCCGATTTTGTGAACTCTTAGTGCGGTTCGCGCGGCCGCCCCGCGCCTGCGGCGGTACACTCCGGGAAGCCGCACGCACGCGGCGGTTCCTTCTTGATCAGGTGAGGCGGGGATGTTCGGCAATCTCGGATTCGGCGAGCTGATGGTGATCCTGGTGATCGTGCTCGTGCTGTTCGGCGCGAAGCGCGTTCCCGAGATCAGCGCGTCGTTCGGCAAGGGGATTCGCGAGTTCAAGCGCAATCTCAACGACATCGAGCAAAGCGTCACGACGGCGGTCACCACGCCACCGGAACAGATGCGGCAGATGCAGCCGCCACTTCCGCCGACCGAGACGGTCCACGCAGAGAGGGATGCGGACCGGGAGAGAGAGCCGAAGCGTCTCCTGTGAGGACGCGGTCGGCGATCCTGGTCCTCGCCGCGCTGCTCGGCGCGGCCGGCGCCGGTTGTCGCAGTGGGAGCCAGGACGACGAGCCCCTCAGTCCGCAGGACTCGCTCGCCACGGCGCGCGAGGCGTCCGAATCGCTTGCCGGCGACGTCGCCGACGCGGCGGCACAGACGTATTCCTACCGCGAGCTGTACGCCGGCATGTCGCGCCGCGCGCTGGAGACGCGCGCGCCCGCCGACGCGGAGGCTGGGAAGCCGGTGTGTGAGGACGTCCCCGTGCCGGAGCCCAAGGCGCACGCCGCCCAACCGCGCACACCACTCGCCCCGCAGCGCCACTGCGTGTTCGACGCGCGGTTCCGCCGCGACGGCTCGCCGGCGCACGTCGAGGTCACCTATGCGCGGGAGCATGGCGGCGAGGTGGCGCGCGAGATCATCGTGTCGCGCGACCTTCCGCTCGACGTCGACGGGCTCCGCCTCGCGCGCACCATCGCGACCGCGTTCGAGCAGCAGACCAGCGTGCTCGATCGGCGCGACGAGAGCTTCGAGGGCCACACCGCGCACATCCGCGTCGGTGCAACGAGTGGTACGCGGCAGAACTTCGCCGAGGTCACCGTGGAGCCGCGAGGCGGGCGGGAGCGGCTCACCGTGCGGTTGAGCCGCGCGCCGGCGGGAGCGTCGGGGAGCTGACGGTGCGACAGATGCTTTCGTAGAATCCCGCACCCAACGCGAAGGCGAACACACCATGGCTCACCAGGCGCCGCCGAGTCTGCGCACCCCCGAACTGCTCTACCTGCTGCACGGCGACCCGCAGGAGCTCGCGATGGCGCTCGCCGAGGCGCGTGCGGCCGACGTGGCGGAAGCGCTGCGCAGCCTCGCGCCCGACGCCGGCGCGAAGGTGCTCGCCGCGCTCCCGTTCGACCTCGCCGTGCAGGTGTTCGACGAGCCCGAGCTCACCTACGAGCGCTGCGAGATCGTGCGGCGCATGGGCGAAGGGGAGGCCGCTGCGCTCATCGAGGCGATGTCGGCCGACCAGCAGGCCGATCTTTTCCGTGAGCTGAAGGAGGGGGATCGGCCGCGCTTCCTCGCCCAGCTCGAGCCGGAGACGCGTCGCGCCCTCGAGCTGCTCCTCCGCTTCGAGCCCGACACGGCGGGCGGCATCATGACGACCGAGTTCGTCTCGATGCCCATCACCTGGACCGTGCAGCAGGCGCTCGATCACGTGGCCGCCGTGGGGCGCACGAAGGAGACCGTCTACGCGATCTACTGTGTCGTGCCCGACACGCAGGCGCTCGTCCACGTCATCTCGCTGCGCGACCTGATGGTGGCCGGGGACCGCGCGCT
The DNA here is from genome assembly GCA_019510405.1 of Gemmatimonadota bacterium. Lineage (GTDB taxonomy): Bacteria > Gemmatimonadota > Gemmatimonadetes > Gemmatimonadales > Gemmatimonadaceae > AG11. Next base: position 10,446 of record JAEKKK010000092.1, on the reverse strand, counting down.
GCGCGTCGACCAGGTCGGCTCGCGACGCGCGCCGCTCACCGTGCGCCCGCTCACCGATCGCGAGGAGGTCGCGCGGCTGATCTCGAAGTACAACCTGCTCGCCGTGCCGGTGGTGGACGACGACCGCCGCGTGATCGGCATCGTGACGGTGGACGACGTGATCGACGCGATCGTCCGCGAGCAAACGGAGGACGTGCAGAAGTTCGGCGGCATGGAAGCGCTGGACGAGCCGTACACCGAGATCAGCTTCGGCAAGATGATCCGCAAGCGCGCCGGCTGGCTGTGCGCGCTCTTCGTCTCCGAGATGCTCACCGCCACGGCGATGCAGCACTTCGAGGCGGAGATCTCGCGCGCCGTCGTGCTGGCGATGTTCATCCCGCTCGTCATGAGCTCCGGGGGTAACTCGGGTTCGCAGGCGACGTCGCTGATCATCCGGGCGCTCGCGCTGCGCGAGGTGACGCTGCGCGACTGGTGGCGCATCGCGGTGCGCGAGCTGCCGACGGGGCTCACGCTCGGACTCATCCTCGGCGTGATCGGCTTCATCCGGATCGAGCTCTGGCAGAAGCTGCACCTGTTCGACTACGGGCCGCACCACTCCCTCGTCGCGCTCACGGTCGGCGGCGCCTTGGTGGGGATCGTCGGCTTCGGCTCGCTCGCCGGCTCGATGCTCCCCTTCCTCCTGAAGCGCATCGGCTTCGACCCCGCGAGCGCCTCGGCGCCATTCGTGGCGACGCTGGTGGATGTGACGGGGCTCGTGATCTACTTCAGCGTGGCGTTGATCATCCTGCGTGGGACGCTGTTATAGCACGCCTGTCATCCCGAGCGAGCGAAGCGAGTCGAGGGATCTGCACTGCAGTTACGCAGTTGGGGGTTTCGCTCGCTAAGGATTCTGGCTCAAATCGTCCCAGCCCGGATTCATCGCCTCGATCAGCGCGATCTTCTTTTCACGTCGCCAGCTCTTGAGCTGCTTCTCCCGCCTGATCGCGGCCATCGCATCCGATGCCATCTCGACGAACACGACCCGACTGCACCGATAACGCGCAGAGAAGCTTCCGGTGGCCGACCGATGCTCGGCTACTCGTCGCACGAGGTCGTTCGTGACGCCGATGTAGAGCCCGCGCGAGCGATTCGCGAGGATGTAGACGAAGAAGGTGCGCACGGGAGCAACCTGACCATTGATGCGGAAACCGTGTTCACCGTTCCATCGCGCGGCGTGACCGCCAAATGCAGATCCCTCGCCCCATCGTCCGTCGTCATCGCGGGCGAATCCCCGCCGTCATCCCTCAAGCGAAGCTCGCTGTCATCCCGAGCTGTCCAGGGATCTGCACCTGGCCCTCGGCAAGTGCAGATCCCTCGACTCGCTTCGCTCGCTCGGGATGACAGAGCGGCTAACGCGGTTTCGTCACCACGAACCGCGCCAGATCGCCTGAGCGCGTGGAGAGAATCAGCGTGTCACCGATGATCTTCTGACGTTCGGCGGCTCGGAGCGCGTTGAGCATTCCGGCCTCCACGCGGCCGATGTTCGTGTCGAGACAGGCCATCCGTGTCACGGCCAGCGCTCCGAACTTGATCCGGTCGTTCGTGTACGTGACCGGGCCGGTGAAGCGGTTGCAGCCGGTGAAGCCGGTGGCGGTCGTGCTGTCGATGCGGAACGTGGCCGGGATCTGGTACGGTCCGCCGATCGTCGGGAGCTCGTGCATCTCGAACACGCGCCAGTCCGTGCCGACGAGAGGCGCGGGCGGGCGGCCGACGGAGACCTGTGGGCTCGAGCAGGCGACGACGGACGCGAGAGCGAGGAAGACGGCGATGTGCGGGCGCATCATGCTCACACGGAATGCAACTGGCACGCCGAGTGACCGACGTCGCTCCGATGGCGCGGCCGAGTCTGTCGCCGCGTTACACGGAGAATCCCGGCGGCCGCTCGCGCATGACGTTCGTTGCGCGCTCGATCGCCATGCCGACGCGCCCGAGCGTGCCCTCGTCGAACAACCGGCCGATCAGCGTCACGCCATGCGGCACGCGACGCGGCGGGTTGAACTTCGGCAGCGGGTGGTTCGGGTCGGGGGCCCAGTCGCTGCGCGCCTCGCTCACGTTCACGAAGCCGGTGCGCAGCGTGAGCGACGGATGGCCGGTGTTGTTCGTGATCGTCAGCATCTCGCCGCGCAGCGACGGCACGAGCAGGAGATCCACCGACGACATCAACGTCGACATCATCATCGCGACCTTGCGACGCAGCCGGTCCGCCTGCACGAAGTCCACCGCCGAGAGGAAGCGCGCCTCGCGGAACAGGTTGGGCCACGCGTCGGGGACCTGCGCGCGCAGCTGATCATCCTGGTGCGACAGGGTGAGCTCCTCGAACGCCGCCGCGGCTTCGGCGAACAGCATCAGATCGAGCGAGCCGTACGGCCAGTTCGGGATCGTCACCGGCGTCGGCACCATGCCGAGCTTCCCGATCAGCTCGAGCGTCGCGCGGTCCACCTCCGTCGCCGGGCTTTCGTTCATCCACGATTGGATGTAGCCGACCTTCAATCCCTTCACGCTCGCGGCCGCGTCGAACTCCAGCGGCGCCTGCATGCTCGCGACATCGCCGGCGTCGGGGCCGCCAATCGTACGCAGCACGAGCATCGTGTCCTCCACGCCGCGCGTCATCGGCCCGAGCTTGTCGAGCGACCAGCACAGCGTCATCGCGCCGGTACGCGCGACGCGCCCGTACGTCGGCCGCAATCCGGTCACGCCGCAGCGCATGCTCGGCGCGATGATGCTCCCGCCGGTCTCGCTGCCGACGGAGAAGCCGACGAGCGCCGCCGCCGTCGCCGAGCCAGGCCCCGCGCTCGATCCCGACGCGCCCTCCTCCAGCAGCCACGGGTTCATCGTCTGCCCGCCGAACCAGATGTCGTTCAGCGCGAGTGCGCCGAGCGAGAGCTTGGCGACGAGCACCGCCCCCGCCTCCTTCAACCGCGCGATCACCGCCGAGTCCGTGGTTGGCACACGATTGCGATACGGCTCGGCGCCCCACGTCGTGGGAATGCCGGCCGTGTCGAGGAGATCCTTCACGCCGTAGGGGATGCCGTGCAGTGGCCCGCGGTATTTCCCTGCCGCGATCTCGCGGTCCGCCGCGCGCGCCTGCTGCAGTGCGACCTCCGGGGTGAGGGTGATGATCGCGCGAAGCTTCGGGTCGTAGCGGCGGATGCGGTCGAGGTAGATCTGCGTCAGCCGCTCCGACGTCAGCTTGCGCGCCTCGATCCAGCGCGCGAGCTGCGCGACGCTCGCATAGGCGATGTCGGCGTCGTTGGACGGAAGCGGAACCTCGGCGCCGCTCGAGCGCGTGAAGTGATCGGCCTTCGGCGTCGGCTCGCCCGCGACGAGCGGCGTCCACCGCGTCGCCGGCGCGAGCGTCGGCTCGAGCTCGATCTTCCGCGGGCCGGTGCGCCGCTCGAGCAGCGCGGCCATCGACGTGCGCCAGCTCTGCGCCGCCATCGCGCGCTGCGCCGGCGTCATCGTCACCTGCATCAACTTCTCCGCCTCGGCGAACGTCGCCGGCGTCACCTCCGGGCCGACGGGCGGTGCCGTGTTGAACGCGGGGGGCGCGCCCGGCGTGTCGGGGCTCGGCGCCGTCGTCGTCGTGGCGGTCTGCGGCGGGCGGCTTCCGCCGTGGCACGCGGAGATCGTGGCGGCAAGGCCGATCGGGGCCTTGATGAGGAACTGGCGGCGAGTATTCACGGGCGAGTCCGGAAGAGGGGAACGACTCGCGATTCTACCTCACGGGCATCGCGACGGCGATGCCCGGCCGATCACTGCGGCAGCGACCGTCGCACGCGCTCCAGCCGCGTTCTGCCCTCGGCCACCTTGGGCTGCAGGTCCGGATCGGCGTGCTTCCACAGCTCGACGAAGGTGGCGTAGTGCTCGGCGGCGCGCTTCGTGTCGCCTTTCGACTCATACAACTCACCCAGTCTCTTATGGATCGGGCCGAGCAGCCAGGTGTCGGCGCTGATGCGATTCCGGGCCGGCGTGGCGAGGAAGCGCTCGAGATTGGCGATCGTCGAATCGGGCTGGTTCGCCGCATCGTAGGCGCGGCCGAGCGCGAACGAGAGACAGAACGCGCATCCGATCGGCAGGCCGTCGGTGTCGACGTCCATCTTCCGGAACGCGCGGATCGCCTCGTCGGTGCGGTGCTCGGCCAACAGGATTGTGCCCTCGTCGTACAAGCGTTGACCGAGCCACGCCTGTCGGTTGACCGAGTCGCGCGCCCACGCATCGTATTGCGCGAGGATCGCGCGGGCCCGATCGGGGGCGCCAGCGGCGGCGTATGCATGGGCGACCTCGAGTGCCGCCCCCGGTGGCGACTGCGGCGTGAGCGGTTGCGCCTTCACCGCCGAGTCGAGCCGCGCGAGCGCACGCGCATTGTTGTCGCGTAGCCAGGCGTCGTTCAGCGCGATGCGCGTCGGCAGCGCGAGCCAGTTCACGCGCGTACCGCGCCGCGCGTTGGCCGCCCGCAGCACGAGGTTGATGCTGTCCGCCTCGTGCAGCCGCCCACGTACCTGGAGGACCTGTTGGAGCATGAACAGCGTCGGTCGCGCGACGTCCTGCTGCGCGCTCCGCGAGCCGGCCTGGGCGCGCGCCTCGGCGGAATCGAGCTCGCCGCGCAGATACAGCACCGCCGCCTCGTCATAGGCCGTCGAGATCGGGAACTTCCGCTCCTTCATCAGGTGCAGCACCGAATCCGCGGCGTCGAACTTTCCCTGGTTCATCAGGACGTCGGCGAGGTTGCCGAATAGAATCCCATTCTCCGGCTCGTTGACGAGTGCGCGCCTGGTGAGCTGCTCCGCCCTGGGCCAGCTGCGCGTGCGCATCGACATGATCGCCAACTGGTTGAGCGCGTCGGTGTTCGACGAATCGGCGGCGATGGCACGCTCGAAGGCGACGATCGCCTTCGGCCGGTCGCGCGTCTGCAGGTAGGCGCCTTCGACGTTGTACCGCTCGCTCTCGCCCAGACGGTCGCGCAGGCGATAGGCCGTCGCGATCAGCGAGTCCTGGCGCGCCGGCTGGACGTTCGCGTTGCCGAGGGTGTAGGCGAGCTGGATGTACGCCGCGGCGAAGCCGGAGTCCTTGGCGATCGCGTCCTCGAACAGCGTCGTCGCGTGGGCGTAGTCCCCGTCGACGTCGTTCGCGCGGAGTCCGGCGGCGAACGAGCGCAGCGCCTCGAGCGACGACGTCGTCACCTGCGACAGCGCCGGCGTGTCCTTCACGCTCTTGAGCGATTCACCGATCTTCCCGCGCAGGTCGCGCGTCAGCCGGTCGACCGCGGGGATGATGTCGGCGGGACTCGACGCGGACTCGTTGAACACGGCCAGCTCGTCCCCCGACTGGGCGTTGACCAGCCGCGCCGTGACGATGTAGCCCGTGCCGGCCGCCGCGACGCTCCCGGTCACCACCGCCTTGATCCCTTCGCGCGCGGCGATGTCGCGCGCCAACGCGAGGTCGACGCGCGACGTCGTCGGCTTCTGCATGCGCTGCAGCGCGGCGACGATGCCACTCGTCGGCACCATCGTCACGGCCTTCGACTGCGCGAGGTTGGTGCGCACCGCCACCGAGACCACGTCGGCGAGCGCCGAATCCTTGCTCGCCGCGTCGAACGCGGCGACGAGCACGCGGTCCTGCGCGTTGATCTTCCCGGCGGCGAGGAGCGAGCCGGAAGGACCGATGCCGAGCACGCGCAGCACGAGATACGCCGCGACGAGCAGCGCGAACGTCGTCAGGGCGGCGATGCCGCCGCGTGCCGTGCGCGACCACGACACGTGCGGGCTCGCCTTCACCGCGAGCTGTGCCAGCGTGCCGTTCGCGCTCGGCCGCACGAGCGTGCCGCGCGGCGTGAGCGTCGGCGTCGCCTGCGCCACCTTGCGCGCGACGTACTGCGTGTACCCCGTGAACAGGATCACCGGGAAGCCGATCGCCATGACGACGAGCGCACCGGTGAACACCCACTCCGGGAGCCCCTGGGTGTCGACGAGCAGCCGCGCCACGATCGCCACGCCGATGAACGCGGCGGCGTAGATCCCCATCGCGCGCAGGAAGAGCGCGCGACCATGGAAGGGGACCGCGGCAGCGGGGGCGGACGTCGTGACCTCGAGCTCCTGCAGCAGCTCTTCTGCGTTGGCTGGACGCTTCTCGGGATCCTTGGCCAGGCAACGCGCGATGAGTCGCGCGAGCGTCGGCGGACAGTCGGGACGCAGCTCCTCGACCGGGCGCGCTGTCTCCCCCATGTGCGCCGCCATCAGCTTGTGCGGCGACAGTCCGTGAAATGGCGGATGTCCGGCGAGCAGCTCGTACGCCATGCAGCCGAACGCGTAGATGTCGGCGCGGTGGTCCGTGCTCGGGTCACCCGCCGCCTGCTCCGGCGCCATGTACGCCGGCGTGCCGACCGCGGTGCCGAGCTGGGTGAGCGTCGCGCCGCTGGACTTCTCCTGCGCCGCCGCGATCGCCTTGGCGATCCCGAAGTCCGCGACGACGGCGCTGCGTCCCGAGAGGAGGATGTTGTCCGGCTTGATGTCGCGGTGCACGACACCGCGCTCGTGCGCGTAGGCGAGCGCCTTGGCGACGTCGCGCAGCACGTCGATCGCGACCGCGATCGGGACCGGTCCGCTCACGAGCCGCGTGCGCAGACTCTCCCCTTCCACGAACGGCATCGTGTAGAAGGGGAGCCCGTCCATGTCGCCCGCCGCGATGACCGGGAGGATGTTCGCCTGCTGGAGCGACGCGGCGAGCCTGATCTCGCGCTCGAACCGTTCGGCCGAGATGGCCGCGGCGAGGTCGGGGGCGAGGACCTTCACGACCACCTTCCGGCCGAGTCGGTGCTCATGCGCGACGAAGACGCGCGACATGCCACCGCCGCCAAGCTCGCGCTCGATCGTGTGCGTGCCGCTGAGGGAGTCCTGGACGCGCTGCCGAAGATCCATGTCCACCAGCGGCGGGGGAGGGGGCACGACGAGCGGCAAACTTGCGGGCTGTGCCATGGTCACACCAGAGGGCGTCCCATCCCGATGGAGCGCGTTTCGTCCCGGGCGGCGCTCCTCGTCGCTCGTGCTGGAGGCGCTCGCGTTGGCGGCGTTTCTTTCGCATGCTCCAGCGTTCCCCGAGCACACCCTCCTTCCGGAGCCCGTCATGGACCGCTTCGCGCGTCGCGTCTACACCGTCGCCGGTATCTACGGTCTCATCGTCATGCTGCCGCAGTACTTCCTCGAGGACCGCATCGGCCGCGACACCCCGCCGCCGATCACGCACCCCGAGCACTTCTATGGATTCATCGGCGTCGTGATCGCCTGGCAGCTCGCCTTCCTCGTCATCGCGCGGGATCCGCAGCGGTTCCGGGCGCTGATGCCGGTGACGGTACTGGAGAAGCTGGCGTTCGCCGTGCCGGTTCTGCTGCTCTGGGCGAAGGGTCGGGTCGCGGGGTCGGTGCTCCCGTTCGCCGGGCTCGACCTCCTGCTCGGCGCGCTGTTCATCGCGTCGTACTTCCGGACCGCGTCCGCGTCCGCGTCTTGGGGCCGGAGCCTGGGGTCAGACACCGCGGGTGTCTGACCTGGCGGTTTGGCCGACCCAAAGTCTCGTTCGGAGCGCCAGGCGTCGGACTGGAGCCCTGATTCTGTATCTGTTTGGCCGTTTGGCGGGCCCAGCGTGACGATTTCCGACGCAGTGGAGTGAGATGTGCGTCATCGACCTCGACCACCGGACAGGCCGGCGGCCGGGCTCCCGCAGTTCTCGTCACTCGCTACAGGACACCGCACCATGCGCGAAAAAGGGACAGTGAAGTGGTTCAACAACGACAAGGGTTTCGGTTTCATCACCCCCGAGGGCGGGGGGAAGGATCTGTTCGTCCACCATTCGGCGATCGGGGGCTCGGGCTTCAAGTCGCTCGACGAAGGTGAGAGCGTCGAGTTCGACGTCGTGCAGGGGCAGAAGGGCCCTGCGGCTGAGAACGTGACGCGGCTCGGCGGCGGCACGCCGAACAGCGGCGGCGGTCGTGGCGGTGGTGGCGGCGGTTACGGCGGCGGTGGCGGCGGGCGTGGGGGCGGTGGTGGCGGTGGCGGCTACGGCGGCGGTGGTGGTGGACGCGGCGGTGGTGGCGGCGGCTACGGTGGCGGCGGCGGCCGGCGCGACGAGTACTGAGCCCACTGGGGTCATAGCCGGGCAGACATTGGGGTCAGATCCTGGGGTCAGATACCCCAGGTGTCTGACCCCTTGGTCGTAGAAGTCTGACTTCAGCGAAGGGGTCAGAGCCCTTGGGCTTTGCCCCTGGTCTGACCCCATCAGACACGGGCTTTGCCCTCGGGGCTGACCCCAACCTCTGACTCCGATCCGGACGGATGACGTGATCACGCGCCTCGCCCTCGCCTGGCTGCACCTCCTCGCGCTCGTCGTCGGGCTCGCGGGGGTGTGGGCGCGTGGGCGTGCCCTGTCGGACTCACTCCGTCACCCGGAAGATCCGCGCGCCATCCGGCGCGCCCTCGTCGGCGACACGTGGTGGGGGATCGCCGCGCTGGCGTGGATCGCGACGGGACTCTGGCGTCTGCTCGCGGGCACGGAGAAGAGCACGTCGTACTACGTCGCGAGCCACGCCTTCCTGCTCAAGATGTCGCTCTTCCTCGTCGTCTTCGCGCTGGAGATCTGGCCGATGACGACGCTGATGCGCTGGCGCCGGAAGAAGCTCCAGCCCGAGCCGCGCGACGTGGGCCGCATCGAGATCATCAGCTACGTGCAGTGCGCGCTCGTCGCGATCATCGCGCTCGTCGCCGTGTCGATGGCGCGCGGGTACGGCGCTGGCGCGGTCGCGCCGGCGGCGCCCGTCGTCACGTCGGCCTCGGGCGCAATCGACTCCGTCCTCAGGGTCGCCGACTCGGTGAGCCAGGCTCCTGTCGTCGTGCGCGCGACCCCGCCGCCGAGCGGCACGGACAGCGTGACGGCGGACGACATCGCGCTGATCACGCACGAGATGGCGATGCCGCTCGACAGCATCGACCCGACGACGCTGCACAGCAGCTTCGACGACGCGCGCGGCGGCGGCACGCGGGCGCACCACGCGCTCGACATCATGTCTCCGCGCGGCACGCCCGTCCATTCGGCAGCGGCCGGCCGCGTGCTGAAGCTGTTCAAGAGTGTCGACGGCGGGTTGATGGTCTACGCCGCGGATTCGTCGGAGCGGTTCGTGCTCATGTACGCACACCTCGACCGCTACGCGCCGGCGCTCACCGACAGCACGCGACTCGTGCGCGGACAGGTGATCGGCTTCGTCGGTTCGACGGGGAATGCGTCGCCGAACGCGCCGCATCTCCACTTCGCCGTCGCGCGGAACGCGGACGTGAAGCACTGGTCGCGCGGCAATCCGATCGATCCGCTGCCGGTCCTCGTCGCGGCTCGGCTAGCTGCCAGGACGATCTCGCTGCGCTAAACGCGCGACCAAGGGGTCAGACACCTGCGGTATCGGCCCCATCATCTGGCCTCGGCTTCCGAGCCAGCTAGCCGCGCGCGGCCTCGATCCGCGACACGACGCGGCTCGTCTCTCCCTGCGGATCGCGGAACCAGTCGGTGGACCAGATGCGGTGCACCTTCCACCCGAGCCGCTCCAGCACTTCCTGTCTGAGCCGGTCGCGGTCGCGCGCCGACTTCGCCGAGTGGTACGTCGCCCCGTCGCACTCGATGGCGAGCAGGTAGCGCCCTGGATGCTCGGGGTCCACGACCGCGAGGTCGAGGTGATAGCCGGCGACGCCGACCTGCGCGTGCACGTCGTAGCCGAACGTGCGCAGTGACCGCGCCACCTCGACCTCGAAGTCGGACTCCGGCTCGCGCGCGGTGAAGCGCCCGGTCGCGAGGTTCTTCTCCTTCGCGAAGCGCAGGTAGTCGCGCAGCACGCACAGCCCGCGCGGACTCTGCTCGGTGATGCGGAGGTCCGCCGGGTCGAACGAACAGTGGACGTCGAGCCGGTACTTGGCGCGGGTGAACAGCACGTTGAGCCGGCGCTCCCCACCGGTCGCGTTGATCGGGCCGAAGTGCTGCGCGACGACACCGCGCTCGTCGGGCCCGTACGTGACGCCGACGATGATGACGTCGCGCTCGTCGCCCTGCACGTTCTCGAGGTTCTTCACGGCGAAGGGCTCGAGCCCGCCCTGATGCCGCTCGCGGAAGGCGGCCAGCGCGGGATCGTCCTTCTCGGCGTTCTGCACCAGTGTGTCGACGAGCTCGCGCTGCGGCTGGTTCATCGTCACGACCATCAGCGTGCGCTCGGGCTGCTCAGCCGCATGGCGACGCACGGCCTTGACGATCGCCTCCGCCTCGCGCGGGTTGAGGCTCGTCTCGTAGAGCGCCTCGTCCACCGCGTGGAAGTTGACGCCGTCTCCCTCGCGCTCCGTGCCGGGATGCGGGAACAGCACCAGGCCATTCCCATAAAATTCCTGG
>JAEKKK010000091.1 GCA_019510405.1 Gemmatimonadota bacterium | reverse complement strand
GACGACGCCGATGCGCGCGTCCGTGAAGCCGCAGCGAAGGCGCTGGGAGAGCTCAGCGCGGCTTCATCGGCAACGGCACTCGGCCGTGCTCTCGAGGATCGGGACATCACCGTGCGCCGCGCGGCGGCCGCCTCCCTGGGCGAGCTGGATGAGTTGCACACGGCGCCTCCGGCACTCGTGGCGGCACTCCAGTCGAGTGACCAGGAGCTGCGCGAGCACGCAGCGGAGGCACTCGCCGAGATCGCCGATCCGGCGACTGCAGCGGCGCTCGTCGGACTCCTCACCGACAGGGACCGCGATATCCGCAAGCATGCCGTCGAGGCACTCGGCGAGATCGGTAGTCCCGTCGCCGTCAGCGGGTTGACGCGTGCACTGGCAGACAAGGACGCCGAGGTGCGACGCGCGGCCGTCGAAGCACTCGGCGAGTCGAAGGAGCGGAACTAGCGCGACTGCACTACCGGCGGCAGTCGGCGCGCGGCAGCGGGAGACTCTCCCCATCTCTCGCTGCCGTCCCGAAGCGCGGGGCGCCGTCCGGCGACCAATCGAAGCGCTGCATCCGTACGCTGCGCTTCCAGCCGGGCGTCGGCGAGTCCTTGGAGTGATACACGATCCACTGCTCCGACTCGTCGGGTGTCGTCACGAAGCTCGCATGCCCGACGCCGAACACCGCGGCGTTGCCGGTGAACACGGGACCGGACTTGGTCCAGCTTCGCGGATCGAGTGGGTTCGCCGACGTATCGCGCAGCCGAAGCTGGCCGAGGGCGTATTCCTTCAGCCACGAGTCGCGCGTCGAGTAGACGATGAAGACGTCGCCTCCATGACGCAGGAGCTCCGGACCTTCCTGCAGATCGAGCTCGGGGCCGCGCTCCCATTCGGCGTCGGGCGCGCTGAGGAGGACACGGTTCACGGCGATCGTCCAGGGATTCTCCATCGCCGCGATGTAGAGCTGCTGCGGCGTCTTGTCCGTCGCCGCGTTCTGCGCCCAGCCCGACCACACGGCGTAGTACCGGGCGCCGATCTTGCCCACGGTGAGATCGATCGACCACCGGTCGCCGCCTGCCGTGCCGACGCTGTCCCCCGTGTAGAGCATGCCGCGATCGACGTACGGCCCGAACGGATCCTCGCCAACCGATTGCAGCACCCCGGCGTGCTGGCTCGTGAACGGCGGACCGCTCCGGCCACCGGCGTAGTAGATGTACCAGCGGCCGTCGATGAAGTGGAGCTCGGGCGCCCAGATGTTGGCGCGATTCCACCCGGTGTCCGGAGCGGTCCACACTGCGCTGGCCGGCGCGGCGAACAGGTCGGCGAGACGGTTCGCGCTCGTGATCCAGATGCGCCGGTCCTGCGACTTCACGTAGTAGTAGCTGCTCCCACGTCGCACGACCCACGGATCGGCGCCGGCGCCGAGCGGGTTGGCGAAGGTGCACGACGCCGTTGTGGCGGGCGCCGATGCCACGGTCGCGGCGCGCGCGCAGCCGCTCGCGAGTGATGCGACGGCCAGCAGCGCGCATCGCGCATGGAGGGGGAACCGAACCGGCGCGGTGGGGATCACGCCGGTCCGCGACTCAATGGTGCTTGCGCGCTTCCGCGACAGCCGCGGTCAGCGCGGGAACCACCTCGAGCACGTCACCGACGATTCCGTAGTCGGCGACCTTGAAGATCGGCGCGTCCTTGTCCTTGTTGATCGCGACGATCGTCCTGGACGTGCGCATTCCGGCGAGATGCTGGATCGCGCCGGAGATTCCGACGGCGACGTACAGCTGCGGGCTCACCTGCCGCCCCGTCTGGCCGATCTGATCGCTGTGTGGACGCCACCCTTCGTCGGTGACGGCACGCGTCGCGCCCACCGCGGCGTTGCCGAAGGCGTCGGCGAGCGCCTCGACGAGCTTGAAGTTCTCCGCGACCTTGAGGCCGCGCCCTCCCGCGACGATGACCGGCGCCTCGCCGAGATCGGGACGTCCCTTCGCCCCCTCGACGACTTCCTTGACGACCACCCGCGCCGCAGCGGGATCCGCGGCGGGCTCGATGCGCTCCACGCGCGCGCTCCTCGGTGCTTCCTTCGCCGTGAACGCGCCCGGACGCACGCTGAGCACGACGGGCGAGCCGCTGAGCGCGAGCGTGAGGACCACCTTGTTCGCGTAGCCGGGATGTTTCACGACGACGGTGTCGCCGCTGATCGAGATCTCGGTCACGTCGGAAGCGATCGGCGCATCGAGCTTCGCGGCGAGCCGCGGCCCGAGGTCGCGCCCCTGGGTCGAGAAGCCAAGGACGATGGCGCGGTAGCCTCCCTGCTTGGCGCGCTCGGCAACCGTCGCCGCGATCGATTCGCGCTCGAACGTCCCAAGGGCAGGATGCTCGACGGTGTACACGACGTCCGCGCCGTACTTGCCGAGCTGCTCGGCGGCGGCGGCGGCGCCGGGCGCGCCGGCGACGAGCGCGTGCACCTCACCACCGCCCGATGCGTCGGCGAGCGCGCGTGCGGCGGTGACCGCCTCCAGCGCGACCTTTCGCAGCGCAGTGCCGCGTGTTTCCGCGAAGACGAGCACGTTCGCCATCAGAGCACCTTCGCTTCGGTCTGGAGGAGTCGCACCAGCTCGGGCACGGCGGCTGTGCCTTCGCCGATGATGCGGCCGGCGGGACGCTCCGGCGGGAGCTCGGCCTTCTGCACGGCGACGCGCACTACACCGAGCTGCGCCGGCTTGGTCTCGAGCGGCTTCTTCTTCGCGGCCATGATCCCCTTGAGCGAGGGATAGCGCGGCCGCGCGATGCCTTCATCGATCGTGACGACGGCGGGGAGCGGGAACTCGACCATCTCAGCGGCCCCTTCGAGGTCGCGCCGCGCTGAGCCGCGTCCATTGGCGATGTCGAGCTTCGACACTGCCGTGACGCACGGCAGCCCGAGCAGCTCCGCCGTCGCCGTGCCGACGACGCCGGCCGACGTATCGAAGGCATGCTTGCCAAACAGGACGAGATCGAACCCGCCGTCCTTCAACTCGGCGGCGAGCGCCTTGGCGACGGCGAGTCCGTCCGCCGGCGCGGCGTCCGTCTTGAGCTGCACGGCGCGGTCGGCGCCCATGCTCATCGCCTTGCGCAGCGACTCCTGCACGAGGTCGGGCCCGACGGCGACGACGACCGTCTCGCCGCCGCCCGACTTCTCGTTGAGCTGGAGCGCGACTTCGACGGCGTATCCCGCGAAGTCGTCGATGTCGAACTTCAGGCCGGCCTCGTCGATGGCGGTACCGGACGGCGCGATCTTGAATCGCGATTCCGAATCCGGCGTGCGCTTGATGCAGACGGCAATTTTCACCGTCGGAGCCCCCATGTGAAAGAATTCACATGAAAGGTAGATCGACTCACAGCGTGGAGGTAGAGGCCGAACCCCACCCGATCAGTCCGCGCCCCGCCCCGGCCCGTGCCCCAGCTCCTCGTCGTTGCTGTTGAGCGCACCACCGGAGTTCTGCGTCGCCCCTCCCGGCCGAGCCACGGCGCCCTGCCTCGTCTCGCTGCGCACGTGCTGCCTCGCCCCGCCGGGCGCACCGCGCGGCTCGTTCAGGGCGGCATACGGACTGTCGTCTCGCTGCTGCGGAAACTCCGGAGTCTCGTGCTCCTGCCGCTTCTCGTCGGACATGGGGATCCTCTCGGTTGAAGCCTGAGCTAGTCGGGCAAGCGAGGTGCCAGAGATACAGCGGCTGGTGCACGCGCGCGAGTGGACGGCGGCTACGGACGGGTCAGCCGGCCGCCACTCATTTGAATGCGTTCAACCCCGTCACCGCCTGGCCGAGGATCAGCGAGTGCACGTCGTGCGTCCCTTCGTACGTGTACACGCTCTCGAGATTGGCCATGTGGCGCATCGCCGAGTACTCGGCGAGGATCCCGTTCGCGCCGAGCAGGCGCCGGGCCTCGCGTGCGATCTCCGTCGCGATGTTGACGTTGTTCCGCTTCGCGAGCGACACCTGCTGCGGCGTGAAGGTGCCCGCGTCCTTGAGCCGGCCGAGGTGAAGCGACACGAGCTGCCCCTTCACGATCTCGGTCAGCATGTCGGCGAGTCGCACCTGCTGGATCTGATATCCGCCGATCGGCCGCTCGAACATCACGCGCGTCTTCGAATACTCGAGCGCTTCCTCGAAGCAGGCGATCGCCGCGCCGAGCGCACCCCAGGAGATGCCGTAGCGCGCCTGCGTCAGGCACATCAGAGGGCTCTTGAGACCACCGGACGTCGGGAGGATCGCGTCGGCCGGAAGGTGCACGTCCTGGAACGACAGCTCGCTCGTGTCGCTCGCGCGGAGTGAAAGCTTCCCCTTCTGGTCCTTGGCCTTGAACCCCGCGGTGTCGGTCGGCACGATGAATCCGCGGATCGACCGGTCGCTCGCGTCGCCGTTCGTCTTCGCCCACACGACGGCAATGTTCGCCGTGGATCCGTTGGTGATCCACATCTTGGAGCCGTTGAGGAGCCAGGTGCCATCCCCCTGCTCCTTCGCCATCGTAATCATCCCGCTCGGATTCGAGCCGTAGTCCGGCTCCGTGAGCCCGAAGCAGCCGATCACTTCCCCCCTCGCCATCGGCGGGAGCCAACGACGCTTCTGCTCCTCCGATCCGAAGGCATAGATCGGATACATCGCCAGCGCGCCCTGCACGCTCGCGAACGAGCGCACGCCGGAGTCGCCGCGCTCGAGCTCCTGCATGATGAGCCCGTACTGCACGTTGTTGAGCCCCGCGCAGCCGTACTCCTCGGGAAGGTTGGCGCCGAACACGCCGAGCTCTCCCATCTCGGGAATCAGCTCGCGTGGGAAACGGCCCTGCACGTACGCGTCACCGATGATCGGAAGGACGCGCTCGTCCACGAAGCGCCGGACGCTGTCGCGGACGGCGCGTTCTTCCTCGCTCAGCGCGCTGTCGATGTTGAAGAAGTCGAGCATGTCTCGCGGGTCGGAGGTGCGCTGCCCGCGAAAGTTAATCAGCCGTCCCGCGCGGCGCGGCGACCGAGCGTCTGCGACCCTTCCGCTCGCCCCGGTCGCGTGGCGAGCACGCGGCGCGCGTACGGCGCGATCCCCACTTCGCGGGCCTTCGCACGGAAGGTGGCGCCGTGGTCGATCGTGCGGCTCGTCTCGTCCTGCCACTGATGCACCATCTCGTGCAGCAGCGTGTGCAGCGTCTCCTCCCATCCGTGGCGACGCAGGTGCGCGCGGCTGATCGCGATCTCGGCAGACTCACCCCCGGAGGTACCGGCCGTGTAGTGGCCGAGCCGGCTCTTCATGCGCCTCGACACGCGGATCGGCACGTGCCGCAGCCGGCCATGGAAGTGACGAACGTTGAATCGCTGGTGCCAGGCGGCGAGCTTCTCGGCGACGGCAACGTCGTCGGGATGCGTCCGGTCGCGGCGCGCCGGCGCTCGGGCCGCGCGGATCGGATGCGCGACGATGACGCGCTGTGCGGCACGCCGTTCCGCTCGCGTCGTGCCCTCGACGAAGGTGACGATCGCGCGGAGGACGGGCTCGGGCGCGTCGAGGTAGCCCTCGTGCACGCGCAGCTCGTCGCCGCCGAAGCTCACCATCACGTTGCGGTTGCGCGTGAGCTTGCACCGGTGCAGCCGCGTCAGGCCGAGACCGCGCAGCCGCGCGAGCAGCTCGTCGGCGTTCTTCGGCGCCGCGTCCGCGAGGCCGAAATCCAGCTGGGCGGAATCGCGACGACCGCGCAGCAGGCGGGTCAGCGTGCGAAGCATTTGACCGACCCCGACACGAAGCCGCCGCTGGCGGCATTCCAGACGAGCGTGGACACTTCGATGTTCTCCTGCGTGATGCTGATGCTGTTGACGGACGAGGGACGGCCGCCACGCATCCGGTTCGACACGGTACCCGCTGTTGAAATAACTGTGCCCTTCTTCGTGTGTTCGATGTAATGGATCGCGTCCTGATGGTCGTGACCGCAGAGCACGAGGTCGACCCGCATCTCGGCCAGCGCACCGAGCACGCGCGGCGTGTGCTTCAGCCCGTGGCGTTGCGACAGCTCACCTTTCACCGGGTTGTGGTGCATCACGACGACCCGAACGTCCTCCGGCGGTGACTCCGTAAAGACCTGACGCAGCCGTTCCACCTGGGATCGGCGCACGATGCCGATGATCGAGATGTCGCGGAGATTCCACGTCAGCGACTGGCGGACCACGCCGTGCGACGTGTTCAACCCGGCGAACGTCGCGCCCGGAACGCGCAGCACGGGCTCGAGGTCCTGGGAGATGTACCGACGATACGTGCCGTATATGTCCCCTTCGCGAAGGCCGAAGGGCGACTTCCACCACTGCACGTCATGATTGCCCGGGATGCAGATGACCTTGCTCACCCGCTCGGCATGGCGGATGAACGCTCGCGCGCGCTGGAACTCGCCCGACCGCGCGCGCTGCGAGAGATCCCCCGAGATGGCGACGACGTCGAAGCGCTGATCCTGGATCAACGCCTCCATCGCCTCGTACTGTTCCGGAACGGCGGGGTGGCCGAAATGGAGGTCGGAGCAGTGGAAAACCGTCGTGGTCACAGCCTGGCGATGATCGCGTCGGTGAACTGGTCCGTTGTCGCCGTGCCGCCGAGGTCGCGCGTCACCGTCTTCCCCTCACGAACCGTTTCCTCGAGCGCCTTCCGGATGCGCTGGGCGCGAGGTTCGTCGGTGAGATACTCGAGCATCATGCACGCCGCGAGCATGAGCGCGCTCGGGTTGGCGATGCCCTTGCCTGCAATGTCCGGCGCCGTACCGTGCACCGCCTCGAAGATCGCGCCGCCCAGTCCGATGTTCGCGCCCGGTGCGAGCCCGAGCCCGCCCACCAGTCCGGAGATCAGATCGGACAGGATGTCGCCGAACAGGTTCGTCGTGACGATCACGTCGTAACGCTCCGGGTGGAGCACGAGGTTCATCGCCATGGCGTCGACGATCACCTCCTGAAACTCGATCGTCGAATACTGGCGCGCGACCATCCGCCCCACGTCCAGGAAGAGTCCCTGTGAGTACTTCAGGATGTTCGCCTTGTGGACGAGCGTCACCTTCTTGCGGCCGTGCTTCTCCGCGTAGTCGAATGCGTACCGGACGATCCGCTCCGAGCCGGCGCGCGTGATGAGCGCGATCGACTCGGCGGCCGCGCGCGGGTCGCTGCCGATCTTGATGTAGTGCTCGTTGCCGATGTACAGCCCTTCCGTGTTCTCACGGATCAGCACGAGGTCGATGTTGTCGTAGCGCCCCCCCTTCGCGATCGTGTGCGCGGGCCGAACGTTCGCGTAGAGCTCGAAGGTCTTCCGCAGGGCTACGTTGATCGAGCGAAACCCCTCCCCGACCGGCGTCTCGAGCGGCCCCTTCAACGCGACCCGGGTGCGCTTGATCGAATCGAGCGTCTCATCGGGGATCGGATCGCCGTAGCGTGTGACGCCTGCCATCCCCGCGTATTGCGCGTCCCATGTGATGTCCGCTCCCGCCGCCTCGAGGAGGCGTACGGTTGCACTGCTGATGGACGGACCGATCCCGTCTCCGGAGATCAGCGTGACTGGTGTGGGCATGTGCTCCGAAGGCGTACGAAGTTCAGGGCGCGGCGATCAGGTCGCCGAGATGAGCGGCCAGGCTCGAGGCGACGGCCGGCGAGAGCGTCGCGGAGGGTGCGCTGCGCACGTCGCCGACCCAGCGCACCTCGCTCAACCGCCCGTCGAGCAGTGCGAGCCGGAGGACGGCAATTCCCTGACCAGTTCGGTCCTTCTCGAACCGCAGCTCGACGGGGATGAGCACGACGCGCGCGTCGTGCAGCGCGATCATCGTCCGGATCTGGCTCGCGAGCGGCTCCCTGAGCTTGGTCTCCGGCGCGACGTTCGACGCTCGCAGCGGTTCTACCGCGAGCGTGTAGGGATCCACGGCGTACGTCGGGTTGCGCTTTGCCGCCCGGGCGAGGTCGGGCGGAAAGACCCACTGCGACTTGAGCCCGCGAGCGGCGAGCTCCGCGCCGATCGCGTCATCCAGTGTGCGCAGGTACTCGCGCGTGCGCGGGATCTGGGCGAGCCAGCCGGTCGGATCCGTCTCGCTGATCCGATAGGCGGGTGCGACGACGACGCGTTGCTCGGCGAGCGCGGCGAATGGCCGCACGACCGGGGTTGGCGTCGGTGCCGGCGTCGGAGTTTGGGCCGCCGGCTTGCTCGCACAGCCGAGCAGCAGCGGGACACACCAGAGCAGTCGAGGAAGAGTTCGCACGGCCGGATGGTGGAAGTGCGCGAAAGGTAACCGCCGTGCACCGATGGGGCGAAGCGTCGAGCGTATCTCGCGGGGTGCGAGCGCATCCGTGTTGACCCTCGCGCGTCCGTCCCGCAACTTCGCCCGCATGTCGACCTCCGCCATCTCCACTCGGCCGCCGAGCCGTGTCGCCTCCGTGCTCGTCTGGACGCTCGTCGCGATCGCCGGCGCCGGCGCGCTCGGCTTCCTCGCCCTCTCGCGCGGCGAGCAGGTCAGCGCGGCGTGGCTGCTCGTCGCCGCCCTCTGCACCTACGCGATCGGGTACCGCTTCCACAGCGCGTTCATCTCGGCGCGCATCTTCGCCCTCGACGATGCGCGCCTCACGCCGGCCGAGCGGCTGAACGACGGCCGCGACTTCGTGCCGACGAACCGGTGGGTCGTCTTCGGCCATCACTTCGCCGCCATCGCCGGACCGGGCCCGCTCGTCGGGCCGACGCTCGCCGCCCAGTTCGGCTATCTCCCCGGTGTGCTCTGGATCGTCGTCGGTGTCGTGCTCGGTGGTGCGGTGCAGGACATGGTCATCCTGTGCGCTTCGATCCGTCGCGACGGCAAGTCGCTGGGGCAGATGGCCAAGGAGGAGATCGGGCCGGTCGCTGGATTCACCGCCCTCGTCGCCGTGCTCGGCATCATGATCGTGTTGATCGCCGTGCTCGCGCTGGTCGTGGTGAACGCGCTCAAGTCGAGCCCCTGGGGCACCGTGACGATCGGGCTGACGATTCCGATCGCCATGCTGATGGGTGTCTACATGCGCTGGCTGCGCCCCGGACGCGTGCTCGAGGCGACGGGGATCGGCATCGTCCTGCTCGTCGTCGCGCTGTACGCGGGACGCTGGGTTGCCGAGCAGCCGGCGCTGGCCGCGACCTTCACGCTGAGCGGCAAGACGCTCGCGCTCCTCGTGATGGCCTACGGCTTCGCGGCATCCGTCATCCCGGTGTGGCTGCTGCTCGCTCCGCGCGACTACCTGTCGGCGTTCGTGAAGATCGGCGTCGTCGTCGCGCTGGCGATCGGCATTCTGGTCGCGTTGCCACCCCTCCAGATGCCGGCGCTCACGCAGTTCACCGACGGCACCGGACCGATCTTCGCCGGTGCGCTCTTCCCATTCGCCTTCATCACGATCGCCTGCGGCTCGATCAGCGGCTTCCACGCGCTCATCGCCTCCGGCACGACGCCCAAGCTGCTCGAGCGCGAGCGCGATGCGCGCTTCATCGGCTACGGCGCGATGCTCATGGAATCGTTCGTCGCCGTGATGGCACTCATCGCCGCCTGCGCACTCACACCAGGCGTCTACTTCGCCATCAACGCGCCGGCCGCCGCGCTCGGCCCCACGGTGCAGACCGCGGCCGAAGCGGTCGCGAAGTGGGGGTTCGTCGTCACGCCGGCCGAGCTCGAGCAGCTGGCGAAGCAGGTGGGCGAGACGTCGCTCCTCTCGCGCACGGGCGGCGCGCCGAGCCTTGCCGTCGGCATGGCGCACCTGTTCTCGCATTCGCTCGGCGGGAGCGCCGCGATGGCGCTCTGGTATCACTTCGCGCTGATGTTCGAGGCGCTGTTCATCCTGACCACCCTCGACGCGGGCACGCGCGTCGGCCGCTTCATGGTCCAGGACCTGGGCCGTCATCTATGGGAGCCATTCGGGCGCACCGGATGGATGCCGGCGGTCTTTCTCTCGAGTGCCGTCATCGTCGCGATGTGGGGACACTTTCTCTGGCAGGGCGTGATCGACCCGCTCGGCGGCGTGAACACGCTGTGGCCGCTGTTCGGCATCTCCAATCAGCTCCTCGCCGCGGTCGCGCTCTGCGTCGGCACGACGATCATCGTGAAGATGGGGAAGGCGCGTCATGCCTGGGCCACGCTGCTCCCCCTCGCATGGCTCACCCTCGTCACGATGTCGGCCTGCCTCGCGAAGATCTTCTCCGCGCAGCCGCGACTCGGATTCATCGCGCATGCGCACATGCTGCAGGCGGCACGCGCTGCGGGCACACTGCCGGCGGGTGTGAAGAGCGCCGGCGACCTCGCACGGATGGTCGCCAACGACTATCTCGACGCCGGCGTCACGGCTTTCTTCGCGCTCTCGTTCGTCGTCGTCCTCGCCGACAGCGCGCGTGAATGGTTCGCCGTGATCAGCGGCGCGAAAGCCCCTCGCTCGACCGAAGTCCCGTTCGAGCGACGCGCCGCCGTCGCGGGCGACTGAGATGCGCTTTTTTTCGCGCTCTCTCGTCGCGCGCATCGCGAGCATCGGCGCTGTGTTCCGGCGCATCATCGGCGCACCGGACTACGAGGGCTACCTCACGCATCTCGCCGCGCGTCATCCCGAGATTACGCCCCTGTCCCGCGAGGCGTTCGCGCGCGACGCCCTCGTTCGCCGCTACGACCGGCCCGGCAGCCGCTGCTGCTGACCGGCGGCCGTCGCGACGAGCAGCCCGACCGCTGCGACGAGCGCGAACGTCGCACCCATCAGGAACGCCGTCGTCGGTCCGTAGCGATCCCACACGAAGCCGAACAGCAGTGACGCGGGGAGCGCCCCCAGTCCGATCGCGAGGTTGTACCACCCATACGCCGTCCCGCGCCGCTCCGGTGGAACGAGATCCGCCATCAGGGCGCGCTCCGCACCTTCGGTGAGGCCGAAGAAGAGACCGTACACACCGAACAACGCCCACGCCTGCCAGGGAGTGTGCGCGAGACCGAATCCGAGATACACTGCCGCGTAGAGCGTCCATCCGGCGATGAGCGTCTTCTGGCGTCCGATCCGGTCGGAGAGCGCGCCGCCTGGTGTGTTCGACGCCGTCTTCACGAGATGCAGCGCGGCCCAGAGGATGGGCGCCAGCGCCACCGGTACGCCGAGCTGGTTCGCGCGCAGCAACAGGAAGGCGTCGGTGGAGTTGCCGAGCGTGAAGACGAAGATCACGGTGAGCACGCGCCAGAATCGCGCGCCGAGTGGGACCGAGAGGTCGAGGCCGGGCTTCGCCGGCCCCACCACTTCGCGGGGAATGTCCCGCACGCCGAACACGACGACGAGCACGGCGAGCGCGCCGGGGATTGCCGCGAGCAGGAACACCGTGCGCAGCCCGGCGATCCTCCAGGTCAGCACCGCGAACGCGATCAACGGACCCAGAACGCCGCCCGCGTTGTCCGCCGCCCGGTGAAAGCCGAACGCGCGGCCGCGGATGCTCGGATCCACCGACTCGGCGATCAGCGCATCGCGCGGGGCGTTGCGGATTCCCTTTCCAACCCGGTCGGCCACGCGGATGCCGAGCACCTGCGTGGCACTCGTCGCGATGGCGACGAGCGGGCGCATCGCGGAGGCGATGACGTAGCCCAGCACGACGAGCGGCTTGCGCTTCTGCACGCGGTCCGACCACCAGCCGCTCGCCAGCTTGAGCAGCGCCGCCGTCGTCTCCGCCGCCCCCTCGATGGCGCCGATGAAGCTCGCATTGGCCCCGAGCACGGTGGAGAGGAACGCCGGGAGGAGCGGATAGATCATCTCGCTCGAGACGTCCGTCAGAAAGCTCACCACGCTCAGCGCAATGACGTTGCGTCCCAGCTTCGGCCGATCGGTAGCAGGCATGGAAATGAAGTCGTGATGGTCCGCCGAGGCCGCTCGTCGACGCGCGCGATGGCATCGCATTGCATACAGCGCGAGGCACCTTGCGCCGTGGGGCGGCAACAGGCGATAGATAGCGCATGAGCGCCCGCGAAGTGACCTCTTCCGCCATGATGGCCGACCTGTTCGCTCGCCTTGCGCCGGCGCGCGCGCGGCTCGCCGCGGCGGACGACCGCGTGGTCGACACGCAGATCGTGCTCTCCGAGATCCCGGCGCCCACGGGCGCCGAGCATGCCCGTGGTGAGTGCGTCGCGGCGCGCTTCCGCGCCCTCGGGCTGGAGGACGTCCGTACCGACGACGTCGGCAATGTCATCGGCGCGCGGCGTGGCACGAGCGATCAGGCGCCGGTGCTCGTCTGCGCGCATCTCGATACCGTGTTTCCCGAAGGTACGCCGGTCGGCGTGGCGCGTGACGGCGTCCAGCTCGCCGGTCCGGGGATCGTCGACAATTCGCGCGGGCTCGCCGCGATGCTCGCGCTCGCGGAGGCCATCGACGGCGCCCGCGTGCGCACGCATCGCCCGGTCATCTTTGCCGCCACGGTCGGCGAGGAAGGCGCCGGCGACCTGCGCGGCGTGAAACATCTCTTCGCCCGCCTCGACGCTGCGCCGGCGGCGTGCATCGCGCTCGACGGCGCCGGCGACGATCGCATCGTCCATCGCGCGCTCGGCGCCCGCCGCTTTCGCGTCACCTTTCAGGGAAGCGGTGGACACAGCTGGTCCGCCTATGGCACGCCGAATCCGGTACATGCCGCGGGTGCCGCGACGGCGAAGCTCGCGGCGCTGCCCCTGCCGCACGTGCCGCGCACCACGCTCTCCGTGTCGCGCATCGGCGGCGGGATCAGCGTGAACGCCATCCCGACCGATGCCTGGCTCGAGATCGACGTCCGCTCCTCCTCGACCGACGCGCTCGCCAGCTGCGCGAGCGACATCGAGCAGGCCGTGCGCGCCGCGGTGCGTGAGGAGAACGCGCGGCGCGCGTCGGGGATGCCGCTGCTCGATTACGCGATCTCCACGATCGGCGATCGCCCTTGTGGGGAGTTGCCTCCCGACCATCCGCTCGTTCGCGCTGCCGCCGATGCGACGCGCGCCATCGGCCGCTCGCCCGAGCTGGCGACCGCGTCCACCGACGCGAACGTTCCGATCAGTCTCGGCGTGCCGGCGATCGCGATCGGCGCCGGGGGACGCGGTGGCGGCGTGCACACGGCCAGCGAGTGGTACGACAACACCGACGGCACACTCGGCGTCGCACGCGCTCTCACCGTGGTGGTGTCGGCGGCGGAGCTTGCCGTTGGCGTGTGACGTCCGCCGTCCAGCGGCGGCCTACTCCGTCACGAACAGGAACGCAGCAGAAGATTGAGCACGATCGTGAGAACGATCGATGCGATGATGCTGAAGAGACAGCCCGACGTCTTGAATTGAACCGGCAAAGTCACGCTCTCCGAATGCCCTACCCACGATTGCGCAGAGGGCATGCCCTCGTCGCCTGCCTTCTGCTCGCGGCGGACCTCTCAGGCTGTGCCCGTGCCTCCGCGACCAGCCGCCCGGCAACGACGGTTCCGGCGAGTGCCCCGGGCGTGTCGCTGTCGGGATCGAGCAGCCGCGCACCCGCGCCGCCGCCGGCGCGCTGGCTCGGACTCCTCGGCGAGTACGGCGACGGGCCGCTCTTCCGCATCGTCGCCGAGCAGGACGGGCATCTGCAGCTCGTCGACAGCGCGCTCCACGTCACCCGGCTCGTCGAGCGCGGCGACGCACGGTTCGTCACCGATCCCGGCGGCGAACGGGCGGACTTCGAGCGCGATGCAACGGGCCACGGCACTGCACTGCTCCTCGGAAGCGCGCGCCTCGCACGCAACGAGATCGAGCCGCGCGCCGGCACCAACCAGCTGCGCGTCACACCGGTACGGCCGGTCGAGGAGCTGCGCACCGAGGCGTTGGCCGCGTCGCCTCCGGCCGAAGCCGGCCCGTTCAAGGCGAACGATCTCGTCGAGCTCGTGAAGCTCGATTCGACGATCCACCTCGAGATTCGCTACGCGACGACGAACAACTTCCTCGGCACGCGCTTCTACGACGAAGCCCG
>JAEKKK010000090.1 GCA_019510405.1 Gemmatimonadota bacterium | reverse complement strand
CCATTCCCCTGCGCGAACCGACCAGCGGGTGCTCCTCGTTGAAGACAACGAGGACAACCGAACGATCTACTCGACGGTGCTGCGGTATCTGGGCTACGAGGTGATCGAAGCGGAGGACGGAGTGCGGGCGGTCGCGCTTGCCCGGAGCGAGCTTCCCGACCTCATCCTCATGGACATCTCGATTCCGGGGATGGACGGCTGGGAAGCGACGAAAGTGCTGCGCGCGGATCCGACCACGCGTGCCATTCCGATCGTCGCACTCACGGCGCACGCGTTGGCGGACGACCGCAAGCGCGCGACGGAGGTGGGCTTCAGCTCGTACCTCGCGAAGCCGATCGAGCCGAACGCCGTCGTGGCCGAGGTGCGCCGGTGGCTCGGCAACGGTGAGTCGCCGACGCGAACGGGAGGCTGAGTGGAGGACGCCGCCTTGACGCCATCGGACCGGCGCCGGCTCGTGCGCGATCTCGTGGTGGCCTACCTGCTCGCCTGGGCCGTGGGGATCGCCTATGGTTTCATCGTCCGATCGTCGTCGACGTGGGATACCGGCGCCGCCTGGGAGCGCAGCACCCTCGAGTGGTTTCACATGAAACTGCCAGGATGGCTCGACGCGATCGTGCTGGCGATGCCGCTGACCGGGACGAATCTCACCATCCTGCCGGCGGCGATCGCCATCGGGTGGTGGCTTTGGAAGCGGAAGCACATGGGACTGATCGCCGTGCAGATCCTCGTCGTGGCCGTGGGATCGCTCTCGCTCAACCCGACGATGAAGTATCTGCTCGGACGCGACCGGCCGGACCTGTTTCCGCGCCGCGGCATCTACAATTGGGCATCGTACCCAAGCGGCCACGCGATCCTGACGATCGCGCTCTACTTCACGGTGGCGATGATGCTGTACCGGGCGCGCGGATGGCGGTGGCCATTCCTCGTGGCCGCCTTCGTCTTCCTCGCCAACTCCTTCTCGCGGCTGTATCTGGCCGTCCACTGGCCCACGGATCTGGTGGGCGGGATGCTCATCGGCATCGCCTGGTTCGTGGGCACGTGGCGCGCGTTCTCGCGTCACCGCGAACGCGTGGGCGACGAGATCGGCGCGGTGTCGACTCCGCCCGACCTCGCCGTCGCACAGAACTGAACTACGGATCGCGTTTGTCGGGCATCGAGTATTGGGCTCGGTGCATCGCGCGCAGGCGCCGGTTGGCGTCTGCGGCGGCGCGCGGATCGCTCAGCCGCGCATGCCGCTCCATCTCGCGGCGAAGCTTGAAGTAGCTCTCGAGGCGCTCCAACGCGAGCGAGCCCGCCGCGATCGCGGCGCGCACGGCGCATCCCGGCTCGCTGCCGTGTGCACAATCGCCAAATCGGCAGTCCGCGGCGAGCGCATCGACGTCGGCGAACGACGCGGCGAATCCGCCGCCGTCGCTCCAGAGCTGGAGCTCGCGCATGCCAGGGGTGTCGATGAGCAATGCACCGCTCGCGAGTCGCACGAGCTCGCGGTGGGTGGTCGTATGCCGGCCGCGTCCGTCGGCGCGGACGGGCGCGGTGGCGAGGCGCTCCCCGCCGAGCAACGCGTTGACGAGTGAGGACTTCCCCACGCCGCTGGAGCCGACGAGGACGGCGGTGGTCGCCGGAACGAGCACACGTGCGAGCGCGTCGAGTCCCTCGCCGGTATGC
Organism: Gemmatimonadota bacterium; assembly: GCA_019510405.1. Classification (GTDB taxonomy): domain Bacteria; phylum Gemmatimonadota; class Gemmatimonadetes; order Gemmatimonadales; family Gemmatimonadaceae; genus AG11. Next base: position 12,277 of record JAEKKK010000090.1, on the reverse strand, counting down.
GTCGACACCGCGAGCACGTCGACGCCCGGCGCGGCCGCACTCACCGCGACGCGCGCTTCCGCCAGCTCGTCGACGGCGACGAGGTCCGCCTTCGTCAGCAGCACGAGCGGCACTGCCCCGCTCTCCCACGCGATCGTGGCGTAGCGCTCCAGTCGCCGCGGGTTGAGGTCGCCGGCCACGGCGGTGGCGATCAGAGCGAGATCGATATTCGCCGCGACGACCTGCGGTGCGATCGCGACGCCGGGGCGCTGCCGCACGAACGCACTACGCCGCGACAGCACCGCCTCGACGATCACAGGCGACGAGGTGTGGCCGATCGCGACCCAGTCACCGACCGCGGGAAGGTGCGGCGTTGCGTCGAGCTCGGCACGCAGCGCCCCGCGCAGCACGGCGCGGTGATCGCGCGCACCGTCCGAGACCACGTAATGGCTCCGATGTTGTGCGACGACGCGCGCCGGCAGGAGCCCGCGCGCAAGCAGTGGCGCGAGCTCGGTGGCGCGCGCGTCGGACCAGCCGAGCGCGAGAAGCGCCGGCGTCCGCCATTCGATTGTCATGGTGGATCATTCTCCATTGGTCATCGCGGACGAATCGCGACGACGATGACGTGGCCCGATCGCGAAAGGCGATCGGCGCGTGGGATCAGACCGCGGGCAGCGCGGCCAGGATCACGACGTCAGGGATGGCGGTACGCACAGGCGCCTCGGAGAATGATGTGCGCGTTGTCGCACACGACTGCAGTCTGGCTCGGACGCGCGCGCGCGTCAAGCGCATGCCGTCACGCGAGCTGCGCGAGCGGCACGCTCGTTGGTGGAACGGCCTCGAGCGCATTGGCGAGATGATCGAGCACGGGATGCGACTGGCCGGGAAGGCGTCCCCACACGCAGATCGCCGCGGCCGCGGCCACGAGGCCGTCGGCGTCGGCGCGCGTCATGGGCGCCGGCACCACGCCGGTGCCCCGCAACTTCGACACGATCGCCTCTGCTTCCGTGAACGCCTGCTCGAGTGCGCGTGTGCGCAACTCGGCGTCGGGCCGCATCCATCCGGGATGCGGGATTCCGTCTTCCATCACGGTGTCGACGGCGTCGAGAACGAGACTGAGTGCATCGCGCCGCTTTCCCGTGACGAGGCGCGAGTGATCGCCATTCGAGCGACTATTGAGTGACCGGTGCGGCATGCGGCGTTTTCACTGCACACCGCGCACCGTTGTTTCATGACCGTGACACGCGTCGTCGCGTGCCGGCGCGACGCATCGCGGCGCTCAGCGCAGAAGCGACATGTCGAAGCCCTGCATGTCGGCGAACTCCTGGTTCTCTCCGCCCATCGCCCAGCAGAAGCTGTAGCTCGTGGTGCCGCAACCGGAGTGGATCGACCACGAAGGGGAGAGTGCGACCTCGCCATCGCGCACGACGACGTGCTGCGTCGCGTCCGGGGTGCCGAGCAGATGGAAGACGACGCCGTCGGCGGGCAGATCGAAGTACAGATAGATCTCCGTGCGGCGCACGTGCGTGTGCGGCGGCATGGTGTTCCACACGCTGCCTTCCTGCAGCGTGGTGACGCCCATCACAAGCTGCGCGCTGCGCGCACCGCCCTGATGGATGTAGCGCGCGAGCCGCCGCCGGTTCGCGCGCTCCTGCGAGCCGAGCTCCGTCGCCTCCGCATCCGCGGCGCCAATCCGCACCGTCGCATGCTGGGCGTGCGAGGGATAGCTCACGAGATAGAAGCGCGCCGGATCGGCCGCGTTCGCGCTGGCGAAGATGATCTCGTGCGCACCTCGTCCGACGTACAGCATGTCGCGCTTGCCGAGCTGATGAACCGTGCCGTCGACCTGCACGGTGCCCGCGCCGCCGATGCCGAGAATGCCGAGCTCGCGCCGCTCGGTGAAGGACTTCGCCGCAAATTCTTCCGGTGCGACGAGTGGGATCGGTCGGTCGAGCGGGACGACGCCGCCGAGTGTCACGCGGTCGAGATCGATCATCTCGAACCGGGCCTCGCCCGGCGCAAAGAGCCCCGCGACGAGGAAGTGCGCGCGGAGCTCCTCCGGCGTGAGGCGCATCGTCTGCTCGGGCGTCGGGAGATAACGCATGGGATCGTGAGGGTCGGAGTCGCGTCGCCGCGCGGTCAGCGGCTCACCTTCTGTCCATTCACGGTGACGTTGCGCTCGACGAGGTGCGTCACATGCTCGACGACGTCCGGCTTCGCCACCGAATCGAAGGTGCAGTCGATGATCCGGATGTCGTCGATCGTCGCCTTCTCGTAGCCGCGAAGATAGAGCGCGTACGTGCTCTTCTGGCTCGTGACGCGCGTTAGCTCGACGTCGCGCACCACCGGGGGATAATTGCCGTTCGGGCCTTCCTCGTACAGGAAGTCCACCTGCAGCACCGCATCTGCGAGGTGACCGATGGTCACCTCGCGCATATAGATGTGCTCGAGCACCCCGCCGCGCATCGCGTTGTTCTTGAGCCGGAGCGCGCGGTCGAGGTTCGGGCTGTCCATCGTGTTGCGCTCCGCATAGACGTGACGGACCCCAGCGGAGATCTCGCTTCCGATCGTCACACCGCCGTGACCGTCGCGCATCTCGCAGTCCCGCACGATGATGTTCTCGCTCGGCACGTTGATGCGCCGGCCATCGGCGTTCCGCCCCGACTTGATCGCGATGCAGTCGTCACCCGTGTTGAAACGGCATCGCTCGATCAGCACGTCGCGCGACGACTCGGGATCGCAGCCGTCGTTGTTCGGCCCATGACTGTCGATCGTGACGCCGCGGACCGTCACGTTCGTGCAGAGCACCGGATTGATCTCCCACATGGGAGAGTTCCGGATCGTCACCCCTTCGATGAGAACGTTGCGACAGCCATACGGCTGGATGAACTGCGGCCGCAGGAATGCATCCACGCCGAAACGGCGGGCGCTCACCGGAACCCCGTCCTCCGCCATCTGGAACAGCCGGGCCCGCGCCGCGCGCTGGTTCCCTTCCCCCTGCTTCCATCCGTAGCGCGGGCTGCCGTTCCAGTTCCACCAGTGCTCGTTCCTCGCCTGTCCATCGAGCGTTCCAGCACCGGTGACGGCGACGTCCACCGCATTCCTGGCATAGATGAAGGGCGAGAGCCCCATCAGCTCCGTCCCCTCGAAGCGCGTGAGCACGAACAACTCGTAGGCACGCGGATCGGTGAGGAAGCGGATCGTCGCGCCCTCCTCCACGACGAGATTCACGCGGCTGGCGAGATGCAGCGGACCGGTGAGGAAGGCGCCACCGCGTACGACGACGCGTCCGCCGCCGGCGGCCGTGCACGCCGTGATCGCGCGCCTGAATGCGTCCGAGCAGTCGGTGACGCCGTCGCCCTTCGCGCCGTAGCGCGTGATCGGGAACTCGCGGTTCGGGAAGCGCGGCGGCTTGATGCGCGCCAGGATCGTCGGGACACGCGACCACCCGTGCTCCTCGACCGCGCCAGGGATCGCGGCGTCAACGCCGCCGATCGCCGATGCGCGCGCGGCTGGCAACAGCGCCGCGACACTCGCCGCCGCGGCAACCTTCACGAACTCGCGGCGCGTGGAGGTCGCGCCCTTACGATCCTCCGCCGACGTGGATCCTTCGTCGGGTGCGGCGGATCGTGGCTCCGTCACCGGAGGGAGGGAAGCTCGAGTGCTGCGATCGCGGCCACGGCGCCGCGCGACCGGATCGTGTGAAGGTGGTCCGCCACCTGCTCGACGAATCCGGGCACGCTCGTCAGGTCCGCACCCCACAGCTCGGAATCGGCGCACACCACGCGCACGAAGGCCCTCAGCCCGTCCGCCGAGTCGTCCACCCCGGACCAGTACGCGCGCACCTGATCGCCCGTCGCGTCGGCAGGCACCGTCTCGCCGGCCGCGCGGCGCTTCGCCTGCAGCGCGCCATCCTGGAAAGCGAGGAAACCGGCGAAGCCGAGGGCGAGGGCGCGCGGGGAGTTCCCGCTGCGCCGCGCGTAGTCGAGGATCGACGGCACCACGCGCACCCTGAACTTCGTCGTCCCCTGCAGCGTGATGTCCCAGAGCTGATGCTCCAGGAACGGATTCGCGAAGCGGTCCATCACCTCGCGCGCGAACTGCTCGGCACCGGGCACGTCCACACTCGGCACGATCTCGTCGAGCAGCGCGGCGCGGAGGAAGGCGCCGAGCGTGGGATGCTCCACTGCCTCACGCACCGTCGTGCACCCCGCGAGCAGCGCCAGCGACACGAAGCTGGTGTGCGCGCCATTGAGCAGGCGCACCTTCCTGAGGCGGTACGGCCGGATGCTCTCCGCCACGATGACGCCGGCATCCGCGGCCGGGAAGCGCAGCCGCTCACGCAGCTCGGCGTCACCCTCGATGGCGAACAGCCGATACGGCTCGCAGATCGTCGTCATCCCGTCGTCGTACGGGAGCAGCGACCGCAGCTCCTCGGCGTATCCCTCGCCTGGCGCGCCCGGCACGATGCGGTCCACGAGCGTGTTGCAGAACCGGACGTGCTCCAGCCATTGGAGGAATGCCGGCTCGACCTTCCACCGCTGCGCCAGCGTGACGACGATCTCGCGAAGCTTGTCGCCGTTGTCCTCGATCAGCTCCGTCGGGATGACAATCGGTGCTCGTGCGGCGTCGAACCCGAACGTACGCGCGCGATGCAGGAGGAAGGCGGCGAGCTTGGCGGGGAACGAGCGCGGCGCCGTGCTCGGTGGCGCGACGGCAGCGTCGCTCTCGTCGAGGACGATGCCAACCTCCGTCGTGTTCGAGAAGATCAGCTCGAGATCACTGTTCTCGGCGCAGCGCAGCACTTCCGCCCACTGGCTCGACGCGGCCAGCGCACGACTCACCGAGGACACGACGCGGAAGTCGCGCGTCGCATCACCGTCGACCAGCCCCTGCGTCACGAGGGTGAACAGTCCGGCCTGGTCATTGAGTGCGCGATCTCGGCCGCTCCCGGTCGATCCGATCATCACGACGCGGCCGCCGAACCAGCCCTGCCGGTTCGCCTCGTCGAGGATGGCGTCGACGAGTCCGCGCAGCAGCGCACCCGTGCCGAATTGGACGGCGCTCTCGGGCAGCGCGAGCTGCTCCTTCGAGGGCGCAATGAGATCGTCGCGGCGCGGTAGCGCGAGGGCGACGTCCGGAGACAGTGTGGGGCGCACGGACATCCTAGAGCGTCACTCCTTCCTTCCAGATGGCGATCTCGCGGACGTCGTTCCGCTCGTTGTTCGTGAGAGTCTTGCCGCTCGCGACGTCGAGGACGAACTCCAGCAGCTCGTCGGCGAGGCGCTCCATCGCGGCGGGGTCGTCGAGCAGTCGGCCGGCGTCGAAGTCGATCCAGTGCGGCTTCTTGCGCGCGATCTCCGAGTTCGACGCCACCTTGATCGTGGGCGCCGGAAACCCGAGCGGCGTGCCTCGCCCCGTCGTGAAGCAGAGGACGGTCGCGCCGCTCGCCACCATCGCGGTGGACGACACGCCGTCGTTGCCCGGGGCCTCCAGCAGCGCCAGGCCCGGCACGCGCACCTGCTGTCCGTAGCGCAGCACCGACGTCACCGTCGAGGCGCCGCCCTTCTGGATTGCGCCGAGCGATTTCTCCTCGAGCGTCGTCAATCCGCCCGCCTTGTTGCCCGGCGACGGGTTCTCGTACACCGGCTGTCCATGGCGGAGGAAGTATTCCTTGAAGGAGTTCACCATGCCGACCACGTCGCGGTAGACCGGCTCGCTCGCGGCGCGATTCATCAGCACGCGCTCCGCGCCGAACATCTCCGGCACTTCCGTCAGCAGCACGGTGCCCCCCACCGCGGTGAGGCGATCGGCCACGCGCCCGACGAGCGGGTTGGCCGTGATGCCGCTGAACCCGTCCGAGCCGCCGCACTTGTTCCCGAGCACCAGCGCGGACGCCGGCACCGTCTCGCGACGGTCGTCGCGCATGCGCTCGACCAGCTCGTCCAGTGCGGCGACGCCCGACTGCACCTCGTCGAACACGTCCTGCGTATTGAAGAATCGAATGCGGCTCCGATCGACCTCACCAGCGGCAGCAAGCAAGGCATCCATCTGGTTGTTCTCGCAGCCCAGCCCGAGCACGAGCACGCCGCCCGCGTTCGGATGCCGCATCAGGCCGGCGAGCAGCTGGCGCGTGTGTCCGAGATCGTCCCCGAGCTGGCTGCAACCATATGGATGTGCGAACGCGTGCACGCCGTCGATCACGCCGGCGAAACGCTCGTTCGCCGAGCGGGCGATCTTCTCCGCCGCCCAGTTCACACAGCCGACGGTGTTGATGACCCACACCTCGTTGCGCGTGCCGACGCGCCCGTCGGCGCGCTTGAATCCCTCCCAGGTACGCTCGGCGCGTGGGGCATCGACGCGTTGCGTCGGCTCGTAGCTGTAATCGAGCGTGCCCTCGAGCTGGGTCTTGAGGTTGTGCGAGTGGATCCAGCCGCCCGCTTCGACGGCCGCGGTCAGCCGTCCGATCGCCCAGCCGTACTTGTGCACGACGTCGCCGACACCGAGCGCGTGCAGCGCGACCTTGTGGCCGGCGGGGATCGCTTCACGAATGCCGACCGTGTCGCCGCCGACGGTGATCACGTCACCCGGCTCGAGTGGGTCCACCGCCACCGCGACGTCGTCGCTGGGGTGGACGCGCACGGCGCGCGCGAGTCGGGTCGGCGCGGCGGTCACGCCGTGGCGCCCGCCAGCACCGAGTGCCTCGGCCCCGCACTCGCCGGCGCGGACGCCACGTCGAACTTGTACGTCTCGCGCGCCAGCTCGTAGGCGAGCGCACGCCCCATCGCGCGTGCCTCGTCCATCTCGATCACGTGGCGTGCCACGAGACCACCGAGCCAGTTCGCGTCGACGCGGCGCGCCAGGTCGTGCCGCGCCGGGATCGAGCAGAAGGCGCGCGTGTCGTCGTTGAAGCCGGCGGTGTTGTAGATCCCTGCCGTCTCGGTGGTGAGCTGGCGATAGCGCGTCATCCCCTCGACGGAATCGTGGAACCACCACGCGGGCCCGAGGCGGACCGCCGGATAATGTCCAGCGAGCGGCGCCAGCTCGCGCGAGTAGGTCGTCTCGTCGAGCGTGAAGAGCACGATGCGGAAGCGCGGATCGCTGCCGAACGCGTCGAGCATCGCGCGCAGGTTGCGCGTGTACTCGGTGCGCAGGGGGATGTCCGCGCCCTTGTCGGGGCCGAAGCGGGCGAACAGCTGCGAGTTGTGATCGCGCAGCGAGCCGGGATGCAGCTGCATCACGAGCCCGTCGTCCACCGACATCTGCGCCATCTCCATCAGCATGTGCGCCTCGAAGCGCTTCTGATCCGCGGCCTCGGCATCGCCGCGCAGCGCCTTGGCGAACAGCGCGTCCACCGCATCGGGAGAGAGTCGCTCGGTGTACGGTTCCTCGACGGCGTGATCGGTGGCGGTGGCGCCGAGCGAGCGGAACATGGCTCGCCGCGCGACGAGCGCGTCGCGGAACTCGGTAAACCCGCCGATCGACGCGCCGTGGACGCGCTCCAGTGCGGCGAGCTCGCCGCGCCACGTCGGCGCCGCGAGGCGGAAGAGTGCGTCGGGGCGGAAGGTCGGCACGACGCGGCCGTTCCATCCCGACTCACGGATGGTGCGATGATGTGGCAGATCGTCGGTGGCCGCGTCGGTCGTCGCGAGCACCTCGATGTTGAAGCGACCGAAGAGCGCGCGCGGCTTGAACTCGGCGGATTTCAACCGCTCGTCGATCTGATCGTAGATGCGATCGGCTGAGTCGGCGCCGAGGCGCTCGCGCACGCCGAACAGCTCGTGCAGCTCGTAGTCGAGCCACGCGCGTGATGGTGTGCCGCGGAACAGGTGATAGTTCGCAGCGAAGATGCGCCACACCTTGCGCGGATCACGCTCGATGGCCGCCTTCGGATCGCGGGTCGGTACGCCGAGCGACTCCATCGACACGCCCTGCGAGAAGAGCATCCGGAACAGGTAGTGATCGGGCGTGATCAGCAGGGCGGCCGGCTCGGGAAACGCCCGGTCCTCCGACAGGAGCGACGGGTCGACGTGACCGTGCGGGCAGACGAGCGGCAGCCCGCGCATCTCTTCATAGAGGGTGCGGGCGGCGCGGCGCACGGACGGCTCGGCGTCGAAGAAGCGGTCCGGGTGGAGGGCAAAGGCGGGGGCGGCGGTCATCGCGAGCGGGATCGGGGAGACGAGCAACCGCGCGGGCGAGACCATCCGTCGCGCACCGCTTTGCTCTTTTGGTGAACAATCCTACCCGGCGTCGGGCCCGGACGACCAGCTTCCGGCTGGAATCGGACTCTTGTGCGGGGGTGCCCGGAGCACGAATGTTCTGACAAAGAACAAAGTCGGCGGTTGAGTGTACGCCTGCCGCAGTGGGAACGCAATATCTCCCTATCGCCCCCCATGAGGAAGATCAACACTCGCAGCTTCGTTCGCGCCACGCGCTGGACTCCGCGGGAGATCAACCTCCAGATCCTCCTGAATCTGGTGCGCGAGCACGAGCCGATCTCGCGCGCCGAGCTCGCGCGGCGGATGAAGATCGGGCGGGGGATGGTCACCTACCTGACAGCGGAGCTGATCGCGCAGGGCGCGCTCTACGAGGGCGACACCGTCGATTCGCCGCGCGGCCGCCGGCCGCAGATGCTGTACGTCCGGACCCACGACCGGCTCGTCATCGCGATCGACATCCGTTTCAGCAGCACCTACATCATGCTGACGGACTTCAGCGGCAACTCGATCGCGATGGAGACGTTCGACACGATCGAAGACCTGAACGCGCTCGTGCCCGAGTTGCAGACGCGAGTCCGGAACCTCCTCGCCCTGCACGGGGCGTCGCGGAAGTGCGAGGGGATCGGCCTCGTCGTGCCGGGGATGGTGGACGCTGTCTCCGGCCAGGTGCTCAACGCCCCGCAGCTCGGGTGGCGTAACGTCGACATCAAGACCCCGCTCGAGGAGGCGCTCGGCCTTCCGGTCCACGTCGAGAATGCGCCGATCGCCTGCGCCCTCGCGAAGATGTGGCTCGGCCGCCCCGGCGCCACGGTACCGACGGACTTCGTTTACGTCACCGTCTCCGACGGCATCGGCGCGGGGGTGGTCGTCAACGGGCAGGTCGTGCGCGGCCAGACGAATTCGGCGGGGGAGTTCGGCCACGTCCCGCTGACCGCCGATGGACCGGACTGCCTGTGCGGTGGCCACGGCTGCCTCGAGGTCTACACGTCCAACCTGGCGACCGTGTGCCGCTACCTCGGGAAGGAGTTTTCCCCGGCGACGGCGCGCGCCCTCCTGCCCTCCTCCGGCGTGACGATCGCCGAAGTGGTGAGCCGCGCGCTCGCCGGCGAGGCCCGCGCAGTAGATGCACTCCAGGTCACGGCGCGCCACCTCGGCGCCGGCCTGTCGGTGATCATCAAGACACTCAGCCCGACGCAGATCGTCGTCGGGGGAGAGATCACGGAAGCGTGGGAGCAGCTCGAGCCGACGATCCGCGCCGAGATCGCCGCACGAGCGCTGACCGACATGGCGGCGGCGACGCCGATCGTTCCCGAGCTGGCCTCCGCCTATCCACGGCTGCGCGGCGGCACGGCACTCGTCTCGGCGCCACTGTTTGCCGCGCCCAAGTTCGCGTAGCGCACCCGGGCTATATTACGCATGCCGACCCGGTAGCTCAGCTGGTAGAGCAACGGACTTTTAATCCGTAGGTCGCGGGTTCGAGACCCGCCCGGGTCACTTCGGGAGTGGCGGCTTCGCGAGCCACTCCCCGCCATCGACGACCATGATCGCGCCGGTGATCCACGCGCCGGCGGGCGACGCGAGATACGCCACCATGTTCGCGATGTCCTCCGGCGAGCCGAATCGCCGCAGCGGGATCATCCGCTTCGCATAGTCGTCCATCGCGCGCTCCTGCGCGAAGACGTCTACCGCGCCATCGGCGGAGGGCGGCGGCGCGAACGCCTTCTTCACCCCCTCGGTCGGGATGGGTCCCGGCGCGATCGCATTGACGCGCACCCGATCGCGCGCCCACTCGAGCGCGAGCGTCCGCGTCAGCGCATCGATTCCCGCCTTCGCCGCCGACGCATGCGCCATCAGCGGCCATCCGCGGTAGTGCAGCGTCATCGAGATGTTGATGATGACGCCGCCGCCCTGCGCCCGCATGACGGGGAGCACCGCCTGCGAGCAGAAGAAGGTGCCGTACAGATCGATCTCGATCACGCTCTTCCACGCATTGGCCGACAGCGACTCCGACGGCGCGTAGAAGTTGCCCGCCGCGTTGTTGACGAGCAGGTCGATCCGTCCGTGCTCGCGCTGCACGTCGGCGATCGTGCGCTGCACGCGCTCCTGCTCCCGGACGTCGACCGCGACGCCACTGGCCCGTCCACCGGCGGCGCGGATCTCGGCGGCAGCCTGCTCGACGCGCTCCTGCTTCCGGCTCGCGAGCACCACGTGCGCACCGAGCGACGCGAGGACGTCCGCGATGCCGCGGCCGATGCCGCTCCCTCCGCCGGTGATCAGTGCGACCTGTCCGTCGAACAGGCCGTCGCGAAAGACGTTGTGCGAGGTCACGGATTCGACTCCGGTGGGAAGACGTCCGGCTGCAGGGTCGGTTCCGGCGCGAGCACATCCCGCAACGCTGCCGACTCCGGCGCGAGGATGTCCTGCAACGCGTCGGCGAGTGCCTGCGCCTCGGCTGGAGGTGCAACCTCGAGCGCGAGATTGAGCTGCGCCACGGGCGTGAACGAGCGTCGATGATGCGCCGTGATCCCGTGCGACGCCAGCCCCGCGTGATGCTCGGCGGTGCCGTAGCCGACGTTCGTCTCCCAGCGGTAGTGCGGATGACGGCGTGCCAGCGCGCGCATCAACCGGTCGCGCGTGACCTTGGCGACGATCGAGGCACAGGCGATGGAGTGACAGCACGCGTCGCCACCGACGACCGCCGTGTGCTCGATGCCGAGCGTGCGGATCGGATTGCCGTCGATGAGCACGTGATGCGGCATCACGGGCAATCGCGTGATCGCACGCCGGATCGCGAGGACTGCCGCGTGGTAGATGTTGATCCGGTCGATCTCGCGCACGGAGGCCGCGCCGATGCCGATCGCCAGGGCGCGCTCGCGGATGCGCTTCGCCAGCTTCTCGCGCTCCGGTCCGTCGAGCGCCTTCGAGTCGTCGACGCCGCGGATGGCGCGCGACTCAGGGGGCATGACCACGGCGCATGCGACGACGGGGCCCGCGAGGGGGCCCCGTCCGACTTCATCGACTCCGGCGAGCAGCGGCCCGCGCGAGACGCGCAGCTCCTGCTCGAGTGCGCTCCAGCGGCGCGGCACTGCCGGAGCGAGTAGTGCGGCCTACTCCGCGGCGGGGGCGCCGGTCTGCGGCACCGACACCTTGGCCTTCCGCTCCTTGATGCGGGTCGCCTTGCCGGTGAGGTGGCGCAGGTAGTAGAGCTTCGCGCGCCGCACGCGGCCGCGCCGCACGACCTGGATGTCGGCGAGCATCGGGCTGTGGAGGGGGAAGATGCGCTCGACACCGACGCCGTTGGAGATCTTGCGCACCGTGAAGGTCGCGCTGACTCCCGAGCCGCGGCGGGCGATGCAGACACCTTCGAACGCCTGAACGCGCTCCTTCTCACCCTCCTTCACGCGGACGTTCACGCGCAGCGTGTCACCGGCCCGGAAGGGAGGAAGGTTGGTGCGGAGCCACTCTTTCTGGGTTTCGATGAAGGCATGCATATGAACGCTCGGGGCAGCAGAGCCCGGGTTGAGGCTGAAAGTGTTGAGACCTGGGAACTTAGTGGGCCTCCGGACGTCAGTCCAGTCCTCGGTTGGGGGTAGATGGGGCGGGACAGGCGCCGGCCGGAGCCGCCCGGCCGGTCAGTTGACTCCGTCTCCCTTGGCGAAGTTGAGCACCCACGCCCCAATCCGCTTGCCGTGCGCCTTGCCCTGCACGATGTCGGACCGGTAGTGGATGCCGCCGTACATGCGGGAGATACCGGCTTCGTCGGCCATGGCGTCGAACGTCGCGGCACCCTGTGGAAAGAGGCTGCCGAGCACCGTGGCGGCGGCGCCTGAGTAGGTCGAATGCCCCGAGGGGAAGCTGGGAAAGTTGGGCAGGCCGATCACGGTCTTGATCGACGGATCGAGCTGCGACGGCCGCGGGTTGAAGTACTTCATCTTCGAGTCCCAGCAGCCGATGGACACATCGTGCATGGCGATGTTGAGCAGCGCGTACACGCGGGCGGCGCGCACCTCGCTCATGCGCGCGTCGCGCACGTAGGAAGATGCAATCGCATTCCAGTGCCCGGGCGGCGTGTAGGTGCC
>JAEKKK010000003.1 GCA_019510405.1 Gemmatimonadota bacterium | reverse complement strand
GACCGGGCGCAGCTCGCCGACCTGGCTCGCGTCCTGCGGAACCGGATCGTCGCCGAGCACATGCGCAACGGCGTGGCGGTGCTCGACCCGCAGACCACCTGGATCGACGTCGACGTGCAGCTGGCCGCGGACGTGACGGTGAAGCCCAACACCCAGCTCCACGGCGGTACGACGGTGGCGGCCGGCGCCGTCATCGGACCCGACACGACCCTGACCGACACCCACGTGCACGCGGGCGCGCAGGTGCGGCGCAGCGAGGTCATCGGTGCGGTGATCGGTGAGCAAGCCTCCGTCGGGCCGTTCAGCTACGTCCGCCCCGGCACCGTCCTCGGGGCCCGGGGCAAGATCGGCGGCTTCGTGGAGACGAAGAGCGCCCAGATCGGCGACGACACGAAGGTGCCGCACCTGTCCTACGTCGGCGACGCCACGATCGGCGAGCGCAGCAACGTGGGGGCGGGCACGATCTTCGTCAACTACGACGGGCGCGAGAAGCACCGCACGACCATCGGCGACGACGCCCGGGTCGGCAGCAACAACAGCCTGGTGGCACCGGTGAGCGTCGGCGACCGCGCCTACACGGCGGCCGGGTCGGCCATCACCGAAGACGTTCCCGACGGCGCACTGGGCGTCGGCCGGGCGAGACAGCGCAACATCGAGGGCTGGACCGCCACGCGGCGTCCCGCCGAGGGGGAAGAGCCCGCATGAGTGGCCTCGAGATCGACAGCCGCAAGAACCTGATGCTGTTCACGGGACGTGCCTACCCGGGGCTGGCCGAGGAGGTCGGCAAAGAGCTCGGGGTGGAGCCGGTGCCGACGGCGGCGTACGACTTCGCCAACGGCGAGATCTTCGTCCGCTTCGAGGAGTCGGTGCGCGGCTGCGACGCGTTCGTCATGCAGAGCCACGCGGCGCCGATCAACACCTGGGTCATGGAGCAGCTGCTCATGGTCGACGCGCTCAAGCGCGCCTCGGCCAAGCGCATCACCGTCGTGATGCCGTTCTACCCGTACGCCCGGCAGGACAAGAAGCACCGCGGCCGCGAGCCCATCAGCGCCCGGCTGATCGCCGACATGTTCAAGACGGCAGGGGCCGACCGGCTCATGAGCGTCGACCTGCACACCGCCCAGATCCAGGGCTTCTTCGACGGGCCCGTCGACCACCTGTTCGCGCTGCCGCTGCTCGCGGACCACGTGGCGGAGAAGTACGACTCGTCGAACATGACCATCGTCTCGCCGGACTCCGGCCGTGTCCGGGTGTCGGAGCGGTGGTCGGACCGGATGGGCGGCTGCCCCCTGGCGTTCATCCACAAGACCCGCGACCCGCTGGTGGCCAACCAGGTCGTCGCCAACCGGGTCGTCGGTGACGTCGAGGGCCGCGTCTGCGTCCTCGTCGACGACATGATCGACACCGCCGGGACCATCACGAAGGCGGCCGACGTGCTCTTCGACGCCGGCGCCCTCGACGTGATCGTGACCGCCACGCACGGCGTGCTGAGCGGGCCGGCCATCGACCGGCTCAAGAACAGCCGGGTGACCGAGACGATCATCACCAACACGCTCCCGGTCCCCGACGAGAACCGCTTCGACAAGCTGACGGTGCTCTCGATCGCGCCGCTGGTGGCCCGGGCGATCAGCGAGGTCTTCGAGGACGGCTCCGTGACGAGCCTGTTCGACGGGGCCGCCTGAGAGGCAGCATGAATGGATACTGAGCGGCCGATCTGACGCCAGATTCGCCCGCGCGGTATCCATTCATGCGCGTACGGGGGGCTGATCGGCTGGTCCGGTAGACTTTCCCGCTGCGCCCTTCCGCGCGCCCACAGCTTGCAGTCGTTTCGAGGAGTTCCGCCGTGTCCGAGGTCCGCATCGTCGCCGAGGCCCGTACCGAGTTCGGCAAGGGCCCGGCCCGCCGCACCCGCCGTGCCGGCAAGGTGCCCGCCGTCCTCTACGGCCACGGCGACAAGCCCCGCCACTTCGCGCTGCCGGGGCACGAGCTGATGCTCGCCCTCAAGCACGACTCGAACGCGCTGCTCGCGCTGCAGACCGAGGACGGCGAGCAGCTCGCGCTGCCGAAGGTCGTCGTGCGCGACCCCATCCGCCGCACGCTGGAGCACGTCGACCTCGTCGCCGTCCGCCGCGGTGAGAAGGTCACCGTCGACGTGCCGCTGACGCTCGTCGGCAGTGCCGCGCCCGACGTGCTCGTCGACCAGCAGCGGTCCACGCTCTCGGTCGAGGCCGAGGCGACGCACCTGCCGACCGGGTTCGAGGTCAGCATCGAGGGCCTCAAGGTCGGCGGCACGATCCACGCGTCCGACGTGAAGCTCCCCGCCGGCGCGACCCTCGTCGACGACCCCGAGACCGTCCTGGTCCAGGGCCTTGGTGCCCCCACGGCCGAGGCGCTGGAGGCCGAGCTGGACGCCGCGGCGGCCGAGCTCGCCCCGGCGGAGGCCGCCGAGGAGGCCCCTGCCGAGGAGACCGCGGAGGCCCCGGAGGCTGCTGCCGACGAGGCGCCCGCCTCCGAGGAGTAAGCCCCGCGCATGGCAGACGACCTCTGGCTGGTCGTCGGTCTGGGCAACCCCGGCCCGTCGTACGCGGGGAACCGGCACAACGTGGGCTTCCACGTCGTCGAGCTGCTCGCCGAGCGGATGGGTGCGCGCTTCAAGGCGCACAAGGGCCGGGCGGACGTCGTCGAGGGCCGGCTCGCCGGCCAGCGCGTCGTGCTGGCGAAGCCCAAGTGCTACATGAACGAGTCCGGCGGCCCGGTCGCGAGCCTGCGTGACTTCTTCAAGGTGCCGGTGGAGCGGATCGTCGTCGTGCACGACGAGCTCGACATCCCGTTCGCGTCGCTGCGGCTCAAGCGCGGCGGTGGGGACAACGGTCACAACGGGCTGCGCTCGGTGACGAAGAGCCTCGGGACCAAGGACTACCTGCGGGTGCGATTCGGCATCGGCCGGCCTCCCGGGCGGCAGGACCCCGCGGACTTCGTGCTGAAGGACTTCAGCGCCACCGAGCGCAAGGAGCTCGGCTTCCTGGTGGACCGGGCCGCGGACGCCGTGGAGGCGCTGGTGTCAGGAAGCCTCGAGGTGGCGCAGAACTCCTTCCACGTCGACCCGGTCTAGCCGCCGGAGCTCTCCGCCTGCCGGCGCGCGATCGAGGCCTCCAGCTGGTCGTTGAACCGTGCCAGCAGCGCGACGAACGTCGCCCGCTCGTCCTCCGGCCAGCCGGCCAGCACCTCGTTGAGCACCTCGGTGCGCTGCTGCCGCGTCCGCTCGAAGGCCTGCCGGCCCGAGTCGGTGGCGCTCACCAGGGACGCGCGGGCGTCGGCCGGGTCGGTCTGGCGCTGCACGAACCCGACGTCCTCCAGCGCGCGCACCTGCCGGCTCACCACCGACAGGTCGACCTCGAGCAGCCCCGCCAGCGTCGTCGGGCGGAGCGGGCCCTCGTCCACGATCCGCCACAGCGCCTGGTACGCCGGCCGGTCGAGCACCGTGAACCCCGACGGGCCGTGCAGGCGGACGGGCTTGGACAGCCGGCGTGCCATGAGGGCCAGCTGCAGATCGAGCTCGGTCGTCGCCACGGGCGGAAGCGTACGGCCCGGTCCTCCGCCCGACGAGGGGTGACGCCGCGTACGTTCCCGTCATGATCCCCATCCAGATGATCACGACCACCTTCGACCTCCCCGGCTACCGGGTGCTGTCCTGCCAAGGGGAGGTCATGGGCCTCACCGTCCGCTCCCGCAACGCCTTCTCGGTGTTCGGCTCGGGCTTCAAGTCGCTGTTCGGCGGTGAGCTGAAGGGCCAGACCCAGGCGCTCGTCGACAGCCGGCAGCAGGTGCGCCAGCGGATGGTCGAGGAGGCCGTCCAGCGCGGCGCGAACGCCATCGTCGGGATGCGCTTCGACACCAGCGAGATCGGCAACGGCTGGACCGAGATCTGCGCCTACGGCACCGCCGTCACCGTCAGCCCGGAGAACTAGCCGCCAACTAGGCTGGGGCGCACCACCCCCCCCGGT
>JAEKKK010000002.1 GCA_019510405.1 Gemmatimonadota bacterium | reverse complement strand
ACCTCCGACACGCGGCGAAGCACGAGCTCGAACGTCGAGCCCACACCGAGCTCGCTCGGCGCGCGGAGGTCGCCGCCCATGCCGCGCGCGAGATCGCGGCTGATCGAGAGGCCGAGTCCCGTGCCCTCCGTGATGCGCGTGAGGTCGGAGCGGACCTGGACGAAGGGCTCGAACACCGCCTCCAGCTTGTCCGCCGGAATGCCGACGCCGGTGTCGCTGATGCGCACGACGACGTGCGAGTTCGCGTCGGTATCGACTGACGCCGTGATCCGCCCGCCCTCGGGGGTGAACTTGATCGCGTTCGAGAGCACGTTGAGCAGCACCTGCGCCAGCTTGTCGCGGTCGGCCCAGGCGTAGGCCACTTCCGTCTCCCCTGTGTCGGGGAGCGTCGTCTCGAGCGCGAGCGACTTCGCCGCCACCTGCGATTCCACCATCGGCAGCATGTCCATCAGCAGCTCGTGGACGGGCACGGGCGACAGATCGTACTCGACGCGCCCCGCCTCGATGCGCGCGTAGTTCAGCACGTCGTTGATGAGGCCGAGCAGGTGGCGCTGCGCGCGCTCCACGCGCATGAGCGCGTCGTGCTGCGCCTCGCTCACCGGGCCGTAGATCCCCATGTCGATGAGCTGCACGTGGCCGGCGATCGCGTTGAGCGGCGTGCGCAGCTCGTGGCTCATGTTCGCGAGGAACTGGCTCTTCGTGCGGCTCGCCGACTCCGCCTCGGTGCGCGCCGAACGCTCGGCTTCGACCAGCCGCGCGTTCGCGAGCGCGGCGCCGGCGCGGCGCGCCACCTCCATCGCCATCTCCAGATCCGCCTCGTCGAAGGTGCGCCCCGATTCGCCCGACACGAGCGACAGCACCGCCGTGGGGCGGCCGCTCGGGTCCTTGAGCGGCACCATGATCAGCGAGCGCATCGCGACCGAGCGAAGGAGCGCGAGATGCTCCTCGTCCTGCGCCACCGACACCCACGCTTCGTCGGGGATCTCCGGCAGGAGCAGCGGCTCCCCCGTGCGCAGCACCTGCGGCGTGCCCCACGCCGCGTTCAGGTCGACCGGATTGCGCGCGAGCGACGCCTGTGCGCGTTGCACCATCTCCGGGCGCACGTGCGCGATGGCCACCGGGCGCACGCGTCCCTCCTCGAGCACCTCGACGAAGCACCAGTCGGCGAGCTTCGGCACCGCCAGCTCGGCGATCGTCGCCAGCGTCGCCTCCACGTCGAGCGAGCCGGCGAGTCACACGCTCGCCTCGGCGAGGAAGGCGAGCCGGCGCTCCGCCGCCTCGGCCACGTGCTGCAGCCGCTCCGCCTCGCGCCGCGCGCGCACGCTCTCCGTCACCTCGGTGCCGATGTCGACGATCCCCGACACCGTGCCGTCCGCCTCGCGCAGCGGATGGAAGACGAAGTTGAAGAAGTAGTCCTCCGGCACACCGTCCTGGTCGCGGTCGAGCGGGACGCGATAGTCCTTCGCCTCGAAGGGCGTCCCGGTGTCGAGCACGTGCTGCAGCACGTCGAACAGCGCCTCGCGCGCTTCCGGGATCACTTCGCCGAGGCGGCGACCGACCGGGGAGCGACGCTGCGGCGTCATCTCGACGTAGCGCGGGTTCACGAGCTCGTACACCAGCTCGGACGCCGAGCGGCCGCGCAGCACCGCCACCGCCACCGGCGCCTGCTGGAAGACGTCCTCCAGGCGGGTGCGCTCCAGGTCGAGGGCGCGCAGCAACGTCTCGCGCTCGATCCGTGCCTCGTGCTTGGCGGTGATGTCGGTGAACAGCATCGCCACGCGCCGGTCCTCCGGGCGACCGATCCGGAAGGCGAACACGTCGAACCAGCGCTGCAACGCCGCGGACCCGCTCTCGAACCGCACCGGCTCGCCCGTGAGCGCGACGCGGCCGTACCGCTCGAACCAGTGCGGCTCGAGCCCGGGGGTGAGCTGGCGAGCCGTGCGTCCGACCGCGTCCGCGAGCCCCGACTGCCGCACGAACGCCGGGTTGGTCTCGAGAAAGCGATAGTCGATCGCCTGGCCGTCCTCGAACAGCATCTCGCAGATGCAGAACCCCTCGTCGAGCGACTCGAACAGCGTGCGGTAGCGCAGCTCGCTCTCGCGCGCGTCCTCGGTGAGGTCGGCATAGCGCTGGCGCTGCCGAAGCGCCTCGGCCTCGCGCTCTTTCCACAGCCGCACGAACGCGGCGACCTTCTGACGCACGACGTCGGGGTCGAGCGGCTTGAACAGGTAATCGACGGCGCCGGACTCGTAGCCGGTGTGCACCTGCCGCCGGTCGCGGTCGAGCGCGGTGACGAAGATGATCGGCGCAAGCTGCGGCGGCGCCATCCGCTTGATCCGCTGCGCCACCTCGTAGCCGTTCATCCTCGGCATCTGCACGTCGAGCACGATGACGGCGAAGTCGTTCGCCACCACGGCGCGCAGCGCTTCCTCGGCGGAGCCCGCCCGGACGAGGCGCACGCGGAGCGGATCGAGGATCGCCTCGAGCGCGAAGAGGTTTTCGGGGCGGTCGTCGACGAGGAGCACGCTCGCCCGGACTGGCTCGGGCGACGTGCCTTCGGCGTGCAACGCGGGGGAGGACAGGGAGGAGAACGGCACGGTGATGCCTGCGGGGACCTACAGATTACCGCGCGGACCCGGGCGGGGGGAGGAGGGAAGGCGTTCTGCGACAGGATGACGTGATCCAGGCGACTCCATGAGTACACTGGGCGACCCATACCGGAGCGCGAGGCCCGCCGTCTGCATGCAACTCCGGCCAGCCGAGCCGAGCGGGCGCCCAGACCGGGTGGCGCTGGCGGACACGCTGGACACGGGGACGAACGTGGAGATTCGAGTGACCGACACCGGGCCGGGCTGGCGCGCGAGGCTCGCCGGCCTCACACTGCTCGCGCTGCGCATCGTGTCCGCGCTCGTGCTGTTCGAGCATGCGACGGCGCAGGCGTTCGGCATCCCGAACAACCCCGCGAAGCCGTTCACCAGCGCGCCCGCCGTCTTCTCGCGCCTCTGGGTCGCGTCGTGGCTCGAGCTGATCGGCGGCACCCTGATCATCATGGGGCTGTTCACGCGTCCGACGGCCTTCGTGCTCTCGGGGCTGATGGCGTTCGCGTACTTCCTCGTCCACGCGCCGGTGGACATCGTCCCACTCGTCAATCGCGGCGAGCCGGCGGTGCTGCTCTGCTTCGTCTTCCTCTATATGAGTGCGGCGGGTGCGGGGCCGTACTCGGTCGACGCGCTGCTCGCCCGCCGCTGACCGATCACCCCAGCCCGGCCGCCAGCGCCGCCATGTTCGCCCGCACCATGAAGGTCAGCAGCTCGCGACGGCGGTGTCGCCCGCCGAGAGCTCATGCCGCGCAGCCGCTCTTCGGTTGCTGATAGTCGCAGCGGCAGCTCCCTTCCGCGCAGAACATCCCCGGCCGCCCCGCGCGCGCACAGCGCCAGCATGGAGTGAGCGGCTCCGTCGTCTCACGCAGGCCGAGCACGCTCGCCGCGCGCGCCGCCCCACCGGGAACCATCGCGTGGAGCGCGGGCCGGCCCTGCGCGTCGAACGACATCTCGGCCAGCGTCGTGAAGCCCGCCTTCGCGATCCCCGAGCCGGAGGCGTGATTCTCCGGCGCGTAGCCGATCCAGAACCGCTCCGCCTCGCGCGACTCCTCGGCGACGATCGCCTGCAGCAGCCGAGGGTAGATGCCGAGCCCGCGATGCGTCGGGAGCGTCACGAAGTTCCAGAGATACCGCTCGCCGTCGGGGATGGCGAAGGTGGCGCCCAGCTCGCCGATGCTCGCCGTCCGCGTGGCGACCCAGCCGAACGCCGCCGGCATCTCGTCGCGCCACGCGACGTATGGGCGATGACCGTCGGCGAATCGCGCGCCGATCTCCGCTTCGCTGCGCTGTTGCAGGCCGGCCATGAAGGCGACGTCCCACACGTGGTGGACCTCGAGCGCAGCGAGCGGCGACAGCGTCGGCATGGGATCGTTGCGATGACGAGTGGCGAACGGCATGGCTGGCCTCCGAAGTGGGATGTGATGGACTGAAGCGAAGACGAGCGCGATCAGGG
>JAEKKK010000232.1 GCA_019510405.1 Gemmatimonadota bacterium | reverse complement strand
GCTACGTCAACGACATCGAACACATCGAGTCGCAGTCGCTGAACGGACTGAGCATCATCAAGCTGTACTTCCAGCCCGACGCGGACGTGCAGGCCGGGATGGCGCAGCTCACGGCCTCGTCGCAGGGGATCACGCGCATCATGCCGCCGGGGATCTCGCCGCCGTTCATGGTGCGGTTCAACGCGACGGACGTTCCGATCCTCCAGCTCGGCGTCGCGAGCCCGCAGCGCACCGAGGCGGAGCTGAGCGACCTCGGGACGAACTTCATCCGCATCCCGCTCGGCACCGTACACGGCGCCGGCGTGCTCCCCGCCTTCGGCGGCGTGCAGCGCACCGTGAACGTGGACATCGACCCGCAGGCGCTGTACGCGAAGGGGCTTTCGCCTGGTGACGTGAGCCGCGCGGTGAACGCGCAGAACGTCATCCTCCCCGCCGGTACGGCGAAGATGGGGTCGCGCGAGTACTACGTGCGCATGCTCTCGAGCACCGATTCGGCGCGGCAGCTCGGCGACCTGCCCATCCGTCAGGTGAACGGAGCGATGGTGTACGTCAACGACGTCGCGCAGGTGCGCGAAGGCGGCGGCGTGCAGACGAACATCGTGCGCGAGAACGGCAAGCGCGGCACCTATCTCTCGATCCTGAAGAATGGACGCGCGTCCACGCTGGCGATCGTCGACCAGATCAAGTCGATGCTGCCGGGGATCAAGGCGACCCTGCCGGACGACGTGCGGCTCGAGCTGCTGGCCGACCAGTCGGTGTACGTGCGCGCGACGATCGACGGCGTGATCCGCGAGGGCGTCATCGCCGCCTGCCTCACCGCGCTGATGATCCTGCTCTTCCTCGGGAGCTGGCGCTCGACGATCATCGTCGCGCTGTCGATCCCGCTGAGCGTGCTCACGTCGATCATCGCGTTGTGGGCGACGGGAGAGACGCTCAACGTGATGACCCTCGGCGGGCTCGCGCTCGCCGTCGGCATCCTCGTCGACGACGCGACGGTGGCGGTGGAGAACATCCACCGCAACATCGAGCTCGGGCTGCCGCTGCGACGCGCGATCATCGTCGGCGCGCAGCAGATCGCGATCCCGGCGTTCGTCTCGACGCTCTCGATCTGTATCGTCTTCCTGCCGATCTTCGCCTTGTCGGGGCCGGCGGCGGCGCTGTTCAAGCCGCTCGCGCTCGCGGTGATCTTCGCGATGGCGGCGTCGTACTTCCTGTCGCGCACGCTCGTGCCGACGATGACCGACTTCATGCTCCCGGGCGAGATGGCCGCCCATGCCGCGGAAACCTCAGGGCGCCCGAACTGGTTCCGTCGCTTCTTCGCCCTGTTCGATCGTGCCTTCGAGCGGTTCCGCGGCGTGTATCACGCGCTGCTCGCCGGCGCGATGGCGCATCGCCGCGGGGTGCTGATCGGCGGCGGCGCGTTCGTCGTGCTGTCGCTCGCGCTGGTGCCGATGGTGGGCGAGGATTTCTTCCCGCAGGTGGACGGCGGCCAGTTCCAGCTGCACGTGCGCGCTCCGGCGGGCACGCGGCTCGAGGAGACCGAGCTGCTGTTCGCCAAGGTGGAGCAGACGGTGCGGCGGGTGATCCCGCCGTCGGATCTCGCGCTGATGCTCGACAACATCGGGCTGACGACGTACGGCGTCGCGCTCGCCGTCGGCTCGAACGCGACGGTCGGACCGGCGGATGGCGACATGCTCGTGCAGCTCAAGCCGGATCACCGCGGCTCGACGTGGGACTATGTACGTGCGTTACGCAAGGAACTGCCACGGCAGTTCCCCGGAGTGACGTTCTTCTTCCAGCCGGCGGACATGGTCAACCAGGTGCTCAACCTGGGGCTGCCGGCGCCGATCGACGTCCAGATCTCGGGACGGGCGCCCGGCAACTACGACCTCGCTCGCGCGCTCGCGCGTGAGATCTCGAAGATCCCGGGCGCGGTGGACGTGCGGGTGCAGCAGGTCATGGACGCGCCCGAACTGCGCTTCGCCGTCGATCGCACGAAGGCCCAGCAGATCGGGCTCTCGCAGCGCGACGTCTCGAGCGACGTCCTCATCTCGCTCAGCTCCAGCGGCCAGACGGCGCCGAACTTCTGGCTCGATCCCCGCAATGGCGTGCAGTACGCCGTGAACGTGATGACGCCGCAGTACCGGATGGGCACGATGGAGGCGCTGCAGAACACGCCGGTCACCGCACCGGGGCAGGTGCAGCCGCAGCTGTTCGGCAACCTGGCAACGTCGACGCGCGGCATCACGCCGGCGGTCGTGAACCACTACAACGTGCAGCCGGTGTTCGACGTCTACGCGAGCGCGGACCGGCGCGACCTGGGTGCGGTCGCGCGCGAGATCGACGAGGTCGTCGCGAAGATGAAGCCGAACTTCCCGAAGGGGACGCAGGTGACGATGCGCGGGCAGGTGGAGAGCATGCGCTCGTCGTTCACCGGACTCGGGTTCGGGATCCTGTTCGCGATCCTGCTCGTCTATCTCGTCCTCGTCGTCAACTTCCAGAGCTGGGTCGATCCGCTCATCATCATCATGGCGCTCCCGGGCGCACTGGCGGGGATCGTGTGGATGCTGTTCGTGACCCACACGACCTTCACCGTGCCTTCCCTCATGGGGGCGATCATGGCGATGGGGGTGGCGACGGCGAACAGCGTGCTGCTCATCACCTTCGCCGACGACCAGCGCCGCGGGGGACGGACGGCGGCGGAGGCGGCGATCGACGCGGGCTTCGCGCGCCTCCGCCCGGTGTGCATGACCGCGCTGGCGATGATCATCGGCATGCTGCCGATGGCCCTCGGCCTCGGCGAGGGGGGCGAGCAGAATGCCCCGCTCGGCCGCGCGGTGATCGGGGGACTCGTCATGGCGACGTTCTTCACCCTGGTCATCGTGCCGCTCATCTATAGTGTTCTGCGGACCGGCGAGGTTCGCGAGCAAGAGGAGATCGCGTGATCCAGACAGAGTTCGAACACGACCCCAGTCACCACGACGCGCACGCGAGCGCGGCACCCGACGTTAAGCCGATGAGCGGCGCGCGGCTGCGCCGCTACGCCATCGGCGCGCTGATCGCGCTCGTCGCGGTGCTGGTGCTCACGATGGTGCCGCGGCACGCCGTATCGCGCGAACTGCTGGCCGACGCCGCGGCAACCGACAGTGCGCCGACGGTGCAGGTCGCGCTGGTCGCGCGCGCCGCACCCGGCAGCGCGCTCACACTTCCCGGCACGGTGCAGCCGCTGCACGAGTCGGCGATCTACGCGCGCGTCGGTGGGTACGTGCGGCGCTGGAACGCGGACATCGGACAGCTCGTGCGCCAGGGGACCGTGCTCGCCGAGATCGACGCGCCGGAGCTCGAGCAGAACGTGCAGCAGGCGCGCTCGCAGGTGCAGATGAACCAGGCGGCGCTGCAGCTCGCCAAGGCGGACCTCGCGCGGTGGACCAGCCTCGAGCGTGACAGCGCGGTGACGAGCCAGGAGCTCGACCAGAAGCGCGCGGCATTCGCGTCGGCTCAGGCGAACACCGCGGCGGCCGAGGCGAACCTGCGGCGGCTCGTCGAGACGCGCGGCTTCACCCGCATCGTCGCGCCGTTCACCGGTGTCGTCACGGCGCGCAACGTCGACGTCGGCTCGCTGATCAGCGCGGCAGGAGCGACGAGCGCGCCGGTCGCGGGGGGAAGCGTCGGCAGCGGTGCGACGTCGGGGAGCCTCTTCCGGATCTCGCAGACGGACACCGTGCGCACCTACGTCACGGTGCCGGCGACCTACGCCACGTCCATCCGGCCGGGCCTCGAGGCGGACGTGGACGTGCAGGGGATGGCGGGCCGCCACTTCACCGGCCGCGTCGTGCGGACCTCCGCCTCGCTCGACGCGGCGACGCGCACCATGCTCGCCGAGGTCGACATCCCGAACCGCGACTTCGCGATCCTGCCCGGCATGTACGCGCAGGTTTCGCTGCACTTCCCGCGTGTCTCGCCACCGATCATGGTGCCGGCCAGCGCGCTGGTGATCCGCTCGGCGGGGCCGCAGGTGATGGTCGTCGAGGGCGCCAATGGGGTGCAGAACGGCAAGGGCACGGTGCGTCTGCACCTGGTGCAGATCGGCCGCGACTACGGATCAAGTCGAGGGCGCCAACGGGGTGCAGAACGGCAAGGGCACGCTGCGTCTGCACCCGGTGCAGATCGGTCGCGACTACGGATCAACGGTGGAAGTGCTCGACGTACTGATCGATGGCGCGACGATCGTGACGAATCCGAGCGCCGACATCAGCGACGGGATGAAGGTGCGCACGGTGGTCGGCAAGCAGTAGCTCCCGAGTCGGCCGTGGAGTTGGGGTCAGACTCATCTGAGTCTGACCCCTTCTGCTTCCTCGGATGAGGGCATGTGCCATGCACTCTCACGGGGCAGACCCGTTCGGGAGGATGCATGGCCAGCGACAGGAAGCACGACCTCGACCGCCGCGCGCACGACCTCGACGATACGCAAGAGATCGCCGCGATTCCGAAGAAGCCCGAGGAAGACGAGCCCAATCCTCCACGCACGACGACCCACGGGTGGACCTCGCCGAAGTTCGGGTCGGCCGGCAGCGGTGGCGCCGAGCTGGAGCCCGGACCGGAGCGCGACTGACTGATCGCGCCCGACCCAGCACGATGATGCCGAGCGGCGGCGCGCCATGCTGACCCGCGGTCGCGCATGACGCGCGCCTGCTCGAGCACCTACTTCCTCTTCGCGACCGGCATCGAGAACAGCGCTCCGACGATCCGGAGCGGCCGCGTGCGCGTCGACCAGATGGCTGCCTCGCGCCACTACGATCTGTGGCGCACCGACTTCGATCTCGTGGAGGAGATCGGCGTCGATCATCTGCGCTACGGAATCCCGCTGCACACCGTCTGGCGCGGCGCCGGATGGTACGTATGGGAGTTCAGCGACGAGACCCTCGGCGATCTCTTTCGCCGCGACATCACGTCGATCCTCGACCTCTGCCACTTCGGCGTCCCCGACTGGCTCGGCGACTTTCAGAATCCCGACTTCCCCCAGCTGTTCGCGCGTTATGCGCGCGACTTCGCGATGCGCTTTCCGTGGGTGCAGTTCTACACCCCGGTGAACGAGATGTACATCTGCGCGCTCTTCTCGGGAAAGTACGGGTGGTGGAACGAGCAAGGGACGACCGATCGCACCTTCGTGACGGCGCTCAAGCATCTCGTGCGCGCCAACGTGCTCGCGATGCGCGCCATCCTCGAGGTGCGCCCCGACGCCATCTTCGTGCAGAGCGAATCGACGGAGTACTTCCACGCCCAGAATCCGCGGGCGCTCATCCACGCGGAGGCGATGAACGAGATCCGCTTCCTCTCGCTCGACCTGAACTACGGGCGACGGGTGAGCTCGGAGATGTACGTCTACCTCATGGACAACGGGATGACGCGCGAGGAGTACCTCTTCTTCCTCGGCCAGCGTCTCAAGCGGCACTGCATCATGGGGAACGACTACTACCACACCAACGAGCATCTGGTCACCGAGGACGGCGCGACGCGGCCATCGGGAGAGATCTTCGGCTATCACGTGCTGACGTCGGAGTACTACCGGCGCTATCGCCTGCCCGTGATGCACACCGAGACGAACCTCGACGAGGGGCCGCGCGGCGACGAGGCGGTGTGTTGGCTGCGGAAAGAATGGGCGAACGTGCTGCGCGTGCGGAACGACGGCTTCCCGATCGTCGGCTTCACCTGGTACTCCCTCACCGACCAGATCGACTGGGACACCGCGCTGCGCGAGCAACGCAATCGTGTCAATCCGCGCGGCCTGTTCGACC
>JAEKKK010000231.1 GCA_019510405.1 Gemmatimonadota bacterium | reverse complement strand
CGATCGCCGATTGGGCGGACGTGCTCCTCATCGGACCGGGGCTGGGCAAGCAGGGCGCGCGCACGATGGTCGAGCGGCTGCTCGGAGTGTTCCAGGGCCCGGTGGTGCTGGACGCCGATGCGCTCAACGCGTACGCGCGCGACCTGCCCTCGCTCGCGCGCGTGATCGGAAGTCGTTCCGCGCTCCTCACTCCGCACCCGGCAGAATTCGGGCGGCTCTGCGGTCTCGACGTCGATTCAGTGCTCGCCGAACGGTTCGATCTGCCGGCGCGCCTCGCGGCGGACGTCGGCGCGGCCGTGCTGCTCAAGGGCGTGCCGACGATCGTCGCTACCGCCTCGGGGACGGTGCGCGTCGTCGCCGAAGGAACGCCGGTGCTCGCGACCGGCGGTGCGGGCGACGTGCTGGGCGGGATCGCCGCGACACTGCTCGCCCACACCGGAGGCGACGCGGCGCTCGCCGGCGCGCTCGCCGCCTTCGCGCACGGGCGCGCCGCCGCCGCAGTGAGCGCGCGCCAGGTGCGGGGCTACACGCTGGACGACGTGCTCCTCTCGCTGCCGACCGTCTGGTCGCTGCAGCCCGACGCGGCGCGGCCGCCCATCCTCGCCGAGCTCCCGAGCGTCGGCGAGGAGCGCCCATGACGGGCGACTCGCGCAGCGAGAACGGACACTTCGAGCTCGGCGGACGGCGCGAGTTCGACATCATCCGCGCGATGCTCGGCGTGTGGGGGCCGAATGCGCACGGCATCGGCGACGACGCCGCGGTGCTCACGGTGCCGAACGGGCATCGCCTGCTCGCCAGCACGGATGCGTCGGTGGAAGGCGTGCACTTCCGCCGCGAGTGGCTCACGCCGCGGGAGATCGGTGCTCGTGCCGCGGCCGCGGCACTGAGCGACCTCGCCGCGATGGCGGCCACGCCGCTCGGGCTCCTGCTCGCGCTGACGTTGCCGCAGTCGTGGCTTCCCGAGATCGAGGAGGTCGCGCGCGGCGTCGGGGAGATGGCGTCGCGGGCGCGCTGTCCGATCGTCGGCGGCAACCTCGCACGCGCCGACGTGCTCTCGCTCACCATCACCGTGCTGGGATCTGCCGTGTCCCCACTCGCACGCGGCGGGGCGCGCGTCGGCGACATCCTGTACGTCACCGGGTTGCTCGGCGGCTCGGCGAGCGCACTGCAGGCACTCGTCCGCGGCACGCCCGTGCGCGACGCCGACCGCCAGCGCTTCGCCGCGCCACGCCCGCGCATCGACGAGGCGCGCTGGCTCGCCGAGCGTGGCGCCACGGCGGCGATCGACATCTCCGACGGGCTCCTCGCCGACGCGGGCCATCTCGCCGCGGCGAGCGCAGTGGCGATCGAGCTGGATCCGGCGCGCTATCCGTGCGTCGAGGGCGCGAGTGCCGCCGTCGCCGCGTGGAGCGGCGAGGAGTACGAGCTGCTCGTCGCGTTCCCGCCGAATTTCATTCCCGACGCGGATGCATTCCGTGAGCGCTTCGGGCTGCCCCTCACCGCGATCGGCCGCGTGTCGAGTGGCGAGGGCGTGCGCGAGCGCGGAAGCGCCGTGCGCGTTGAATTCCAGCAGGGCCACGATCACTTTTCGTAGATGCGCACCATCCTGACAGCCGCTACGGTATGGTTCGCGACCATCCTCCTCGCCCCGATCGCCGTCGCCGCGCGCATGCTCGGGCTCGACGAGGAGCAGTACGGCATCGCGCAGTGGTGCATGCGCACGTGGGCGAAGTCGATGTGCATGGCGGCCGGGGTGAAGGTCGTCGTCCACAATCCGGAGCGGATCCTGACGGCCCGCGGCGCGGTGTACGCGAGCAACCACGTGAGCTGGTTCGACGTGTTCGCCATCGCCTCGGTGCTTCCTCGGTACACCTTCATCGCCAAGTCCGAGCTGCGGAAGCTGCCGATTTTCGGATACGGCGCCGAAGCGGCAGGCGTCGTGTTTCTCGCCCGCGACAACCGGAAGGCGGCGTTCGAGAGCTACCAGGGGGCGGCGAAGGAGGTGACGGCGGGGAAGAACGTCGTCGTCTTCCCCGAAGGGACGCGCGGCCGCGACTACTCGCTGCGTCCGTTCAAGAAGGGACCGTTCGTCCTCGCCATCGCGGCCCAGGCGCCGGTAGTGCCCGTGCTCGTGTACGGCGCGCGCGAGGTCATGCCCAAGGGCTCCATGCGCGTGCGGTCCAACACGGTGCACGTGCACTTCCTCGAGCCCGTCGAGACGACGGGGTTCACCTACGACCGGCGGCACCAGCTCATGCGCGTGGTCTGGGGGCGCATCGAGGAATGCCTGCGGAACGAGTACGGGATCGGGACGAGCGAGCACCCGATCGCCGAGTCGTCGGGCGAGCAGATCGCCTGATTCCACGCGGGGCGGATTCCGGGGTAAGATACCGAAGGTGTCTGACCCCAACTTCTGACCCTCAGGGCGTTTATTATCCGGGGATCCATTCTCCCAACCCTGAACCAACCGTCATGCCGGCCCTCATCTCCGATATCGTCGCCCGCGAGATTCTCGACAGCCGCGGCAATCCCACCGTCGAAGCCGACGTCATCCTCTCCAGCGGCGTCGTCGGCCGCGCGGCCGTGCCGAGCGGCGCGAGCACGGGCGAGCACGAGGCAATCGAGCTGCGCGACAACGACAAGGAGCGCTACCTCGGCAAGGGCGTGCAGATGGCGGTGCAGAACATCGTCGAGACGATCGCACCGGCGCTTTCCGGCGCCGACGCGACCGACCAGATGTCCGTCGACGCCGCGCTGATCGAGCTCGATGGGACGCCGAACAAGGGCAACCTCGGCGCGAACGCGATCCTTGCCGTCTCGATGGCGACGGCCCGCGCCGCGGCGCAGGAGCTGGGCCTTCCGCTGTGGCGCTACCTCGGCGGACCGCTCACGCGCGTCATGCCGGTGCCGATGATGAACATCCTCAACGGCGGCGCGCACGCGACGAACACGGTGGACCTCCAGGAATACATGATCATCCCCGTCGGCGCCGAGTCGTTCGCCGAGGGACTGCGCATGGGCACCGAGGTGTTCCACGCGCTCAAGAAGGTGCTCGTGAAGCGGAAGCTGAGCACCGGCGTGGGTGACGAGGGCGGCTTCGCCCCGGATCTGAAGAGCGACGAGGAGGCGATCACCGTCGTGCTCGAGGCAATCGAGGCGGCGGGCTATCAGCCCGGCTCGCAGATCGCCCTCGCGCTCGACTGCGCGGCGAGTGAGCTGTTCAAGGACGGCAAGTACACGTTCAAGAAGAGTGGCGCTGGTACGCGCGACGCTAGCGGCATGGTAGATCTGTACACCCAATGGATCGACAAGTATCCGATCGTGTCGATCGAGGACGGACTCGCCGAGGACGACTGGGACGGGTGGAAGCAGCTCACCGAGGCGATCGGCGATCGCTGCCAGCTCGTCGGCGACGACCTGTTCGTGACGAACACCGAGCGTCTGTCGCGCGGCATCGAGGAGGGGATCGCCAACTCGATCCTCATCAAGGTGAACCAGATCGGCACGCTCACCGAGACGCTCGAGGCGATCGAGATGGCGCGCAGCGCGGGCTATCTGTCGGTGATCTCGCACCGCTCGGGAGAGACGGAGGACACCTTCATCGCCGATCTCGCCGTCGGCACGGGCGCGGGCCAGATCAAGACCGGCTCGGCGTCGCGCACGGATCGCGTCGCGAAGTACAACCAGCTGCTGCGCATCGAGCAGCAGCTCGGCGGCGCGGCGGAGTATCCGGGCGGCGCGATTTACGGGATGTAAGGTCTCTTGGCGGCAGCGAAGAAAAGCTCCGGCGGCGGCCGAGGGGTCAAGCGACTCCTCGTCGCCGCCGGTTTGCTCGCCGCCCTGATCTCAAGCGGTACAAGAAGCGGCTCGAGACCGATCCCGTGCTGCAGGAGCGCATCGCGCGGGAGGAGTTCGGGCTGGTGCGCGGCGACAAGGAATTGCTCTACCGGATCGCAGAGGATTCGACCAAGCCCTGACTTCGTTCGCTGTCATCCCGGGCGGGGCGGGATCCGCGCTCCGTGGCCGAGGGGCCCCACGAGACGCTACGCCCCGAAACCAATCGGCTGGCGGCCTCGTCTTGAGAGTGCAGCTCCCTCTCACCACGAGCCCCGTGCAATTCTCCGTCATCGCCGTCAATGTGCTCTACGCGGTCATCGGTGTCGTGCTGATGTTCGTCGCGTATCGCACGATCGACCGGCTCACGCCGCAGGTGGACTTTCCGGCCGAGCTGCAGCGCGGGAACGTCGCGGTCGCGATCTTCATCGCGGCGATCTTCGTCTCCATCGCGCTGATCATCGGGAAGGCGCTCGGCTGATGCGCCGGCGCGGCGCGCTCACCGTGCGCGCGCTCCGTCACGTGGCCGTCGCCGCCGCGTTGATCACGCACGTCGGCGTGGCCGGCGCGCAGGCGGGTACGCATCGTCGTGCGCCGTCGGTCGCCGGCGCGCTCGCGTCGCTCGACGCCGCCGCGCGCGAGCGGCAGGCCGCGCGCGAGAGCAAGCGCTTCGACACGATCTTCCAGAAGTACGCGAAGCGCTACTTCGGCGCGGGCACCGACTGGCGCTGGTTCAAGGCGCAGGGGATGGCCGAGAGCGACCTGTCGCCGACGGCGCGCAGCCGCGTCGGCGCGCGCGGGATCATGCAGCTCATGCCGTCCACGTATGGACAGATCAAGTCGGCGCTGCCGCAGTTCGGCGCGATCGACGACCCGCAGTGGAACATCGCGGCCGGCATCCTCCACGACCGCGACCTCTGGACGCTCTGGAATCGCGACGTCCCCGAGGATCAGCGGTGGGCGTTCATGTTCGCGAGCTACAACGCCGGCGAAGGCACGATCATGCGTGCGCGCCGCACCGCGGCGGCGGAGAAGCTCGACCAGTCGCGCTGGCCGGCGATCGAGCGCGTCGCGCCGAAGGTCGAGCGATGGCGCTACTCGGAAACCCTCGGCTACGTCCGCACGATCACGGCGAACAAGGACGCGCTGGGAACAACCCCCTGATCGGGGTCAGAGTAAACGGGGTCAGAGTAAGTGGGGTCAGAGTAAACCTACTCTGACCCCACTTACTCTGACCCCACAGGTGGTCACGCTAGGGGTGAGTGGCGGACCAGCGGTCGTTCTTCTGGTCCGTGTCCATCCAGATCCCGTGCTCGAGCTGGATCGACTGCGGCTTCTTCGAGGACGCGATCGTCACCGTGGCGCGCCGAAGGTCGGTGCGCCAGATCGCCGGCGTCTGGTGCAACGTCTCGCTCGTGCCGTCGGCGTAGCGGACCACCAGATCCACCGGCGCGGGCATCCCGCCGATGTTCGCCAGCGTGACCGTCGAGCCGCTGCCCGACGTCGTCACCCCGCTGATCCCGATGTCGATGTAGTTCGGCTCGAAGAACCAGCTCCGCCAGAACCAGTCGAGGTTCTCGCCCGTCGCGCGGTTGAAGGTGTTGAAGTAGTCCCAGGGCAGTGGATGCTTGCCATGCCACTCGTCCATGTACTGGTGCAGCGCCTTGCGATACCGCGCGTCGCCGAGAAGCTCCTTGAGGGCGAGATAGCCGAGTGCGGGCTTGCCGTAGCCGTTGTCGCCCGTCGACTTGGGAGTGATGATCGGCTCGTCCGACTCGGCCGACCGATCCTCCACCCAGCCGACGACGCGGAAGGCGCGGAAGAAGCTGTCCGCCTTCGCCTTCCCCATGTTGGTGACGTTGAGGAGATACTCCGTCGCCGTCGTCATCCCCTCGTCCATGAACGGGTAGCGCGTCTCGTCGATTCCCATGTAGAAGGGAAAGTAGGAGTGCGCGATCTCGTGCTCGGCGACGAAGCGTGAGAACAGCGTGTCGGCGTAGCTCTCGTCGTTCGCCATCATCGGGTATTCCATGCCGGCGGGGCCCTCCACGACGGTCGTCTTCTCGTACGGGTACGGCACGCCGGGCCACTCGCGCGACAGCCAGTCGAGCGCGTGGGCGGCGTAGCGCGCCACGTTCCGGTAATCGGACGCGGTGTCGTTGTACGCCGCCTGGGTGCTCACCCGCGGACGTCCATCGGCGACGGAGACGCTCGACGCGTCCCACACGTAGTGATCGCTCGTGGCGAAGGCAGCATCGGGGACGTTCGTCGCCGTGAAGTGCCACGCGTTCACCGGCTGCTGCGCCGTCACGCGCCTGGCGCGCATGTCGTCGATCGTGGCGACGCGGATCGTCGTCGGCGATGTGAGTGAGGTCTGGTAGCGCTTCAGGATCTCCGGCTGCAGCACGTCACTCGCGTTACGCAGGGTGCCCGTGCCCCACACGACGAAGTTCGCCGGCACCTTCACGGTGACGTCGTAGTCGTTGAAGTCGCTGTAGAACTCGAGGCGCTCGTTGAACGGCGCGCGGTCCCATCCGTTGACGTCGTCGTACACCGACACGCGCGGATACGCGTAGGCGAGGAAGAAGGTCGTCGAGTCGATCGCCCCCTCGCGGCCGCTCTCCTTCGACATGTCGTAGTGCCAGTCGACGCCGAGGCGCACCGAGTCGTGCGGCATGAGCGGCGCCGGCAGCGTCACGCCCTGCACCGTGAAGCCGTTCTCGGCGTTCCACGTCGCCGGCTGCCCATTCACGGTGAACCGGTCGATGTGCACCCCCGACGTGAGGTAGTCGGGGTTCGCGTTCGTCTCGCGATAGGCGCCCGGCTTGTGGATGTTCGCGATGATCCGCATCGCGAGCCGCGCGAGCGTGTCGGGGCTGTTGTTGACGTAGACGATCTGCTCGGTCCCCGAGACGTTCCGATTCGGCGGCGAGGTCGTGAGCGTGATCGTGTAGCGGCCGTGGTTCTGCCAGTAGCGTGCGCCGGGCCGTCCATCGGGGGAACGGGTCCCCTTCGCATACGCCTCCTTGAGCGCACGAGGTGTCGGCAGCGACGAGGTGGCGGCACTCGTCTGGGCGCTCGCGACGTTGGGGAGCGCGAGGGCGACGGCAATGCAGGAGACACGGCGGGCGACCGCCGAAATCGACGTCATGAAGGGATCCACGAGTGAGGTGATGCGAGCGGAGCTAGCAACAAGCTCGCCGCAGAGTTCGATACGCCGCGAGACGCCGTTCGGCTTGATCGATGTTGCGCTGACGCGTGCTAGCCGGCGACGGGGGCGCTCGGCGGTGCCAGCGCCCACTCGATGTCGATCGCTTCCTTGCGCATGCGCAGCTCGACGTAGAGCCGCGCCTGGATGGCAGCGAGGAATGGCGTCGCTACCACCGCCAGGCTGGTGGCCGCGAGCGCACCGAACAGGCGACCCGCGTGCGGTCCCAGGATGCGCTCGACGATGACGTGGAGGGCCACGGTGGCGCCGAAGATGAACTGGTTCGGTAGCACGTACGTGCCGAACGCCAG
The DNA here is from genome assembly GCA_019510405.1 of Gemmatimonadota bacterium. Taxonomy (GTDB): domain Bacteria; phylum Gemmatimonadota; class Gemmatimonadetes; order Gemmatimonadales; family Gemmatimonadaceae; genus AG11. The sequence continues at coordinate 400 of JAEKKK010000231.1, read as the reverse complement.
CATCCGGGAACCGTCAGTCAGCGACAGGCCATGCGCGACGGAGCGCGAGCCCGAGCGCACGCGCCGGATCGGGCGACCGGCCTTCGAGCGCATCCATGGCGACGCGTGCCGCCGCCGCATCCGCGACTGCACTACAGATGGTGGTGAGGAGCATGGACACCATCAGCGTCGGCCATGGGTTGAGTGGCTGACGGTGGGACGCATTCCAGAAGTCGATGCCGAAATACGGCAGCATCGGGAGGAGGGCCGCCAGCGCGAGCGCGCCGTAGTGCTGCCGCGCGAGTTGAATCCCGTGATCGACGATCTCCGGACCAGACAGGCGGCGCGGTGCCGCGATCCGCGCTACGGCGTCCGAAAACGTCCCGTCCGTTGCCGGCCTGTCGCTCATGCCGGGCAAGCT
>JAEKKK010000089.1 GCA_019510405.1 Gemmatimonadota bacterium | reverse complement strand
GCCGTTGCGCAGCGTTCCGGCCGCGGTGCGATTGTCGTTCGGGATGACACGCTCCGGTGACGGTGCGTGGGCGAACGAGCTGCCGCACAGCGCGAGCGATACGGCGAACAGGGACAGGGATCTCATGGCGCACGAAACTGACGCTCGCTACCTCGGTTCGTCCAGCGGCGACGCCGTGGCACCCGCATTCCCCCATTCCCGCGTTGCGCGCTGGTGCAACCTGAGAGGTGCACCGCATATTGAGCCGACCGCTGCGGTCGGACGCGCCTGGAGGCTGGGGCGATCGCGCGGCGGCCCTACTCCCTGACATCATCCGACGAGGTGCTCGTGGACCGACGTGAATTTCTCGCCGCGACGGCTGTTGCCGCCGCCGCGCCGATACCGAAGCTCGACAAGCTCGACACGCTCGCTCAGGCCGCCAACCGCCAGTTCATCGAGCTGCGGCGCTACCACATCCTTCGGGGCACGATGGAGCGCGGCTTCGGGACCTATCTCCAGGAAGCGGCGATTCCGGCGATGAATCGCGCCGGGGTCGGCAAGGTGGGCGCCTTCTCGGTCGTGTACGGCGAGAATGCTCCCTCGCTCCTCCTCGTCCTCACCCACTCGTCGCTCGAGTCGGTCGTGTCGCTGCGCGAGAAGTTGGCGGCCGACGCGGAGTACATGCGTGCCGCCGCGGCAATCCTCGACGCGCCGCTCTCCGACCCGCCGTTCGTGCGGTTCGAGAGCACGCTGCTGCGCTCCATCGAGGCGATGCCGACGCTGGAACCCTCGAAGAGCGCCGGCTCGACCACGCCACGCATCTACGAGCTCCGCACCTACGAGAGCCACAACGACAAGGCCGCGCTCAACAAGCTGAAGATGTTCAACGCCGGCGAGGTGCCGATCTTCCGCCGGACGGGGCTCACGCCGGTCTTCTTCGGGGAGACGGTCATCGGCACGAAGATGCCGAGCCTCAACTACATGCTGACCTTCCCCGACATGGCCGCGCGCGACGCGGCATGGAGCGCGTTCAGCAAGGATCCCGACTGGAAGACGCTGTCCGGCGATCCGCAGTACAAGGACAACGTCTCGGCGATCAGCGACATCATCCTCCGGCCGACGCCCTTCTCCCAGATCTGATCGGGGGCGCTACTCGTGTACCTGGGGGGCTCGATGTGCGTTCGTCGCATCACGCCGCTGGTCGTCGCGCTCGTCGCGGCGACCGGCTGCGCCGGCGGCAGCACCACGGCGGTACCGGGCCCGCAGAACGCGCCGGACATCGGCGCGTATCCGCCCATGCCGAACGACGCCCCGCCCGGCGCCTCCGCGAGCGCGACGGCGACGGCCACTGCGATTGGCCGCGGCGTGAACTTCGGCAACATGTTCGAGGCGCCCACCGAAGGAGCGTGGGGGCTCACCGTCACCGACGACTTCATCGACAAGGCGACCGCGGCGGGCTTCACCTCCGTGCGGCTGCCGGTGCGCTGGAGCAACCACGCCGGCGCGCAGGCGCCGTTCACGATCGACGCGGCGTTCATGACGCGCGTCGCGTCGGTCGTCGACAAGCTGCTGGCGAAGGGCGTCGTCGTCGTGCTCAACATGCACCACTACCGGCAGCTCGACGGCGACGCGCTCGACACCGGCGAATCGTCGGTCGCGCCCGGTGTCGTCGACGTGCGCTTCGTCGTGCTGTGGGATCAGATCGCGACCTACTTCCAGGGACGCGGCCCGCGCCTCGTGTTCGAGCTGTACAACGAGCCGCACGGCCGGATGAACGGCGAGCCGTGGAACGTGCTCGCGGCGCGCGCGCTGCGCGTCGTGCGCCGCACCAACGCGGATCGCATCGTCGTGATCGGCCCGACGAGCTGGAACTCGGCGAACGATCTCCGGCTCCTCAAGATGCCGAACGACGCGAACCTGATCGCTACGGTCCACAACTACAATCCGTTCCGGTTCACGCATCAGGGCGCCGAGTGGGTCAGTCCCGTGCTGCCGACCGGGGTGACCTGCTGCGACGCGGCACAGGTCGCCGAGATGACGGCGCCGCTCGACGTCGCCAGGTCGTGGTCGGTAGCCGCGCGCTACCCGGTGTTCGTCGGCGAGTTCGGCGCGTACAGTAAGGCCGATTCGACGTCGCGCTTCGACTTCGACCGCAAGATGCGGCAGGCGATGGAGTCGCGCGGGATGAGCTGGGACTACTGGGAGTTCGCCTCCGGCTTCGGCGTGTACGATCCGGCGACGCTCACCTTCCGCCAGGGACTGCTCGACTCGCTGCTTGGCCGTTAGCGCAGGAGCTTGACATGCGGAACTCCGACCGGAGGCGCGCGCGCCGGAGGGAGGAGCGATCAACAGGGGCACCGTTCACCATCGACGTGAGGCAACCATGTCTGGTCAGGGATCCACCGGAAACGTCATCGCCGCCCTGGCGAGCTTCTTCGTCCCGGGGCTCGGGCAGTTGATCCAGGGGCGGCTGCTCATGGCGATCGTCCAGTTCGTCCTCGCCGGCGTGCTCTGGTTCTTCCTCCTCGGCTGGCTGGTCCACCTCTGGTCCGTGCTCGACGCCGCGCTCTGGAAGCCGAAGAGCTGAGTCGCCTCATGGCGTACGAGCTCCCCGCCGCCATTCCGGAAATCCCGGTCGCCGAACTTGGCACGGCGCTCGCCTACTACCGGCACCAACTCGGCTTCACTCACGACTGGGGCGGTGAGAGCGGCGGCGGTATTGCCGGCATCTCGCAGGGCGACTGCCGGCTCTTCCTCGCCGATCGTGCATTTCGCGAACGCCGCTACGGCAACGTGGCGCCCGTCCTCGTGTGGTTGAACCTGAGCGGCAGGCCGCAGGTCGACGATCTGCACGACCAATGGCGTCGTTCGGGAGCGACGATCATCTCGCCACCCGAGGCGAAGCCCTGGAAGCTGTACGAGTTCACCGCGGCGGACCTCGATGGGAATCTGTTGCGCGTGTTCTACGATTTTGCGTGGGAAACGCGCGGCAACTGAGCACGAAGCGCCGGGGGCGCCATGACTGCACGACGTGATGACGTAGCCTCGGAGCTGGTGGCGTTCGCGCGGTTTCTTGGCGGGCTCCCGCGGCTCGTGCGCCGGCGCATGAGCGTGGCAGAGGCCATGGCCATCGTGCAGGAGCGCCTGTCCCGCCGCGAGGCCAACTTTCTCGCCGTCCTCGACCGCGGCATCCTCGGCAATCCACGAAGTCCGTACCGTGCGCTGATCGACCACGCGGGCCTGACGACCAACGACGTCCGCGAGCTGCTGTCGCGCGAAGGGCTCGAGGGCGCGCTGCTCGAGCTGCGCCGCGCCGGCGTCTACGTCAGCTTCGAGGAGTTCAAGGGCACGAAGCCGATCGTACGCGGCAGCCTCACGCTCGAAACGACACCAGCCGACTTCGACAATCCGCAGGCGAGCCGCTTCTTCTCCACTACGACGGGAGGAAGTACCGGTGTCGGGCGTCGCGTGCAACTCGACCTCGAGCATCTGCATGCGTTGCTCCCCGGACGGATCGTCGTGCGGCACGTGCAGGAGATCACGGGGGTGCCGGCCGCATCCTGGTCCGACCTTCCGCCGGGCGGCGGTCTCAAGGGCGTGCTGCTCCACGCCGCCGCCGGCGAGGATGCGACGCACTGGTTCTCGGCGCGCCCACTGCGCGGTCCGGCGATGCCGCTGCGCTTCCGCATGGCGACGCACGCCGCGATCATCGTGGCGCGCGCCGCGGGCGCGAACATCAGCTGGCCCCAGTACGTGCCCTTCGAGGAAGCGGGCACCCTCGCCCGCTGGGCGCGCGATCAGGTGCGGCGCCATGGCGCGTGCACGATCCACTCGTCGGTGAGCCGCATCCTCCGCATCGCCATCGCCGCGAAGGCGGAGGGAATAGATCTGACCGGCGCCGTTCTGCGCGGTGGCGGCGAGCCGCCGACCCCCGCCAAGATCTCGCAGATCGCCGCCTGCGGCGCGACGTTCCGCTCGAGCTACGCGTTCAGCGAGGTGGGCACGGTAGGCTCCTCCTGCCTGAACGCCGACGGCCCGAACGACCAGCACTTCATGGAGGATCATCTCGCGATGATCCAGGCGTCGCGTCCCGTGCCAGGCTTCTCGATCGAGGTCCCCGCGTTCTGCTACACGAGCCTCCTCACGAGCGCGCCCAAGCTGCTGCTCAACGTGGAGTCGGACGACTACGGCACGGTGGATCGTCGTCCCTGCGGCTGCACCTGGGAGCAGCTCGGATTCCGCACGCATCTCCGCGACATCCGCAGCTTCCGCAAGCTCACCGGCGAAGGGGTCACGCTGGTCGGCAGCGACATGGAGCGCATCCTCGACGAGCTGCTCCCCGCGCGCTTCGGCGGCAGCGCGCTCGACTATCAGTTCGCCGAGGAGGAGGACGAGCGCGGCTTCACGCGTCTCACGCTGCGCGTCGCGCCCCATCTCATCATCGCGGACGAGTCGGAGGTCGTGGAGCTCGTGCTGCGCGCGCTGAGCGACGCCGGTGGTGGCTCGGCCGTCGCGCAGTCGCTGTGGCGCCAGGCGGGAACGCTGCGCCTGCGCCGCGAGCAGCCGGCGATGACGGTGCGCGGCAAGATGCTCCCCCTCGACCTGCGCAGCCGCGTCACGTCATGATGCGCCGCGCCGTCGTCTGTGGTGTCCTGCTCGCCGCGCTCGCGGGATGCAGCCGCGCCGACCGCACGGCCGAGGGAGCTCCGGCGCCGCGCAAGGTGCGCGTGCTCTTCCTGCCGCACGTGAGCTGGGCGCCGATCATGATCGCCGAGGCGGAAGGGTTCTTCAAGCAGGAAGGACTCGACGTCGAGCGCGTGACCGGCCTGCGGTCGGAGGAGGGCGTGGCCGCGCTCCTCACCGACGGCATCGACGTCATGCCCGGACCGATCCGCGCCGGCTTCCTCTCGGCCGTCGCGCAGGGAGGGAAGGCGCGCATCGTCGCGGGGCAGGGGGAGCTCGCGCACGACGGCTGCACCTACTTCGGGATCGTCCTGCGGCGCGGTCTCACGCCTTCGTCGTCGACGCCGATCCGGCGCATGCGCACCAGTCAGGACGGCCTCGCGCGCTTCATCGTCAGCCGGATGCTCGAGCCGCACCACATCGCGCTGTCGAGCATCGAGACCATTCGTCTGCCCGAGGCGGTGCTGGTGTCGTCGATCGAGCGGGGCACCATCGACGCCGTCGCCGTGTCGGAGCCCGGCCTCACCCGCATCACGAAGGTCGGCAATCTGTGGATCCATGCGCAGGACGTCGTGCCCGGATTCCAGTGGGGCGTGATCGCGTTCGGCGAACGGCTGCTGGAGAAAGACCGCGAAGCGGGCATCCGCTTCATGCGCGCCTACGAGCGCGGCGTCGAGCAGTATCGCGAAGGGAAGACGGCGCGCAACGTCGCCATCATCGCCGCGGCGACGGGTGACTCGGAGCAGCTCACGCGCGAGGCGTGCTGGCCGAGCTTCCGCGCCGGATCCGACATCAATTGGGAGAGCATCGCCGAGTTCCAGCGCTGGGCCAACAGCGAACACGTACACGGAGTCACCATGAACCGGCCACCGCTGTTACCGCGACCGTGCCTTCGTCTCACGTTGGCCGCGGCTCTCGTCGTGATGCCCGTCGCGCTCGACGCGCAGGAGCCGGCGGACTCCACGACACGCCGTGCCACCTCGCTCGACGTCGTGGTCGTCTCCGCCACGCGCACCGAGCAGGCGCTCAAGTCGCTGCCCATGCACGTCATCGTCATCGGCGAGACGAAGCTCGCCGAAACGTCGGCGCAGACGGTGCCCGACATGCTGCGCACCATCCCCGGCTTCACGACGCGCGACTTCCAGTCGGGGATCGTCGCGGGGCCGAGCCAGTCGATCGTGTCGTTCCGCGGCCTCGGCGGCTCCTCGGCCGGCCGCGCACTCGTGCTGCTCGACGGCATTCCCGCCGGCGATCCGTTCTCGGGGTGGCTCGATTGGGGACGCATCCCGCTCCTCCTGCTGCAGTCCGCCGAAGTCGTGCGCGGCGGCAGCTCCACAGTGTGGGGCAGCCGCTCGCTCGGCGGCGTCGTGAACCTCCGTACGATCGATCCGCACCGCGACGGCGCGCAGCTCATGATCGAAGGAGGAAGTCTCGGCACGTATCACGGCACCGGCATGGCCAGCGCACGCTTCGGCGCCGCGTCCGTCGCGCTCGGCGGCGATTTCTGGAACACCGACGGCTTCGTCATCACGCGGAAGGACCAGGCAGGTCCGGTCGACCAGCCCGCCGCGACGACCAACCGCGCGCTCTCGGCCAAGGCGACGTGGGATGCGTCGCACGCGCTGCAGCTCTGGGCGGCCGGGGGTGTCTACACCGGTGGCGATCGCCCACTCCGCACGGAAGACTTCCAGACGTTCAACGAAGGACGCGGCGGGCTGCGCTGGCTCTCGCCGCAGGGCGGCATTCTCACTGCCGCGCTGTTCGGCAATCACCGGACGTCGGAAGGCAACAGCTACACGATCGATGCGGCGCGCGCCACCGAGACGCCGCAGCGTCACAGCAGCTCCCCCGCGCATTCGATCGGGCTCTCGACGCAATGGACGCAGATGGCCTTCGAGCGCCATCAGCTCACGGCGGGCGTGGACGTGTCCAGGGCGGTGGGCAGTTTCGCGGAGCGGTTCACCTACGTGAGCGGCAGCCCGACCCGCGAGCGCGAGGTCGGCGGCGTGCAGCGCATCGCCGGTCTCTTCGTGCAGGACGCGGCGGACCTCGGCGCCGGCGTGCGTCTCGTCGCCAGCGTGCGCGGCGATCGCGTCTGGAACGTCGACGGCGCGCGCGCCCTCCGCGCCCTCGATGCGGGCACTCAGCTCTCCGATTCCGCCTTCGACGACCGCACCACCTCGCAGCTCACCTACTCGCTCGGCCTGCGCCATCAGGTCGTGCCCTGGCTCGCCTGGCGTGCCAGCGCGTACGACGCCTTCCGCACGCCCAGCATGTACGAGCTCTACTTCGCGCGATTCTCCAGCAAGGGCACGGTGACGGAAGCGAACGCGCGGCTCGACGCGGAGCGGCTGCGCGGCATCGAAGGTGGGTTCGACGTCACGCCCACTGCCTCACTGCTCGGGCGCGTCACGGTGTATCGCAATCGCGTCACGTCGCCGATCATGGACGTCACCATCGCCACTGCCGGCGCCACCGCGCAGGTCATCGCCCCGTGTGGATTGATGCCGGCGAAGCAGACCTGCGGCCAGCGTCAGAACGTTCCCGGCCTGCTCAGCAGCGGCGTCGAGTCGGACATCGAGTGGCAGGCGACGGATGTCTGGAAGTTCGGCGGCGGCTATGCGTTCACCCCCACGCGCATCATCGCGCCCGGCCAGCCGGTTGATGGAAACTGGGCCATCCGCGCCGCGCGCCACACCGTCACCTCCACCGTTTCCTTCGACGCGCCGCGCTGGGCGTCCGCCTCGCTCGAGGCGCGCCACATCGGCGCGCGCTTCGACGACGATCTCAACGACATCCAGCTCGACGCCTTCTGGCTGATCGGGTTCCGCGTCAACCGCGCCATCGGCCATGGCCTGACCGCGCACGTGAAGGTGGAGAATCTCCTCGACAAGGAGTTCGAGGTCGCGCGCACCCGCGCCGGCCTCGCCGACATGGGCGCGCCGCGCTGGATCACCGCCGGCATCCGCGCGGCATGGTGAGCGCATGGTAGCGACGTCGCTCGCCGGAAACGCCGCCAGGTACGCCCCGCGCGACCGGGCGCGCCATTTCACCTGCGAGGGAATCAGCCAGACCTTCACGGGCGAGCGAGGCGCAGTCGACGCGCTCACCGACGTCTCGCTCACGGTGGAGGTGAACGAGTTTCTCTGCATCGTCGGGCCCAGTGGGTGCGGCAAGTCCACGCTGCTGCGCATCATCGCCGACCTGCAGGCGCCGACGACGGGCGTCGTACGCTTCGAGGGCGAACATGCGGCGCATCGCGGCCGCAGTGGCCTGGTCGTGCAGGAGCACGGCACCTTCCCCTGGATGTCGGCGGTAGACAACGTCGCCTTCGGGCTCAAGCTGCAGGGCGTCCCCGCGGCGGAGCGTCGCGCCCGCGCGATGACGTATCTCGAGCGTGTCGGCCTCACCACCTTCGCGCACCACTACCCGCACGAGCTTTCTGTTGGAATGAGACAGCGGCTGGGTATCGGAAGGGCGATGGTCGGGCAGGCGTCGCTGCTCCTCATGGACGAGCCCTTCGGCGCGCTCGACGCGCAGACGCGGCGGCACATGCAGAACGAGCTGCTCGGCATCTGGGCCGCCGATCGGCGGACCGTGGTGTTCGTCACGCACGACATCGACGAAGCAGTGCTGCTCGGCGATCGCGTCGTCGTGATGTCCGGGCGGCCGGGCCGCGTGCTCGCGGACATTCCCGTCCCCCTCGCGCGGCCGCGCGACTTCCGTCGGGACGCCGCGCAAGCGCGCGGCATCATCGAGGACGTATGGCGGCTGCTCGAGCCGTCGAGCACGGTGGTGCCGTGAGCGACGCACCCGCGGAGACTCGCCCCGCGACGGCACAGGCGGCCGTCCCGGTCCGGTGGTCGGTCCGCTTCATCGGCGTGTGGCTCGCGATCCTGCTCGCCCTCGAGCTGCTCGTCGAGTCGGGGGTGAGCCGGAGCCTCTTCCTCCCCGCGCCCTCCGCCGTCGCGATGTCGCTCGGCCGGATGATCGCCGACGGCTCGCTCGCGACGAACCTCGCCGTCACGCTGAGCCGCATCCTGCTCGGCCTCCTCTGCGGCGCGGGCCTCGGCGTGATGCTCGGTCTCGCCATGGGCACCTCGAAGCCCCTGCGTCGCGTGCTCGATCCGCTCGTCGCCGCCATCCACCCGATCCCCCGGCTGGCGTTCTTTCCCCTGTTGATCGTCGTGCTCGGCGTCGGGGAGACGTCGAAGCTCGCCGCCGTATCGCTCGGCGCATTCTTCCCGATGCTCCTCAACACCGTGGCCGGCGTGCGCGGCATGAACCCCGTGCACCTCGAGGTGGCGCGCAACTACGGCGCGGACCGCCGGCAGATGTTCTTGCACGTGTTGCTCCCCGGCAGCATGCCGCTCATGCTCACCGGACTTCGCCTCTCGGCGAACGTCGCCTTTCACTCCACCATCGGCGTGGAGATGGTCGGCTCGCGCACCGGCATGGGCGCGATGCTCTGGCTCTCGTGGCAGACGTTCCGCATCGATCATCTCTACGCCATCCTCGTCGTCATCGCCGCGATCGGGATCGGGCTGGCGACGCTGATCCGCTGGGTGACGCAACGGAGCGCGCCGTGGATGATGGACGCATCTCGCACCGCATGAGCATCCGGTACCCAAGGCGCGCGCGATGACGGCGCCCATGCGCATGTTCCCGCGCGGCGACCGCCTCCCCAAGCCGGAGGAGATGATGGAATCGCCGGGCGCGGCGTCCGAGCGGTCGGCGCGCGCCTGGCGCGAGCTCCGCATCCTGCTGCGCCGTCATCGGGGCCACGTGGCGATTGGCGTCACACTCACCCTCGTCAGCCGGCTCGCCGGCCTCGTGCTCCCCGCGTCGTCCAAGTACTTCATCGACCACGTGCTCGTGGAGCGGCGCACGACGCTGCTGCCTCCGCTCGCGGCGATCGTGCTCGTCGCCACGGCGGTGCAGGCCGCGACGGGGTACGCGTTGGCGCGCGTGCTCGGTGTCGCCGCGCAGCGTGCGGTCGCGGAGATGCGCCGGAAGCTCGCGGCGCACGTGCTGCGGCTTCCCGTCGAACGGTTCGACGCGACCCAGACGGGGATCCTCAGCTCGCGCATCATGAGCGATCCCGACGGGATCCGGAACCTGCTCGGCTCCGGCCTCGTGCAGCTTCTCGGCGCGCTCGTCACGGCAACCGCGGCGCTCGGCGTCCTCTTCTGGATCGACTGGCGCATGACGAGCATCATGCTGCTCTTCCTCGCCGCGATCGGCGTCGGTGTCGGCTATGCCTTCGCGCGGCTCCGGCCGATCAACCGCGAGCGCAGCGTGGAGTTCGCGCGCGTCACTGGCCGCCTGAACGAAGCGCTCGGCGGGATCCGCGTGCTCAAGGCGTACGTGGCCGAGCGGCGCGAGGATCTCATCTTCACGCGCGGCGTGCATCGCATGCTGCGGCTGGTGATGGTGACGATCTCCGGATGGGCCGCCGTGGGCGCGCTCACCTCGCTCGCCGTCGGCGCCATCGGTGCGACGCTCATTCTCGCCGGCGGGCGGGCCGTGCTCGCCGGCTCGCTCACGCTGGGCGACCTCGCGATGTACGCGCTGTTCACCGGCCTCGCGGCCGCGCCGCTCATCCAGGTCGCTCAGGTCGGCACGCAGCTCTCCGATGCGCTGGCCGGACTCGAGCGCGCCCGCGAGCTGCTCGACGAGCCGACGGAGGACGCACATGTCGTCGTCGGCGCGCCGCGCGCGCGGCTCATCGGCGCGGTCAGCGTCGAGGACGTGTCGTTCGAGTATCGCGCTGGTGTGCCTGCGCTGCGCCACGTGAGCTTCCACGCCCCCGCCGGATCGACGACGGCGCTCGTCGGGCCGAGCGGCTCGGGAAAGAGCACCCTCCTCGGCTTGATGGCCGCCTTCCACGCGCCGACCTCCGGTCGCATCTGCGTCGACGGAACGCCGATCGCCGAATTCGAGCTCCGCCGCTATCGAGCGCAGCTCGGCCTCGTGCTGCAGGACACCTTCCTCTTCGACGGAACCATCCTCGAGAACATCGGCTACTCGCGCCCTGATGCGTCACTCGCGGATGTCATGCGCGTCGCCCGCATCGCGCACTGCGACGAGTTCATCGAGCGCATGCCCGACCGCTACGATACGGTAGTGGGCGAGCGCGGCGTGAAGCTGTCGGGCGGACAGCGCCAGCGTGTCGCGATCGCGCGCGCCCTCCTCGCCGATCCGTCGATCCTCCTCCTCGACGAAGCCACATCGAGCCTGGACAGCGAGAGCGAGGCACTGATCCAGGAAGGGCTGAATGCGCTGCGCCGCGGGCGTACGACGTTCGTCATCGCGCATCGTCTCTCGACGATCCTCAGCGCCGATCAGATTCTCGTGCTCGACGCGGGTCGTCTCGTGGAGAGCGGCACGCATGATGAACTGCTCGCGTTGCGCGGGCGTTACGCGCGGCTGTACGAGCAGCAGCAGCGTGCCACACGCAACCGGTTCGTGAATCCGGGCGAGGAGCTCACGGCATCGACGTGATGGCTGCGATCGCGCGATCTCGCGAATGGTTACGCTGACCTAGGTCCAATTCGGCGCACACAGTTCGCCAGGTAGCCTGAGGGCGAACTCTCAACGGAGCTTATCTCGTGCGCCAAAGTCATCGATTGCTCGCGTTCGTCTTCGGCCTTGCAGTAGCGACTCCTGCCGGTGCGCAGAGCGCGAACAATGACTCGCTAGTCACCAACATCATCGACATGATCACCGATGCGTCGCGCTGGCACCTGTCGCTCAACGGCGGTGCCGCCGGCTTCGGGAACTTCCTGCTGCAGCAGAGCCCTCTGGGTGCGGTCGCGATTCGCGGTGACCGCGGCTTCGCCTTCGGCGGCGGCGGCGGGTTCGACTACGATGAGAACAACCAGTTCAAGCTGAACTACACCTATACCGGCACGAACCTGCGGTACCGGGACTGGAGGGGCGTTGGATCGAACCTGCTGAACGTCACCGGTCTCGGAAAGATCAACACCAACGTCGTGACGCTCGAGGCGGCTCACTACTTCGTCGGATCCCGCTCGTTCATCAGCCCGTACGCCGGTTTCGGCTTCGCCGGTGCCTGGAATCACCTCAGCCCCGACGTCGTCCCGGCGAGCGTCTTCGCCAATACTCCCACGCAGTTCCTGACGACTCCGGGCGGCAGCCAGAAGTTCGGTATCGGCGCGACGGCGAATCTGGGAGCCCAGGTGCGCCTGACGGGTGACTTCTTCACGCGCCTGGAATGGAACTCGATGAACATGCCCAACCCGTTCAACGGCAACCGGTCGTTCCAGTCGCCTGGCGGCGTCACCTATGATCAGCCGTCGCGCGTGCAGAAGACGGAATGGCGTCTCGCCGGCGTGTACTACCTCGGCAAGCAGGCGCCCGCCCAGCAGAAGCCGACGGTCGCAACGTCTCCCTGAGTTGGCTCGCCGCGAAGCGTGAAGTAAGGTAGAGAGGAGTGTAGAGAGAGGGCTGGTCTGCGTCGTCGCGCAGACCAGCCCTCTCTTCTTGTCATTCCGAGCCGGCGGAGCCCGCGCCTGTCATCCCGAGCGAGCCAAGGGAACGTCTGTCATCCCGAGCGAGCCAAGGGAACGTCTGTCATCCCGAGCGAGCGCAGCGAGTCGAGGGATCTGCACCTCCGCGGTTCGCACCATACAGTTCGGCGTCTGCCTCGATTCAGACCACCTGGCAACGGAGCGTCGTCGAATGCGAACACGTTTGCGGATGGCAGCGATTACTGCCTGGATGTTCGGCCTCATGCTCATCGCTCCCATCGAGCTGAAGGGCCAGCAGGCACGCCTCGCCATCACCCCCGCACGGCCGCTGCCTGGCGCCATCGTGCGCCTCCTGCTCACCGACACCGCATCGGCGCGCGACGCGATCGTCGGCGTCACCGGCACGATGGCCGGCGAGCCGCTGCACTTCGTCGGCGCGGGTGGCTCGTGGCGCGCCATCGGCGCCGTGCCCGTCGATTCCGGCAACGAGGTCGCCGCGCACGTCGTCGCGGCGCGCGCCTCCGGTCGCGCCGACACCCTGACCGCGTCGGTCACGCCGCCGCCGTTGCCGCCGCCGAAGGAGCAGCTCGCCGTCGCGGCGCGGTTCGGCAAACCGCTCGACGCGGCGACCTCGGCGCGCGTCGAACGGGAGAACCAGCGCGCGATCGCGGTGGGACGCCAGTCGCAGGAGTCGCCGGCGAAGTGGACCACGCCGTTCAGGAAGCCGCGCGCCTCGGCGATCAGCAGCGGCTTCGGCACCGGCCGCACCTTCAACGGCCAGGTCGCCAGCCGCCACCTCGGCGTCGACTTCCGCGGCGCCGTCGGCGCACCCATCCGCGCCGCCAACGCCGGGGTCGTCGCGCTCGTCGACACCTTCTTCCTCGGCGGGCGCGTCGTGTACCTCGACCACGGCGGCGGGCTCACCACCGGCTATCTGCACCTCAGCAAGGCGCTCGTCCACGTCGGCGACGAGGTTGCGCGCGGCCAGGTCATCGGCCTCGTCGGGGCCACCGGCCGCGTCACCGGCCCGCACCTCCACTGGACCGCCCGCTACGGTGCCCTCACCGTGAACCCCCTCGACCTGCTCACTCTCGAGCCGATGAGCGGACGCTGACCTCAACGCCAAGTCTGACTCCCGAGTCTGACTCCCAAGTCTGACTCCCAAGTCTGACTCCGCTCCGCGGGTCGCTCGCCAGCGCGGAGTCCGACAAGGGGCCTTCTCACTCACTCACCCACTCACTCAGCAACCGCCCTCCCCGGCACGCGACTGGCAATTGCCGAGGTCTCCTGAACCGAGGGCGAACGGACCGATGCGAGACGAGAGGCACGCGCTGACGGACGAAGGTCGCACCCTGTCCGATCCGTTGAGTCAGGACGCGATCCGCCAACGCGTCACCCGGCTCGCCTTCGGCGGCGATCCGGCCCGATACGACGAGTTCGTGCGGGTGCTCGACGAAGCCACCCCCGCCGGCGTCGAGGTGATCCTGCGCGGCAGCGCCGTCACCGGCCACAAGTGGCACTCCGACGAGCCCTTCGACGCCGATGGCCCTGGCACCAGCGATCTCGACGTCACCTTCGTCGGCGGGGGGATGATCGCGCTGTTCCGCGAGTTCCACATTCCCGAGATCCACTCCGTCCCGTTCAGCGAGGCGCATCCCTTCGCGGCCCCCGCGCTCGGCGCGTTGCGCAAGCAGCTCTGCGCCATGACGCATCGCCCCGTCAATCTCCAGGCAACCACCTCCCTCGTGCAGTTCGTGCGCGACGTCGTGATGGATCAGCCGTATCTGGTGCTGCTCACGAAGCCCGAGGAGGACGACGAGGGCTGACCGTGCGACTCCTCACCTACAACATCCGTGAAGGTGGGGTCGGTCGCGCCGACGAGATCGCCGAAGTCATCGAGGCGGCGCAGGCCGACGTGGTGGCGTTGCAGGAAGCGCGGAATCCCGGCGTCGTCGAGCGCATTGCGCAGCGCGCCGGATTCCCCTACTGGGGCTCGAAGGGGCTGCACTCGACCGGATTCCTCAGCCGGGTTCCGGTGGTCGACCATGCGTGGCGTCATCCGCCTCACACGCGCCACGCGCTGCTCGAGGTCTCGCTCGGCGATGGCCTGCCGCGGCTGTTCGTCCTGCACCTGCGCGCCTGGTTCTCCAAGTGGAGCGAGCAGCGGCGCTCACGCGAGCTGCGCGGACTGCTCGACGGCATTCAGGAGCAGCTCGTGCGCGAGAAGCACGCGTTCGCCTTTCACCTGCTCGCCGGCGACTTCAACGCGCTGGCGCCTGGCGAGCGGTTCGACAGCTCCCCGATGCCGGCGTGGATCCGCGGCATGGTCTGGCTGAGCGGGCGCGACATCGCGCGCAGCACGATCGAGATGATGCAGTCCGACGGCTACGTCGACGCGTGGCGCACCGTCCACGCCGACCCGGAGGCCGAGCCCGGCTATACATTTCCGGTGTGGGAACCGCACGTGCGGCTCGACTACGTCTTCGCTCCCTCGGCGTACGCCGACCGCATCAATGCCTGCGAGGTGCGCAGGATCCCCGAAGTGACGCGATCGGCGTCGGACCACTTTCCATTGCTCGTCGAGATCGCCGAAAAGTGAGAAAGGAGCGCGACCGGGCTGCCGCGGCGCTCCTCGGGCTCCTCGTCGCCGCCCTATCGTGCAGCACGCCGACTGACGGCGGCGTACGCGTGCTGTCGGCCGAGCTCACGACGCCCGCGCCGTTCGCCCGCACGCTGCGCGTCGAGCTCGATCGGCCGTCGGCGCTCGCGGTGGAATACTGGACCGACGGCGATCCGCACCTTCGCGTCGAGGCGCCAGTCACCCAATCGGCGACCGTGGCCCTGACACGGCTGCGTCCGAATCGGAGCTATCACTATCAGGTCGTCGGCACGACGGCGAGTGGAAGCTTCGTCAGCGACACCGTGCCGTCGGATCTCACGGCGTCGCTGACGACGGCCACGGGGCAGCGCACTGTTCCCCTCGTGCTCCTGCACCTCTACCAGCCGAACGGATTCATCGGCTACGCGATCGTCGACGACCATGGCGACGTCGTGTGGTACTGGCGCACGAGCGGCTTTCCCTACGGCGTGACGCGTCGCGCGAACGGCAACCTCGTCCTCCTGGACGGCGGCCGCGGACTCGTCGAAGTCACCCCATCGGGCACCATCGCGCACGAGCTGGCGCAGGATCTCGCCAACCGGGAGATGCACCACGACGTGGTCGCGTCGCCGACGAACACGCTGTTCGTCATCGCCTTCGACGACCGAGTCGTGAATGGTGCGACCGTGCGGGGCGACGCGATCTGGGAATGGAACCCCGAGACCGGTGCGATGGACAGGCGCTGGACGGCGTGGGACTTCTACACGCTGGGCAACACCCAGCCCTTTTCCGGAAAGGAATGGATGCACGCCAACGCGCTGGCGATCGGTCCGCGTCAGAACGTGCTGTTGAGCGTGCACCACTGGAACCAGGTCCTCTCGATCACTCCCGACTGGCGCACCGTCGAATGGCGGCTCGGCGGCATGAACGCCACCTACCCACTCGCCGCGGCGGATGCGTTCTCCGGGCAACACACCCCGCGCGAGATCGCCCCGGGGCGCGTGCTGCTGTTCGACAACGGCCTCGCGCGCGGCGGCTTCTCACGGGCGATCGAGTACTCGCTCGACGGAGGAACCGCGCGCACGCTCTGGGAGTGGCGCTCGCAGCCGCTCAACTACGCGGCGGCGGTCGGTTCGGCGCGACGCCTCGCGAACGGGCACACCCTGATCGCCTTCGGCATGTCGGCCGGTCTCGTCGGCTCGACGGGTCCGACCGAGGTCTACGAGGTCGACGCCACCGGAACGCCGGTGTGGCACCTCGTGACGCGCACGCAGACGATGTATCGCGCCGAGCCGCTCACTTCGGTGGGAGCGGAAGTGGTCGAAACGGCTGAGCGGTGACACGGGCGGCGAATGGCGGCCGCGAAGCCGCCATCCACCGCAGGCCGTTCACCGTTCACCCTTCACCGTCGTTCTACATCCGCCGCTGCAGCGCCGTCGGCGGCAGCATGCCGTTCAGCCGCATGTAGTTTGCGATCTGGCTGTAATGGTCGGTCATGTCGATCACGTGGCCGAGCACCATGCTCACGCGCGGCGCTTTGCGCGAGTTGCCGCCGTACGTCATCGTGATCTCGTCGCTCAGCTTCGCGTCGTCCACCTGGTTGATGGCGCTCTCGCAGAAGGCGAACGACTCCTTGAGCTTCGCGACGAGCGTGTCCTTCGGCCACTTCGCCTTCACCGAGTCCGGCGTG
This sequence comes from Gemmatimonadota bacterium, assembly GCA_019510405.1. Lineage (GTDB taxonomy): Bacteria > Gemmatimonadota > Gemmatimonadetes > Gemmatimonadales > Gemmatimonadaceae > AG11. Next base: position 8,329 of record JAEKKK010000089.1, on the reverse strand, counting down.
CTCGTGTCCTTCGCCGGAACCGTCGCCTTCATCGCGCCGAACTGATTGCAGAAGAAGTAATTGTCTTCGGCGAGGTGCTGTGCGATGAAGCCGATCGAGAGCTGCGCCGGCGTCGGCTTGTACCCGAACTTCGATTCGGGGATCGAGTCGAACGCCTGGGCGAGGTTCCGCTGGAAGTTCAGGGTGTTCCGCTTGAATACGGCCGTGATCGGATTGGCTGGCTGCCCCGCCGGCGCCTGCTGCGCGCCGAGTGCGATGGGTAGCGCCAGCGCGACGATGACTGCACGCGCGATCTTCATGACGTTCTCCGGGGGAAGGGATCGAACCGGTGATAGTGGACGCAGCCGCCGGATTGCGCAACTCGCTTCGTCACAGCGAGACCACTACTCGTCACACTGCCCAGCTCGGGTCGACTCGGGTGACTGGCGATCGGCTTCCAGAGTTTCTACAGAGGGATCAGGAGGAACGCATGCTTCGGATGGCGATGGCTGTTACGGCATGCACGGTGATCCGATGCGGCTCCGGCTTCATCGGCCCCGATTCACGCGTGCCGGACGCGTTCGCCGGCGAGTGGCGCTCCGTCACCCCGTCGTTCGAGTTCCTGCGCCTGTCGATCTTCTCGAGCTCGGGCGAGACGTGCGGGATCGCGGCGCGCCTCACTTTCTCGGGAGTCGCCTGGGAAGGGAACGGTGAGCTCTCCGGCGATTCGCTCGTCGTTCGAATGTCGACCGTCGGATCGGCGGCGCCGACCGGGTCCGTCGTGGCGCATTCGCGCGACGCACGCACGCTCAGTGTCCAGCTGCGCCCCGCGAGCGGCTCACCGACGGCCCTGACCTTCGTCCGCGACTGAGGCGGGGCAGCGGGGCAGCGACGCTGTCATCCCGAGCGAGCGCAGCGAGTCGAGGGATCTGCACCTGGTTGCCAGTGACCCCGCAAAGATTCCCAGAGTATTTTCCGGCAGACGCTAGCATGGGAAGCCGAATGCATCGCTGGTTTACCGCCGTAGCACTCTGCGCGACGATCGGATGCTCCTCCGGACCCACCGCGCCACTAGCGCAACCGACGCCGAGCACGTACACGGGCGAGTGGCGCTCCACGACCTCCTCGTTCGCCTTCGTGCGGCTCACGGTCGGGCCCAAGGTGAGTGCGCAGGATCTCCTCGCCGCCCGCCTCACCTTCTCCGGCGTCGCCTGGGAAGGTGACGGGCGAATCGCCGGAGACTCGCTGGTGGTCGCCATGTCGATGCCGGGCTCGATCACGCCGACGGGAGTGCTGGTCGCGCGCACGGCCGAGAGCGGGACGCTGCGTGCCCGCTTGAGTCCCGACGGCGGAGTGCCGCTGAACCTGACCTTCGTCCGCGACACTCAATAGGCGCGCGGGTGGAATTCCGGCTCGCCAACCTGGGCGACGCGGCGGCCCTCGCCGACTCGGTCGACGTCTTCGACGATCCCGTCGACGCCGCCCTGGCGGCGGAGTTTCTCGCCGACCCACGTCACCACCTCGCCCTCGCGATCGAGGATGGGCGGATCGTCGGGATGGCGTCCGGCGTCCACTACGTCCACCCGGACAAGGCCCCCGAGCTCTGGGTCAACGAGGTCGGCGTCGCCCCGGCGGCCCAGGGCCGCGGCATCGGCCGGCGCGTGCTCCGGGTGCTGCTCGACCACGGCCGCGCCCTCGGCTGTCACGAAGCCTGGCTGCTGACCGACGACTCCAATGCCCCCGCTCGGCGCATGTACGCCGCCGCGGGCGGTCGCGAGAGCCGGCAGCTCATGATCACCTTCGATCTCGGCGAGCCGCCCGACACCCGGTAAGACGCACGCTCTTGCCTGTTGAACGATCGTTCAACAGATTCGCCGCGTGTCAGAGACGCGCGACAAGATCCGCTTCGCCGCCATGCGGCTCTTCGCCCAGAAGGGGTACGGCTCCACGAGCGTGGCCGACATCCTTCAGGCAGCCGGTGTGAACGCGGGCAGCCTCTACTATCTGTATCCCGGCAAGCAGGACGTCCTCCTCGACGTCCTCGACACCTACCTCGCCGGGATCCACCCGATGCTCCTCGCGCCGGCGTGGGCCGAGATCTCCGATCCCGTCGAGCGCGTGTTCGCGCTGCTCCGCCGCTACCGATCCGCCCTCGAGTCCACCGACTGCACGTACGGATGTCCGATCGGCAGCATCGCGCTCGAGCTCCACGAGCCCGATCCGCCAGTGCGCGAGCGACTCGCTGCGAACTTCGACGCGTGGGTCGCCGCGATCGAGCAGTGCTTCGTCGATGCGGGCGATCGCCTCCCCTCCGACCTCGACCGCCGCGCGCTGGCCGTCTTCGCCCTCACGACCATGGAGGGCGGCGTGATGCTCTCCCGCACCCATCGCACCCTCGACGACTTCGACACCGCCGTCGCCATGCTGCGGTCGCATGTCGACCTGTTGCTCGCGCGCGCGTAAGCGCCGAGCCCGCATCCCTGCATCCCCTCACCCCCCATCCCATGCAATCCCGCCCGCTCATCATCGCATCCCTCGTCGGAACGCTGCTGCAGGTCGCCATGGTCGTCGCGGGACACTCGAGCCCCGCGATCAAGGGATTGTTCGCCGTCGGCGGGATGGGACTCTCGCTCGTCGCCGGCGTGCTCTACGCGCGGCTCGCACGTGCCACCGCCAAGGGCAACGCAGCAGTCGGCGGACTCGCCGCCGGCGCGATCTGCGCCTTCCTCGGCATCCTCGTCTCCCATCTTCTCGGTGACGTGCCGGCGTCGCTCCTCGCGCTGGGCACGCTGAGCTCCGCCGTCACCGGTGCGATCGGCGGCTTGCTCGGCGCACTCTCGCTCGGGCGTGCCGCCGCCGCGGCGAGCATCGCGTTGCTGCTCGCCGCAGCGGCAACGGACGACGCGCGCGCACAGGCGGCGCCCGTCGTCACCGCCGCGTTGCGTGCCGACACCGGCGCGACGCTGCGCGACTTCGCCTGGCTTGCCGGCCGATGGGAAGGAACGCTCGGGAACCTCGCCGGCGCCACGCTCGAGGTGATGTACTCGACACCGCGCGCTGGGCTCATGACCGGCGTGATGCGCCTCGTGCAGCGCGACACCGTGCTCGTCGTCGAGCTGATCTCGCTGGTGGAGACCCCGCAGGGCGTCGAGATGCGCTTCCACCACTTCTCTCCCACGCTCGACGCCTACGAGCGCGAGTTCAAGCAGACGATGCGACTCACGCGTCATCAGCCGGGCACGGACCTGTTCGAGAACACCGTCGCGTACGACGCTAAGCTGATGTCCACCCAGCCGCGCCGCACGTCGCTCGTGCGCCAGGGTGACGACGCCTTCATCGGCCGCTCCGACATCATCGGTTCCTGACGTCGGGCGTCAGAGGAGGCAGAACCTGAGGTGGCCTTCGCCGACGCGTCGGCGAAGGCCACCCAACCGACTCAGTTGCTGAAGTGCACGACCGCGTCGCCACAGCCGACGCCCTGAATCCAGATGTGCTGATCGCCCTCGATGAGCGGCGCGAGGTCGTCCTCGGAGACGATCATCGGGGCCCGGAAGGACTCCTCGTTCCCGTCGCCTGCACGATAGAAGTCGGCGAACAGCACGACGGTGCGATCGTTGGTGAAGGCGGTCTTCGGCGTGTCGGTCGGACTGCACTTGAAGACCGTCGACGCGAGGAGCTGCTCGGTGTCCCAGCGCACTCCCTGGCCCGTCAGGCAGCCGCTCAACCCACCTTGTGCGACGTCCCCGAGGCAGCCGAAACCGCCGTTGGACACGACGCGCGTGGTGGTCGGTATCGTGTTGTTCGCCGTAGCCACGTCGAAGGAGCCGCCACCAGTGAGCGACACGACGGCGGTTCCAAATCCGGACGCGGTCCCATTGAAGCCAAAGCCGTGGCCATCGACCTTGGGCCCGACGATTGCCGACCGTGCCTGCGCCGGTGTCGTCGTCGAGCTCGTAGGTGCCGGCGAGAGATCGCCGCATGCCGCGGCCAGCGCGAGCGCGGCGCCGAGTAGCGCTCGTGTGAGTGTCGTCTTCATGTTGTCCTGTATCGGGAATATCGTGAGCGTCGATGCGAATGCACGCGCTGCTCGCGCACGGAGGCATCGGCACAGGGCGGGCGATGTGAACGATCGACCGACAGCATGCTAGACTGCTCGTCGTGGTCGATTATTCCGGAGTGAAGACATGGGAACATCTGCGCAGTCTTCGGTCACGTTGCAGCGCGCCGCGCCGCGCACCATCGCCGCCGTGCGCGCGCGCCTTCCGATCGCGCGCGTGCCCGCATCGTTCACGACCTACCTGAACCAGGTCTACGCAGCGGCGCGTCACGGCGCGATTCCGCTCGATGGGCAGAACATCTTCGTCTATCGCGGCGGCGCGTCGGGCGAGGATGCCGACGTCGAGTTCGGCGTTGGTGTGCGGTCGTCGTTCGAGTCGCACGGCGCAGTGACGTGTTGCGACCTTCCCACCGGCGACGTGGCGGTCGCGACGCACTGGGGCGACTATGCGCAGCTCGACGACGCGCACGCCGCCGTGCTCGCGTGGTGTCGCGCGAATGGTCGCGAGCCGACGGGAACGCGCTGGGAGATCTACGGACACTGGACCGACGATCCCTCGCGTCGCCGCACCGACGTCTACTACGAGCTGCGGCCGTAGCGTGGGTCCCGATCTTCGCGATTGTCGATTTTCTGGTTTCTTGCACGCACAGAGTACGGAGCAGCGAAGCACACCTGAATGATGACGCGACCGAACGACGTCACACATCCCAACAAAGCAGGCTTTCCGCCGGGACTCGGCGGCCCCGCGCTGCGCGCCCTCGACTCGGCCGGCATCCGGTCGATCGCCGATCTCGTGCGCTGGACCGAGGCCGATCTGGCCAGACTTCACGGCATGGGCCCGAAGGCGCTCGGCGTGCTGCGCACCGCACTCGAAGCGAGCGGCGGCTCGTTTCGCCGCGACTGACCTCTCGACGGAGATCGAATGAGCCTCGAGGGCCCACAGACGCATCGCTCGGCGTTCCTCACCGCCGAGTGGCGCTGGTTGGTGATGTTGAACTATGAAGTGCCGCCCGAGGTGCTCGCGCCGTTCGTCCCGCGCGGCACGAGTCTCGACTTCTGGGAGGGACGCGCGCTGGCGAGCGTCGTCGGGTTCCGCTTTCTCGATACGCGCGTCGTCGGTGTGCCGATCCCGCTCCATCGGAACTTCGACGAGGTGAATCTCCGCTTTTACGTGAAGCGTGAGCTTCCCGACGGCGAGGTACGACGTGCCGTCGTGTTCATCCGCGAGCTCGTGCCGAAACCGCTCATCGCGTGGACGGCGCGCGCGCTGTACAACGAGCCGTATCGCGCGTTGCCGATGGCCAGCAAGACGCCAGACGGGCCGACCGAAGAACCAGGATTGGTTTCTTATTTCTGGCGTCGGCGAACGGCGGCCGGCGACGCGGGGGAGCACGTCGCGGCGCGAGGAGACGGTGAGGCGTCCGTGCCGACCGCCGGTACGGAAGCGCAGTTCATCACGGAGCACTACTGGGGCTACACGCGCCAGCGCGACGGCTCGACGATCGAGTACGAGGTGCGCCATCCCAAGTGGCGCGTGTGGGCAGCCGAATACGCCGATCTGCGCGTCGACGTCGCGACGTTGTATGGACCGGAGTTCGTGCCGGCGCTCGCGCCTCCGCCGCGCTCGGCGTTCGTCGCCGAAGGATCGCCGGTGTCCGTGCACTGGCCGACGCGTCTGCGCTGACTGGCCGCGTCGCCGCGCGCGGGCCATACTGATCCCATGATGAACCCCGCGCTGCGCCCCGATGCGAGCCTCCCCGAGTATCTCGCCGCGCGAGCGCGTGCGGCGTCGGATGGACGGCTCGTCGCCGACGCGATCGTCGGATGCTGTGCGGCGCTCGGCGTTGCGGTGTGGCGTCCGGCCGGATGGCTCGTGCTGCTCGGCGCATCGGTGTGCCTCGCGGCGTTCGGCGCGTGGGGGATCGCCGATCGCGAGCTTCGCGAGCGGGGAGATGCGCCGCGTGCGCGTGTCGTGCGCGTGCTCTCAGCGGTGCGCTTCGCCGCCGCGGCGGTCGGCGCGCTCTCTGCCGTCGCCGCCATCTTCGCCGCCCTCGGCATCGCTCTCGGCACCTGGATCAGCTAGCGCCTCGAGGGGGGCCCTCGAGAGGGTCAGACTCTCAAGAGGGTCAGACTCGTTGAGGATCAACCGAGTCTGACCCCCTCGACGTTGAAGGATCAAGCGAGTCTGACCCCTCGAAAAGGGGCTACTGCTGCGGGGGTTCGAGGCGACTCGCGGTCGTCATCTGCGCGCCACTCTCCAGCAGCGACTTGAGATCGCTGAGGATCCACAGCCAGCCGCCGTTCGCTCCCGGGCCCTGCTGATCGCCCGCCACCATCGCCGCGTGACCGGGCCGGCCCGCGAGGTCGTGGATGACGCTCAACCGGCTCACCCCGCCGCGCCCTTCGACGATCTCGTAGGTGAGGCGCGTCCAACCCTCCTGTGCGAGCGAGGGATCGATCGCCATGCGCCAGGTCATCACCAGCTTGTGCGGCGGGTCCGCCTCGATCACCTCGCCGTCGACGATCACCCCGCCCATCCCCATCTCGATCATCCCCTGATTGGCGTGCCCGCGATACTTCCCGCCCGGGCGCAGCTCGAACTCGTCGCGCAGCCCGTAGCCGAAGCGTTGCGTCCACTCGGGCTTCGTGATCGCGTCCCAGATCGCCTGCGGGGTCGCCTTGATGAAGATGCGATACACCTGCGTCGTGTTGCTCGCACCAGTGCTGCTCGTGTCCAGCGTCGCCGTGCTCGTCATGCCGAGTCCTCTTCGAGTTGACGTTTGAGATCCGTGAGCGCGGAGACGCGGCGCTCCGTGAACTTGTCGATCCATCGGTCATGGATGAGCCGGATCGGAACGGGGTTGAGGAAGTGCAGCTTCTCCCGTCCCTCCTTCCGGGTCACCACCAGCCCCGCGTCCTCCAGCACGCGGAGATGCTTCATCACGCCGAACCGGGTCATCTCCAGCTCCGATTCCAGCTCCGTCAGCGTGCGGCCGTCACGCGTGAAGAGCCGGTCGAGCAGGAACCGTCGCGTCGGATCCGCGAGCGCCTTGAAGACCAGGTCATCGTCATGCATGGACTATGATAGGTGACCAAATGGTCACATGTCAAGGCCGCCCACCCGGCCCGGTGGCCGACGGAGCTCGGCCGACGCCTCCCCGCGCGCCGGCGCCGGCCGCAGATTGCCGCCCGTGACCGACTCGATTCCGACCGTCCGACGCTTCGCCGCGAGCGAGTGGCGCGTCTACCGTGCGCTCCGACTCGACGCGTTGCGCGACGCCCCCGACGCGTTCGGGAGCACGCTCGCGCGCGAGGAGGCGTTCCCCGATGACGAATGGGTGCAGCGACTCGAGCGCGCCGCCGTGTCGCCGACGGAGCTCCCGATCGTCGTCGAGGACGCCGCCCGTCCGATCGGGCTCGCGTGGGCGCGCATCGATCCGGAGAACGACGAAGTCGCCGAGCTCTTTCAGGTCTGGGTGGATCCACTGTACCGTCAGCGTGGCGTCGGGCGGCTCGTGATCGACTCGGCGCTCGACTGGGCGCGCGCGTCAGGCGTGCGACAGATGCTCCTCAGCGTCGCGCTCGGGCCGGGCTCGGCGCTCGAGTTCTATCGCCGGCTCGGGTTCGTCGAAGTAGGCGCGCCCGTCCCGCTCCGCAACGGATCCACGGCTCGCAAGCAGACGATGTGTCGCGCACTTTGACGCGGCGCACCAGCGACTCACGCCGCTCCTCACCCGCACACGTCATGACCATCCGCGTCGGTGCCCGCAAGAACGGATCGCTCCTCGGCTGCGCTGCGTTCGCGCTCGTCGTGCTCGCGACGTCAGGCTGCGCGAAAGACGCCGAGCGTACGGCGCAGCGTCGCGACTCCATCGCGCCGCGCGCCGCCACGCCGGGGCTCCCCGCGGCGCGCGAGTCGTCTGCCGCGCCAACTACGGGAGCGGCGCCGGTTGCACCCGCTACGCCGCCGACATCCGCGCCGGCGACGCCGGCGTCGCCGAGCTACACCGTCAGCGAGCACGGCATCGGCCCGTTGCGCGCCGGCATGACCTTCACCGAGGCGGACGCTGCCCTCGGTGGCGCGCTGCTCGTGCCGGCCGGAGTGGATACCACCGGCTGCGACTACCTCGTCTGGGACGGAGGCCCATCCGGCGAGCACGTGATGGTCGACCAGCATCACGTCGCGCGCGACGACGTCGACACGGCGGGCATCGCCACCGCCGCGGGCGCACGGGTCGGCGACGACGATGCGCGCATCAAGCGCCTCTATCCCGGCCAGGTCACGGTGACGCC
>JAEKKK010000088.1 GCA_019510405.1 Gemmatimonadota bacterium | reverse complement strand
CCGACGGCCGGGTCCGCACCACCCGGGCCGGCGCCGCGAGCTCGATCCCCGGCGGCACCGCGACCACGGCGGGCGCTGCGCCGGCGTCGCGCGCCGTTGCCACGAGCGCGTCGAGCGCCGTGGTCCGTGACGGATCCGCGTCGTGGCCGAGCACCAATGCGGCGATCGGAAAGGCCTGTGATGTCATGTCTGCCTCCGGTCGCTACGTTTCTGGCGCATTTTGCCGCTGGCGGCTCACGTTAGCGCGTGATGCGCGCCCGGGCCATCTCGCGTTGCGGCGCCGCGCGGCGACTCGTCTCTGAACGACCCCCTTTCTCGATTGATGCTGATCTCATCGTCGCCGTCTCGCTTCGTGCTGTCGCTCGCGCTCGTTGGTGCGGGTGCGTGTGCTCAGGATCGGGCACCTGTTGCGCGGGAGGCCCGCGCCGCGCAGCCCCCCGTCGAGACGCGTACGCCCGTCGTCCAGGTGATCGCTGACGGTGTCGTCTTCGCGCCGCGCATGACCGAGCGGTTTCTCGCCGCATCGCGCAAGAAGCGGCTGCTCGTGGACATTGGCCGCGTCGACATCGCCAAGCTCGACGCCGAACAGCTCGCGACGCTGCGTCGTGTCAGCGCGCGTACGGGCCCCTTCGCCGGCGTGACTCACCTGCGGGTGCGAGGCTCGTGGGGAGAGGAGACCGACTCGATCGTCGGCTACGACGTGTGGAACGGACGCGCCGTTGCCGTGCTCGCGGCGAGTCCTGGCGCGGACTCGCTGCTGAAGAAGAATGCGTCGCTCATCGCCGTGGCGACGCGCGCCGTGAGCACGGACAGCCTCGAGGTGCCCGCGGCGCCGGTCAAGCAAGCCAGCGCCACCACCTCGGCGCCTGTAAAGCAGGCCGGAGCCGCGATCCCGCCGCCTCCCCCCGTCTGCGTCCGCGACAGCATCGCACCGCAGATGCAGACGCGCGTGACGACCGTGCGCGATTCCCTCCAGCGCTGGGTCACCGATTCCCTGCGCTCTCCGTTCATCCGGTTCGCCAAGGCGGCCACCGTGCGCGGCGAAGCCGCCCTCGGCTGCTTCGGCGGCTGGCGCGCCGTGGTCGTCGTCACGTCGCGGACGCCGGGGTTCGAATGGAACGAGGAGCGCACCCTCCTCGTCGCGCCGGACGGAAAGGTGCAGACGGCTCGCCTGCGCGACCTTCGGCTTCGTGCCCACGAGTCACTCCTCGCGTTCGACGCCGATGGCGATGGTGTCGACGAGCTCTCGACCCGCGGGCTCGCGACGCGGATGGGCGCGCAGAGTATCCTCAAGCTCGATCCCGCCACACGCCGCTTCGCGCGATTCGCCTCCGGCTTCGCCTGGGAGTCGCGCTAGACGTGACTGGTCTGCGAGCTCGCTTTCGCGCGGCTCCCGACTTCGAGCAGATGCTCGCGAAGGTCGCGAAGAATACCGACCTCTGGGCCGCCGTCTGGCGTCGTGCCGTCGTCGGGGAGGAATACGTGCGGCGTGTCGCCGCGGTGGAGGGCATCTGGCACCTATTGGTGCTGAGCGAGGACTGGTGCGGCGACGCGGTGAACACCGTGCCGGTCGTCGCGAAGCTTGCCGCGCTCTCCCCCACCCTCGAGCTGCGCGTGCTCGCGCGCGACGAGAACCTCGACCTGATGGATGCGCATCTCACCGGCACGTCGCGCTCCATCCCGGTCGTCATCCTGCTCGACGCCGAGTATCGTGAGCGCGCCTGGTGGGGACCGCGGCCGACCGCGCTGCAGGACTCCGTCTCGGGGGAGTGGCAGGTCCTCGAGAAGTCGTCGCGCTACCGTGAAGCGCGTGCGTGGTACGCGCGCGATCGCGGACGCACGACACTCGAGGAGGTCGTCTCCATGCTCGAGCGGGCGAGTCGAGAGCCGCTGCCGGCATCGCGCGTCGAGTCACCGGCATGAAACAGGGGCAGCGCCGCGAACGACGCTGCCCCTGTTTCGTGTGAGCGAGCAGGGTCTCGCTCACACGCCCCGCCGGAGTGTCGGGGTTACTGCGGGTTCGCCGTCGTCTCGCTCGACGCCGTCACCTTGGTCGCTTCAGGGTTGGCGGGCGTCTCGATCACGAACACGACGCGACGGTTCAGCTCTGCGCCCGGCTGGTCGCCCCACGCACCCGGGTTGACCTGACGCGACTTGCCGTAGCCAACCGCGTTGATCAGCGAGGCATCGAGGCCCTTGCTCGACACGTAGGCCTTCACCGCGTCGGCACGACGCTGCGAGAGCGCATTGTTGTAGCTCTTGCTGCCGGCCGGATCGGCGAATCCCTCGACCGTCACCTTGGCGCCGGCGTAATGCTTGGAGACGACGTTCGCGAAACGATCGAGCGCTGCGGCATCCTCGGTACGGACGTTCGCATCATTGAACGCGAAGTGTACCGGGAAGGCGAACTGCAACCCCTGCGAGACCTCGGCGATCTTCGCGCCGAACTCGGTGCGGAGGCCCTGGAGATCATTGCGCAGCGACGCGATCTCGGCCTTGTTCGCCTCGTCACCCTGCACGCGCGCCGCGCGCTCCGAGTCGATCGCGGCCGTCCGCGCGACGGTCTCCGCAGAGACGGTCTTCCGTACGTAGCCCTTGGTGGCGCAAGCGGACAGCGAGGACACCGAGACGACTCCCACCGCACACAACGTCAGCGTTCTCGTCGAGACTTTCATCGTTCACTCCGGGTTTGGGATGAAAAACTACTCGTCGCGCGACGCTAAAACTGTTCCTGTCCAAGCGGTCAGCACGCTGAAAGCGCGCCTGTAAATCAAAGAGCGACATGCACTTGCATGTCGCTCTCAAAAAACCAGCATCACAACACCTTTGTGAGTCAGCTCACTTCACTCGTGTGAGGCGCTCGACGAGGACTCATATGCCGCCCGGAAGCGCGTGTCCGTCGGGTGCAGATATGTCCGCTTGTGGATGTACGTCGCGGTCCCGGCGCACACCACGGCGAGCAGGACCACGAAGAGCGCGATCCCCCAACCTTCCTGCTTGAAGGGGACGTATCGGTCGGTGGACGGCGTAGGGGAGTGCATGCGTGCTCCGGAAAGTCGGTGATGCGAGATAAAGTAGTCGAGCACGTCGCCCCGTGCAGCCCCGCGCGGCTAGGATGTTGCGCCCCAGGCGACGCATCTCCGCATCCCGGCATCTCCTCATCTCCGCCCCATGGCTATTTCCGCCCGCACCACGACCGCTGAGATCCCTCTTCGACCGTTCGGACGCACCGGTGAGACGGTGTCCGCCCTCGGCCTCGGCGGCTTCCACCTCGGTGATATCGGCACCGAGCGCGAAGCGATCTCCCTCCTGCACAAAGCCGTCGACGCCGGCATCACCTTCATGGACAACGCGTGGGAGTACAACGACGGCGTGAGCGAGACGCGCATGGGGAAAGCCCTGGTCAATGGGTGGCGGCAGAAGGTCTTCCTCATGACCAAGGTCTGCACGCACGGCCGCGACGCGAAGACGGCGATGCGCATGCTCGAGGAATCGCTGCGCCGATTGAAGACGGACTACCTCGACCTCTGGCAGGTCCACGAGGTCGCGTACTGGGGCGATCCGGAGCGCCACTTCGCCAAGGGCGGCGTCATCGAGGCGCTCGACCGCGCGAAAGAGAAAGGGTTGGTGCGCTTCGTCGGATTCACCGGCCACAAGGATCCGGCGCTGCACCTGCAGATGCTCTCCTACGGGTATCCGTTCGACAGCTGCCAGATGCCCCTCAACTGCTTCGACGCCACCTTCCGCAGCTTCGAGCAGCAGGTGCTCCCCGAGTGCGTGCGCCAGGGCATCGCGCCCATCGGGATGAAGACCTTCGGGGGCGAGGGCGACGCGGTGAAGAAGCGTGTCGTCGCGCCCGCCGATGCGCTGCGGTATGCGATGAGCCTCCCCGTCGCCGTCACGGTCACCGGCATCGACTCGCAGCGCATCCTCCGCCAGAATCTCGGCGTCGCGCGCGGCTTCCGGCCAATGGGCGCCCTCGAGATGCAGCGGCTGCGAACCCGATGCGCCGAGCAGGCGATGGATGGCCGGTTCGAGCTGTACAAGACGACCGCTAAACACGAAGCGGACGTCGGCCGTAGACAGAGAGGGTTCCCGCTCCAGGGCGAGCTGGGAGGCTGACTTCGGCAGAGCTGTCGCGTGAGTGGTCCGACGCTGCCGACGTGTGCCTCGGCCCGCAGGTCGTACCCATCGTTCCGGGCGATTCCGCTGTCTGATGGAGGACGACAAGCTCCGACGCGTGAAATCTCCCATCATCGACCAGCTCGGCACCGCCCTCGGTTCCGCCTACACCATCGAGCGTGAGCTCGAGGGGGGCGGCATGGCGCGCGTGTTCGTCGCGTTCGACGATACGCTCCAGCGCCGCGTCGCGGTGAAGGTGCTCCCCGAGTCGATGGCCGCCGCCGTCTCCGTCGATCGCTTCCGGCGCGAGATTCTCCTCTCCGCGGGGCTGCAGCACCCACACATCGTCGGCGTGCTGAGCGCCGGCGTCACCGACGGCCTCCCGTACTTCGTCATGCCGTACGTCGACGGCGAGTCCCTCGCCGCGCGGCTGGCGAGTCATGGCCGGTTGACCGTGCCGCAGACGGTCTCCGTCATGAAGGACGTCGCCCGCGCGCTCGCCTATGCGCACGCGCGCGGCATCGTGCATCGCGACATCAAGCCGGCCAACATCCTCCTCGCCGGCGGCGCGGCGACCGTCACCGACTTCGGCGTGGCCAAGGCGCTGAGCAGCGCGCAACGCAGCGGCGCCGACGGCCACCACGTCACGCTCACCGATGCGGGCACCTCCCTCGGCACGCCGCTCTACATGGCGCCCGAGCAGGCCGCCGCCGATCCCGACGTCGATCACCGGGCCGACATCTACGCCTTCGGTGTCACGGCGTACGAGATGCTCGTCGGGCAGCCGCCCTTTGCCGGGCTCGCACCGCGTGCGCTGATGGCCGCACGCATGACGGAGGATCCCCCGCACGTCTGCCGCCAGCGCCCCGACGTGCCGAGGGTGCTCGGCGACTTCGTCATGCGATGCCTCGAGCGCGACCCTGCCGATCGGCCTCAGTCGGCGGCCGAGCTGCTCGCCACGCTCGACGATCCGGCGATGGTGAGCGGCGCGTTCGGCGTGCCGGCCAGCGAGACGGGGCGCTGGAGACTCTGGCGCGGTCGGCGCGTGCTCCTCGCATCGGCTCTCGTGCTCGTCGCCGTCGGCGTCACGACGACGGTGTTGCTGCGGCGCTCCGCAGCGCGCACGGCCGTGGCAGCTCCGCAACCCGCCGCCGCGAGCGGCATCGCCCGCATCGTCGTGCTTCCACTCGTCAGCATCGGCGGCGATTCGGCGAACGCCTATCTCGCTGACGGCATCACCAACGAGCTGGCCTCCGCCCTCACGCGCGTGCCGGGTGTACAGGTCGTCTCTCCCACGCGCGCTGCCACGCTGCTCGCCGCCGGCCACACGCCGGCCGACATCGGCCGCGAGCTCGGTGTCTCGCGGCAGCTCGAAGGCACGGTGCAGCGTGAGGGCAAGCGGCTGCGCGTTACCGCCCGCCTCGTCGATGTCCGGGACGGGACCATGACCTGGTCCGACATGTACGAGCGCGACGTCACCGACCTGCTCTCCGTGCAGGACGAGCTCACGCGCGTCATCAGCGGCGCCGTGCGTGAGGCGATCGGCAGCGGCGCGCAGGTCGCCGTCGCTCCGCCGCCCGCGCCGCCGTCGACGACGAGCGAAGCGTACGACCTCTACCTGCGCGGACGCTTCCAGCTCCGCCGGCCGAGTGCGGCGTCGCTCAGGCAGGCCATCACGTACTTCGAGCAGGCGATCGCCAGGGACCGCGATCTGGCGCCGGCGTACAGCGGGCTCGCCGCCGCGCGGGGACTCCTCCCGCTCTACACCACCGGAAACGTCCAGCGCACCCTGGCCGACGGTCTGCGCGATGCCGACCGCGCGATCGCGCTGGACAGCAACCTCGCGGACGCGTGGGCGGCGCGCGGCGTCATCCTCGCGCGCAGCTGGCGCTGGTCGGAGGCGGAGCACGACCTCCGCCGTGCGACGGCGGTCGATCCGCGTTATGCGCCGGCACAGCGCTGGCTCGGCGATCTGCTCCTCGTGCGTGGGCGGACTCCCGAGGCCCTCGCTGTCCTCCAGCGTGCAGCACAGATCGAGACGGGATCACCGGTCATCGCCGGCTCGCTGGCACTTGCGCTCGTCACCGCCGGCCGCGGTCCGGAAGCCGTCGCGACGGCCGAGCGCGCGGTCTCGTACGACTCGACCATGCTCTTCCCGAGACTCGCGCTCGGCGCGACGCGCCTGCGAGTTGGTCCTCCCGCGGACGCGATCCCGCCGTTGGAGACTGCGGCGCAGATCGACCCATCGTCACCCGTCGCGCTGGGGATGCTCGGCTACGCGTACGCCGCCACTGGTGACGTCGACGCGGCGCACCGCATGAGCGCGCGGATTCAGGCGCTGCCTGCCGTACCGGGAAAGGACATTGCGCTCGGTCGGGTCGCACTGGGGCTGGGCGACACCGCGCAGGCGCTGGCGTTGCTCGAGCGCGCGGTGAAGGAGAGAGACCCGTTCTTCTCCACTGAAGCGACGCGCGCCTCCGTGTTCTCGTCGCTCGCGGGCAACGCGCGCTACCAGACCCTGCTGCGCTCGATCGGGCTCTGACGCCGCCGCCGGAGCGTGGCGAGCGCCGCGCGTCCCCTCTACCTTGCACGCATGACCGGGGTGCCGGCGACACGTCCGTCGTCGGCTGAGAGAGTCCCGTTGAACCTGATCCGGTTCGTACCGGCGTAGGGAGTCCGACGATGATCATGAGCAGCAAGAGCAACACACAGATGCGCTTCGCGCGCGACGGCATCATTACCGACGCGATGCGCACGGTGGCGGAGCGCGAAGCGCTCGCGCCCGAGCTGGTTCGCAGCGAAGTCGCACGCGGCCGCCTCGTCATTACGGCCAACGTGCATCACCTGGCCGGCTCGCTCGTGCCGATGGCCGTCGGCAAGGTGGCGAAGGTCAAGATCAACGCGAACATCGGGAACAGCGCCGTCACGAGCGACATCGACGGCGAGTTGGAGAAGCTGAAGTTCGCCGTGAAGTACGGCGCGGATACGGTCATGGATCTCTCGACCGGCCACGCGCTCGACGAGACGCGCGAGGCGATCCTCGCCGCGTCGCCGGTGCCGATCGGCACCGTGCCGATCTACCAGGCGATCCAGCAGGTGAAGGAGGCCACCGACCTCACCGCCGATCTCCTGCTCGACGTCATCGAGCATCAGGCGAAGCAGGGCGTGGACTACATGACCATCCACGCCGGTATCCTGTTCGAGCACCTGCCGTTGGTATACGGCCGCGTGACGGGCATCGTCAGCCGCGGCGGCTCGCTGCACGCCGTCTGGATGATGCACCATCGCAAGCAGAATCCGCTGTACGAGCGCTACGACGACGTCCTCGACATCCTCCGGAAGTACGACGTCACCATCTCGCTCGGCGATTCGCTCCGTCCGGGCTCGATTCACGACGCGAGCGATCGCGCGCAGTTCGCCGAGCTCGAGACGCTGGGCGAGCTGACCCGGCGCGCGTGGGAGAAGGACGTGCAGGTGATGGTCGAGGGCCCGGGCCACATCCCGATGCACCAGATCGAGATGAACGTCCGCAAGCAGAAGGAGATCTGCCACGAGGCACCCTTCTACACCCTCGGTCCGCTCGTCACCGACATCGCGCCGGGCTACGACCACATCACGAGTGCGATCGGCGCGGCGATGATCGGCTGGTACGGCGCCGACATGCTCTGCTACGTCACACCGAAGGAACACCTCGGCCTCCCGAACGCGGAGGACGTACGCAACGGCGTGATCGCGTACAAGATCGCCGCGCATGCCGCCGACATCGCGCGCGGCCGTCCTGGCGCGACCGACCGTGACGACGCGCTCTCGCGTGCGCGCTACAAGTTCGACTGGAACGAGCAGTTCGCCCTCTCGCTCGATCCGGACCGCGCTCGCGAATACCACGACGAGGCGCTCCCGGCGGAGTACTTCAAGAGCGCCGAGTTTTGCGCGATGTGCGGGCCGAAGTTCTGCTCGATGCATCACACCCGCACCATCGACGAGCAGATCGAGCAGCTCGCGCAGGAGCAGGGGCTCGTCGCGTCCGCACGCGCGCCGCGGGAGACGGAGTACGCCCGCGAGCTGGCCGGCGCGGGCGACTGATGCGATGCTCGGTACGATCCGCGTCATCTTCGCCTTCCTCGGCAGCATCAGCCCAGCGCTCGCCGGCCGTCTTGCGGCGAGGCTCTTCTGCCGGCCGCGCCACCACCGCCGCCCCGACCGCGAGCGAGCGCTGATCGCGAGGGGCACGCCGGTCCCGCTTCCCAACGGTCTGAGCGCGACCGGCTGGGGCGCCGGCCCGGTCGTGCTCCTCGTGCACGGCTGGGAGGGGAGGGGTGCGCAGCTCGGTGCGTTCGTCGACCCGCTCGTCGCCGCGGGCTACCGTGTGATCGCATTCGACGGTCCCGCGCACGGCGATTCGACAGGCACCACGGTCACCGGTCCCGAGTTCGCTCGGGCGCTCGAGACGGCCCGTGACGCCATCGGCCCGCTCGCTGCCGTCATTGCACATTCCTTCGGTGCCTTCGTCTCGCTGCTCGCCGCGTCGCGCGGGCTGCAGGCGGACCGCATCGTCGTCATCGGTGCCCCGTCCTCCGTGCCCGAAGTGCTCCGCGAGTTTCAGGAGCTGATCGCGCTCCCGGCGCGTGCGATGCCTCACATGGTCCGCGCGCTCGAGCAGCGTGGCGGCGCGCCGATCGAGAGCTTCGACGTCGCGACGTTCGTCGGCCGCATCGATGCGCCGCTGCTCATCGTGCACGATACCGACGACGCCGAGGTACCCTACGTGAACGGCACTCGCCTCTCCGAGCTGTTCGGGGCGCCGTTGCTCACCACGTCGGGGCTCGGTCACCGCCGGATCCTCTTCGCACCCGACGTCGTCGCCGCCGTCACCGAGTTCGTGACGGCTGCGGACCCGCAGAACTCCGAACGGAGGTGCGAAGCGCCGCAGGGAGGAGCGATCACAACCGGGCGTTCGCTGGCATCGCAGTCCAATCCCGCACTGGAGCGTTCGTGAAAGCCATTCGCGTTCACGAGACCGGCGGCGCCGAGGCGCTGCGGCTCGAGACGATCCCCGATCCGATACCTGGCCCGGGTCAGGTACTCGTCAGGCTCGAGGCGATCGGGGTGAACTTCATCGAGATCTATCAGCGGCGCGGGCTCTACAAGGTTCAGATGCCTTTTGTCCCTGGCGAAGAAGGGGCAGGGACCGTCGCCGCCATCGGATCGGGCGTGGAGGATGTGCGTATCGGCGACCGCGTCGCATCGGTGAACTTCCGCGGCTCGTACGCCGAGCTCGCGATCGCCGATGCGGATAAGGTCGTGCCGATCCCCGATGGACTCGACACGCGCGCCGCCGCGGCCCTGATGCTCCAGGGGATGACCGCGCACTATCTCGCCACGTCGGTCCACGCGCTGCAGCCGGGCGATCGCTGCCTCGTCCACGCTGCCGCGGGAGGCGTGGGCCTGCTGCTCTGCCAGATCGCCAAGCGACGCAACGCGATCGTCTTCGGCACGGTGTCCACCGCCGAGAAGGCGCGTCTCGCCCGCGATGCGGGCGCGGACGAGGTCATCGACTACACGACGCAGGACTTCGTCGCCGAGGTGCAGCGGCTCACCAACGGCGCCAAGCTCCAGGTCGTCTACGACTCCGTCGGCGCGACGACCTACCTCGGCAGCATTGATTGCCTGGCACCCCGCGGTATGCTCGCGCTCTTCGGGCAATCGTCCGGAGTCGTCCCCCCGATCGATCCGCTGCTTTTCACTCGGAAGGGCTCGCTCTTCATGACACGCCCCACGCTCGGACACTACATCGCCACGCGCGACGAGCTCGTCTGGCGTGCGGGAGACGTGCTCGGCTGGGTGCGTGAAGGTGCCGTCACGCTGCGCATCGATCGCGAGGTGCCACTCGCCCAGGCAGCCGACGCGCATCGTGCGCTCGAGGAACGGCGCACGACTGGAAAGGTTCTGCTCGTTCCGTGATGCGGTCAGGGTTACTCGTGTCGCCGCCGCGCGTCACGCTCAGGATGCGCCCCCGCTCGATCGCCCTCTGGTTCGCCGTGCTCGTCGGCGCGTGCGCGCGACCGTCGTACACGACGTCGACCGCTCCCGCTCCCGTGGGGCGCCGCGTGCCGGCAACCGCCGCTCCCGCTGCGCCACCGCCAGAGGTCGTCGGCACCACGGGGCCGATGTCGGGGTCGGAGACGGTGAACTACATCCTTGGCCGCGGTCTCATCGTTCCCGTCGCTGGCGTGGCCGTCTCACAGCTCCAGGATTCGTTCGACGAGGGGCGCGACGACGGACGCGTGCACCGCGCACTCGACATTCTCGCGCCCCGTGGCACTCCGGTCCTCTCCGCCGACGACGGCCGGATCCTCCGCGTCCGTCCGAATGCGCTCGGCGGCAACACGGTGTACGCCACCGATCCGGGGGGCCGCGTGGTGTATTACTATGCGCACCTGGATGCGTACCAGCCCGGTCTCACCGAGGGCGCGACGATTGCGCGAGGCGATGTCCTGGGGACCGTCGGCACGACGGGAAACGCGCCGAAGGATACGCCGCACCTCCATTTCCAGGTCATGCGCATGCCCGCCGACGGCAAGTATTGGGATGGCGACGCGATCAACCCGTACCCGCTCTTTCTCCTCATGAACGCCGCACGCCGATGACGCTCTCGTCCAAGGAGCGCGCCGAGCTGCGCGCCGAAGCGCACCACCTCACGGCGATGGTGCACATCGGGCACCACGGCCTCACCGACGCACTGCGCCAGACCCTCGACGACGCGCTGCGGACGCACGAGCTGGTGAAGGTCGCGCTGACCAAGTCGACCGAGATCTCGGCCAAGGATGCCGCGCATCAGTTGGCCGAGCAGCTCGGCGCCGACGTGGTGCAGACCATCGGCCGCACCTGCACGCTCTACCGGGAGAATCCGGACCTCGAGCGGAAGAAGGGCGCGCCGCCGCCCTGGCGCTGATCCCGTTGTCGCGTCGGTGAATCGCGTTATCTTGAGCAGACGACTTCACTTCGCGGGATCCTTCGAGGGAACATGCCCTACGTCATTACCGAAGCCTGCATCAACACCAAGGACAAGGCGTGCGTGGACGTCTGTCCGGTGGACTGCATCTACGAAGGCGAGCAGCAGCTCTTCATCAACCCGGACGAGTGCATCGATTGCGGCGCGTGTGAGCCGGAGTGTCCGGTGACGGCGATCTTCCCGGAGGAGGACGTCCCGGCGAACCTCAAGTCGTTCGTGCAGCTCAATCGGGACGTCTTCACGAGCGACAACCCGCCCGGTCGGCCGACGCGGTGACCGCCGCCTGAAGGCGCGCGCGATGCTTCGCGCCCTGACCTTCGACTACTGGGATACGCTCTACGAGGGCGGCGCGCTCCCCGAGCGCGTCGCCCTTCGTCGTACCGCCGTTGGTGCGCTGCTCGGCGCCTATGGCCGCGCGCTCCCGGAGGAGCAGCTCCGCACGCTCTACGAGGAGTCCGGGCGTGAGGCGGAGCGCTGGTGGAGCGAGGAGCAGCGCGGCTACTCCACCAACGACCGGCTGCGCTGGATTCTCGAGCGGGCCGACGTCGTCCCGCGCGATGCGTGCGAGCACGTCGCCACGGCCGCTGAGGCGGTGGACAACGCGCTGCTCATCCTGCCTCCGGCGATGCTGCGCGGCGCGTGGCGGGCCCTCCGCGCGCTCAGCCGTCATCTCGTGCTCGCCGTCGTCAGCGACACCGGCTTCGCCTCCGGGCGGGCCCAGGACCGCCTGCTCGAGAAGGACGGCGCGCGCGACTTCTTCGCCGCGACGATCTACTCGATGGACGTCGGCCACGCGAAGCCGCGCCCCGAGATCTTCCGCGCCGCCATCGAGACGCTCGGCTTCGCGCCCGAGCAGATCCTGCACGTCGGCGACAACGAGCGCACCGACGTGCGCGGCGCACTCGACGCCGGCATGCGCGCGGTGCGGCTCGATGTCGTCCGTGCCGGCGGCCCGAGCGAGGCCGAGTTCGTGGCGAGGAGCCACGAGGAGCTGGTGGAGTACCTGCTGCGGCAGGCGCGCGCCTCCTGAACGGTTCGGCGGCGCGCTCCGACGCGCCGCGGCCTCTCACCCACCGCCACGGCGCACGAGGCGTGACGCGCCGAACGCGCGTGGAGTCCTCGCAGATGATCGTCCGCGCCACGCCCGCAGCGAGATCCCGTAAGGGAAATCGCTCATGTCGGCATTCGACAGGAGCGATCGGCGTTTGCGGATTTCGGATGCCGTATGTAGCATATGGTCCAGTACGCCCGCCCGTCGTACCCGATCCTCCGCTCGCGGAATGACGCGAGCCGTCGCCGATCCCTCTCCCCCCACGACCGCCGCATGCCTGCTTCCGCCGTACTTCGCGCCGCTTTCTTGCTGTTCGCGGCGCCGCCCCTGCTGCGCGCACAATCCGGTCTCGTGCGCGGCAGCGTGGCCGATGATGCCGGCCGGCCGCTCAGCGTCGTGCGCGTGAGTGTCGTCGGCACGACGCTCGCCACCGAGTCGCGCAGCGATGGAACCTTCGAGCTGCGCGGCGTGCCGGCCGGCACGCGCACCGTGCGCGCGCAGCGCTTCGGCTATCGCGCCGGCACGATGTTGGTCGAGGTCCGTGCGACGGAGGTGGCCACTGCGCGCTTCGTGCTCCGCGCCGATCCGCTGGCGCTCGAAGCGGTCGTCGTCTCCGGCTCGTTCAACCCGGCGTCCAAGCTCGAATCGAGCACCGCCATCACGACTTTCTCCGAACAGCAGATCCAGCAGCAGGCGCCGCGCGGCACGGCGGAAGTCCTCAAGAGCGTGCCCGGCTTCCAGGTGATGAGCAACTCCGGCGAGACCGGCGCGGACGTCACCGTGCGCGGCCTGCCGGTGGCCGAGCAGAGCTCCTTCCGCTACGTCCGGTTGCAGGAGGACGGGCTTCCCGTGTTCGAGCCGTCGAACCTCATCTTCGCCTTCCCCGACGCGATGGCCCGGATCGACGAGACGATCGACCGCGTGGAAGCCGTACGCGGCGGCAGCTCGGCCGTCTTCGGTTCCGGAACGCCGGGCGGGATCGTGAACCTCATCAGCAAGACCGGCGGCCCGACGTTCGGCGGCACCGTCCGCAGCACGACCGCCGCGCAGGGGATGCAGCGCGTCGATCTCGACCTCGGCGGCCCGCTCGGCGATCAGTGGCGCTTCAACACCGGCGGCTACTGGCGCTACGACAAGGGGCTGCGCGATCCGGGCTTTGCCGCCAACGAGGGCGGGCAGGTTCGCGCCAACCTCACCCGCAACCTCGCGTCGGGCCACGTTCGCCTCTACGGCAAGTACCTGAATGAGCGCGACGTCTGGTACCTCGGCATCCCGATTCAGAACTACAAGGATCCGGAAGCCATCTCGGGCGGCCCCGAGATCGGAAGCGGGACGATGTTCGCCCGCGAGCGCCGCAAGCTCACCGTCCCCGATGCATTCAATCCGGGCAAGACGGCCACCTACGATCTCGATGGCAACACGACGCGCTACAGCACGATCGGCGCCGATTTCCAGCGGGCGCTCGCGCACGACTGGACCATGACCGCGCGCGGCAAGTTCCTGCACTCGGCGAACGAGAGCAACTTCATGGTCGACGTCGCCGATCCCTTCCCGATCAGCGTCGTCGGACCTCCCGGCGCACGCCAGCTGAAGTACGTCATGACGGGGCAGACGATCACCGACTCCGCCGCCGTCGCGAACCTGAATGGCAATGGCCTGATGAGCGTCTCGGGCATCGCCTTCATCGACCAGCCGGTGTCGAACGGCATCGCCAACCTGGAGTTCGCGCGCCAGGGCACGCGGCACAGCCTCACCACCGGCGTCTACCTCAGCGCGTATCAGACGCGGCTCAAGCTCGTGCAGGAGGGCGTGTTCACCGAAGTCTCGGACAACCCGCGCCTCATTCAGGTGGGGATGCCCGGCCCCGGCGGCGCGTTCATCGGTCTCACCCCACCCGACGGCTTCGCGGGCTACAACCCCGGATTCTGGAATCTCACCGACCATACGACCGTCGCCGCGCTCTACCTCGGCGACTCCTGGAAAGCCACCGACCGGTTGAGCATCGAGCTGGGCGCTCGCTACGATCACAACTCCAGCAACGGGAAGAACGAGCGTCCCGTCGTTCCCGGACAGGTCGTGAACGGCCAGGTCGTCGGCCAGGAGGTTCCCGCGGGCTACGCCCCATTCACACCCACCGCTGCGCAGAGCAACGCCGGCATGTTCGGCAGCGGGATCTATCGGACGTGGGATTACACGTTCGACACGTGGAGCGCGTCGGGCGGCGCGAACTTCCGTCTCACCGATCGATCGGCCATCTACGGTCGACTGAGCCGCGGCACGCGCATGCCGACGCCGCAGCAGTGGACCTTCCAGACCACGGACGGAAGTCAGGTCACCGGCGACACGAAAAAGGGAGTCGTCGAGACGACGATGCAGGCCGAGCTGGGCGTCAAGACCTCGGCCGACCGCTGGTCGCTCCTCCTCACGGGCTTCTACGGCAGCCGTGGCACCCTGACCGCACAGGATCCGCGGTTCACTCGCTTCGAGTACGACTTCTTCGTGCCCGGCAACAACCAGTACAGCGGCTCACAGCACCGTGACTACTCGGGCAATCGCCTGAACGACGTCGCATCGTTCCTCTCCGACGTCGGCGGCTCGTACAGCTGGCGCGGTGCGGAAGTCTTCAGCGACTACCGCTACAGTGGTTCGCGTTTCGCCAACCGGCCGAACACCGTCACGATCCCTGGCTGGGGAGAGCTCAATGGCGGCGTCTCCTACCGCCTCGCTCGCGCCAGTGTCCGGCTGCAGGCGCTCAACCTGCTCGACAAGCAGGCCATCCAGACGATGGCCCAGCGCACCGGTGAGGACATCCTGAAGGTGAATGCCGATGGAACGGCGGTGAATCTCATCACCACCGGCGCCGCCGCGGGCACTACCTCCACGAGCCGCTTCACCACGGGCATGGGAATCTTCCCGCGGACCATCCAGCTCAGTCTCGCTTACGACTTCTAACTGATGTACCCCAGGCGCTGCTTCGCAATGAAAAGCGCTGTGATCACGGCGTATTGAAGAAACGTCGAAATCTCGCTGCGCCACGCCTCGCCCCACTGGTGCTCCCCCGTTTCCCTGGTCGCGGGTGGGCTCGGGAACCAGCGGGGCGTTCGCGTTTTATAGGCGAGATATTCCTCACCGAAGATCGACTCGAGCACGCCCTCCTCGTAGCGCACGATCAGCGTGTATTCCACCGCGAAGAGGAGGGCCGCGATCGGCAGGAACCAGAGCACGCCGGAGATGACCGTGAAGCCGATCCAGATGAGGAAGTTTCCGACGTAGAGCGGATTCCGCATCCACGCGAAGATGCCATAGGTCACCAGACGCTGCACGGTGCGCGACCGTCGCCGCGTCACCGTGCCCGCTGCCGCCACGCCCGCGAGCCGGATCGCTTCACCGAGCACGATCAGCGCGACGCCGATGATCCAGTTCCGCGGCTGCATCGTACCCCGCGCCAGTAACGGCACCAGCAGAAAGGGCACGGGCAGCCAGCCGCGGTGGCGGAACAGCACAGCCCCGGCGCGCGCGCTGGGGCGTTGTTCCGCCGCGGAGATCTCGGATGGAGCGGATGTGGACGGCGGTGGCCCGGAAGACGACATCGAATGCGACGGCTGGTTGAGTGAGCCTGGAAAGGTCGCCGCCGCGCGGGCAATGCTCAAGCGCGATGCCGGGCGATCATGGCGCGCCGAGCCACCGTCCATCGAAGGTGAGCCAGAAGAGCACGCGCTCGTTCGGCGCCGTACGCGCATGCGTCAATGCCGCGGCCAGCGCCTTCGCGCTGTACGTACCCTCGACCGATGGGCCACCAGCGGCTCGGAGCAGCGCCACTGCCGTACGCGATGCGTCCGTCTCGCGCGCGTACGCGCCGCCATACTGCGCCTGCTCGACGACGAGCCGCTCCTCGAGGATCTCAGGAGCCGCGACCCCGGCGAGCTCGCCGAAGCGGGCGGCAGTCGCGCGCGCCAGCCGCATCACGCGACGACGGTTCGCCACGACACGAGGTACCACCCGCGGCAGAGTCTCCGCGAGCCGCGGCCAGCGCGCGATCAGAGCGTCCACGCTCAGGTCGTCGCGGCCTTCTCGAGCACCTCGTCCAGATCGGGATCGAACGTCGGCCGGCGCCCCTTCCCGTCGCCGTCCCCCGCGTGCGAGCCCCGAGCTGCCGGCCAAAGAGCGCCACCGCGAGCGCATGCGTCGACCCGCTCGAGCCGACGGTGAGCAGCGTGTCGCCCCGCGCGACGTTGGCGAGCAACAGCTCGAGCGCGCGGGCCTTGTTGCCGCCGGCAGAGTCTCCGCGAGCCGCGGCCAGCGCGCGATCAGAGCGTCCACGCTCAGGTCGTCGCGGCCTTCTCGAGCACCTCGTCCAGATCGGGATCGAACGTCGGCCGGCGCCCCTTCCCGTCGCCGTCCCCCGCGTGCGCGGCAGCTCCCATCTGGTCGACGTACAGCACCTGCACGATCACCATGATCGTCGCGAGTAGTGGCACGGCGACCATCAGCCCGAGGAAGCCGAAGACGAGGGCGAGCAGCGCCTGCGTCACCACGGTCAGCGCCGGCGGCAGGTCCATCCCTCCCTTCATGAGAAGTGGGATGAGCACGTGGTTCTCGAGGAACTGGATCCCCCAATACGCCACCGCAACGGTCGCCGCCTTCTCTGGCGAGTCGAGGAACCCCATCGCCACCCCAGGCACGGCGCTGAGCAGTGGTCCGACGGTCGGGATGAACTCGAACAGCCCGGCGAGCAGCCCGAGCGCGAACGCCGCCTTCACGCGCAGCAGGAGCAGGACGACCGTCGTCACGACGCCGATCGCCAGCATCGCGATGAGCTGCGTCACCAGCCACTTTCGCAGCACGAGGGTGACGCGATCCATCACGTACGCGCCCTGTGCGCGCCGTCGATCGGGAAGCAGCGCGAGCACGCCGCGCCGGTACAGCGCCGGGTCGCTTGCGAGGTAGATGCTGAGGAAGATGACGATGAGGAAGCCGCCCAGCGCCTCGGCCGTGTGTGTCAGGAAAGGGAAGAGATAGCGCGTCGCGCCGCTCAGCTTCTCCTGGATCCGGTCGTGGATGCGTGGCGCGCCCGCGGACTGCGTATCACTCGGCGCCGGCGCGGGGGCATTCTGGCCCACGGGCACGGGTGCCGTAGCCGCTGGCGCAGTGGTGGCGCCGGTGGGTTGCGCGGGTGTGCCAGTCGAGGGCCGCTGCGTGGCACCGCTGCCGCCGAGCAAGATGCCGAGGAATCCGCTCTGCCGCCGGTTCATCCATTGCTCCGCCCGATCGACCGCTTCGGGGAGCTTCTGGCGAAGCTCCGCCCCCTGCTCGCGCAGGGTGGGGGCGAGCCAGGCGCCGAAGGCGAAGAGGACGGCGAAGAAGCTGAGGACGATCAGCGCCGCGCCGGCGCCGCGCGGGATTCGCAAGCGTTCGAGCCGGTCCACCCCGGCCGAGACGGCGATCGCGAAGAGCACGCCGAGGAAGGTGACCAGGAACAACGCGTTGGCGAACCAGAGCAGCCGGAGCGCCAGGTACATCGCCAGCACGAGCCCGGCGGCTCGTACCACGTCGCGGCTGCGCCACCCCACCTGCCGTCCATGTCGCACATCGCGACGTCCGTGCCTTGGAGGTGAGCTCAGCTCCTTCGGGTCGACCGGTTGCGTGCTCGAGCGTGATCGGGCACCAAGGTCGAGAATGGGATCGGGCATGAGTTGAGCTCGGGTTGGGAGCGTCGAACGATTCGTCCGCCACCCATTTGCAAACCGCGTGACGCGATCGCGCGAGGCGCTACATTACCGCGAGATTTGATCTGCCAACAGAGCGAGGAGTCAGCGTGGGAGAGGACGCGAACGAGGCATCGTTTCTCTATCTCGACACCGTGAGCGGCGTAGAGCGCTTCACCTCGGAGATCTCCTCGACGCGCGAGATCGCGCTCGATACCGAGGGGGCCAGTTTTCACCGCTTCGTGGATCGCATCTACCTGCTGCAGCTGTCGACGCGGCAGCACCACGCCGTCATCGATCCACTTCCGATTGGTGTGCCCTCCGGACTCGGAGCGCTGCTCGAAGACCCGTCGGTCGAAGTCGTGTTCCACGACGCGGACTACGACCTGCGCCTCCTCCAGCAGGACTACGGCTGGCAGGTGCGCACGATCTTCGACACGCGCATCGCGGCGCAGCTGCTCGGCTACACGGCGTTTGGGCTCGCAGCGCTGCTCGAGCGCTTCTTCGACGTGAAGCTCGACAAGAAGCATCAACGCGCCGACTGGTCGATGCGCCCGCTCACGGGAGGCATGCTCGACTACGCCGCGCAGGACACGCGCTTCCTCCTCCAGCTCAAGGACCAGTTGGCGGCGGAGCTCGATCGGACGGGGCGCACGGCGTGGGCGCGCGAGGAGTTCGGCCTGCTCGAGGGCACGCGTTGGCAGGACGAAGCGCCGGGCACGGCCTATCTCCGTGTGAAGGGTGCGCGCGACCTGAATCGCCGCGAGCTCGCCGTGCTGCGTGAGCTCGTGCCCTGGCGCGACGCGGTTGCCGGCTCGCTCGATCGCGCCACCTTCCGGGTCCTCGGCAACGAGCAGCTGCTCGACATCGCCCGCACCCAGCCCCGGACCAGGGACGCGCTCGCGAAGGTGAAGGGAATGCCCCGCGCCGTCCTCGAGCAGCGTGGCGAAGAGCTCCTGGATGCCGTGAAGCGCGCACTCGCGGTTCCCGAGGCCGAGCTGCCGAAGTTTCCGCGCGCTGCACGATGGGATCGCGATCCCGAGTTCGATGCGCGGGTGAGCGCGCTCAAGACGGCGCGCGACGCGGCCGCCAAGCGTCTACAGCTCGACCCCGGAGTCCTCTGCTCGCGCGACCGGCTCGAGGCCGTCGCGCGGCGTAACCCGGCGACGGTCGAGGAAGTCGCCGAGGTGAACGAGCTGCGGCGCTGGCAGGTGGCCGAGCTGGCGGAAGCGTTCGTCGAAGCGCTCGCGCCGCACCGGAAAGGAAAGAAGGCGGTCGGCTGAGCCTTCAGAGCCCCATGTAGGCCCGCACCCTCGGCTCGATCCTGTCGGGTGACCAGAAAGGCGTCCACACCAGATTGATCGTCACCGAGCCGACACCCGGCAGCGCCTTCA
Source organism: Gemmatimonadota bacterium (assembly GCA_019510405.1). GTDB lineage: Bacteria > Gemmatimonadota > Gemmatimonadetes > Gemmatimonadales > Gemmatimonadaceae > AG11. The sequence goes on along the minus strand of JAEKKK010000088.1, from coordinate 2,780 downwards.
GGATGCGCTCCGCGTCGCCCATGATCTCCGGGCCGCTCGGGCAGCCCGGCGAGGTGAGCGACATGTCGACCTCCACGTCCGTGCCGACGAGCCGCACGTCGTAGACGAGCCCGAGATCCACGATGTTCAGGTTCAGGTCGGGATCCTTCACCTTCCGCAGGGCGAGCTTCACCTGCTCGAGCGTCAGCTCGGAGAACGGGGCGCCGCTGCCTGGTGGGGCGCTCGCCTCGCTGCCGGTGGACGCGGCAACGTCGCCGTTCGGCGCCGCAGTCTCGTTCGTGTGATCGTCGATGGACATGGCATGCACTCCGTGTGGGCATTCGGAGTATCACCAGCTCACGCACCTGCCGCAACGACAGACGCCCGCTCGTCGCGGGCGTCGGCATGAACTCGGCGGCGGCTGGAACTCTAGCCTTTGCTCTTCTTCGAGCTCGACTTCTTCGCGGAGGTCTTGCCGCTCGACGCGTGCGACGACTTGGCGCTCACCTTCGACTTGCTCGACTTGGCCTTGCTCGCCTTCGCCCTGCTCGACTTGGAGTGCGATGCGCGAGCCGAGCTCTTGCCGTGACGACTCCGGCGGGCGGCGCGCTCGGGACGGTTCCACCCTACCGCGCGGTCGGCTCGGAACGAGTTGGGCATCTCGAGGACGCCATCGCGCGAGTCGGTCACGGCCAGGCAGGCCGCATCGGCGAGGTCGGCCCGCACATCGGCGATCACCTTCGCCGGCCGGCGCGCCCGCGCCGCATGGACACGATTCGTCAGCAGGACGACGAACATCTCGCGGTCCGGATCGATCCAGAGCGACGTCCCGGTGAAGCCCGTGTGCCCGTAGGCGGTCTCACTGAGATAGGAGCCACAGCTCCCGTGACCGCCGCAGGTGTCCCACCCGAGCGCGCGCGTACCGGCGGCGCGGCGCGTGAACAGCTTGACGGTGGAGTCGGCGACGATTCGCGTGCCGTTGTAGGTGCCGCCATTGAGCATCATCTGCGCGAACACCGCGAGATCGCTGGCAGTGCTGAACAACCCCGCGTGGCCGGCTACGCCACCGAGCGCGTAGGCGTTCTCGTCGTGCACCTCGCCGCGCAGCGGATAGCCGCGTGGCGGCGTGAGCTCCGTCGGTGCGATGCGGCCGCGAAGTGATACGTCGGGCCGGAAGTGCGTATCCGTCATCCCGAGCGGCGTGAACACGCGCTGGTCGAGGAACTGATCGAGCTTCTGCCCGGACACCGCTTCGACGAGGAAGCCGAGCATGTCGGCGCCGAGATCGGAGTACTCGAAATACTGGCCCGGCGGAGCGAACAGCGGTGTCGAGATGACGGCGGCGCGCGCTTCCTCGGGGGTCTGCGTCAAGCGCCAGAGATCGCGTCCAGCCGGAAGACCGGAGCGATGCTCGAGCAACATGCGAACGGTGACCTGATCCTTCGCCCCGCCGGTGAACTCGGGGATGTATTTCACGACCGGATCGTCGAGACGAAGCTTCCCTTCGTCGAACAGGATCATGACCGCGGTCGTCGTGCCGACGACCTTCGTCAGCGACGCGAGGTCATAGATCGTCCGCTCCGCGACCACCGACCCGTCGTCGCCGGTCCAGCCGAGCCGACCGAATCCCTTCTCCCAGACGGCGGCGCCCTTCCGGCCCACGACGACCGCAGCGCCCGGATATCCCCCAGCGCGGATTCCGCGCTCGATGACACGATCGATCGTCGCCAGCCGCGCGGCGGACATGCCGACGGCGCTGGGCGCCTTGGCGGGAAGCCCGTCGCCGGTACGCGAAGGGGCCGCTGGCGGCAGCGGATGAACTAGAGTCGCGGCAGCAAACAGCAGACTGAACAACGCAGTGTTATCCCTTGAAAGCGTTGGGATCAGCTACGCAATCGCTGCCCGAATAGGCAGTTTGCGTGCTCGACCATGCTGATGCGATGCCGGGCGTTGGTGGGGAGGACCTGGCCCGGCTGACGCTCATACTCTGTGACCTGGCTCACAGTTCCGCAGTCACTCGCGTCGGCGCCAGTATGGCACTTGTGCTTACGACGAGCAAGAGGTTGCGGCGTCACAGGATAGGCTGTGTCCGCCACCCCTCTTTCCCGCCCTTTGTTTGTGGGGGCGCTCCCCGAAGACGAGCTCCTCGAACAGCCCTCCACGGATTCCTCCGCGGCCTCATGCCCGTAATGGATCAGTCCGCCTGAAGCTCCCGTGACCCCCGCCGCGTAGAGGGAGAGGCGCCACGGACCTGCCGCGCGGACGCCACCCCCTATCGCTTCATCCGTTGTCGCGGCAACCATTCCCCAGCCGGCCGTGACCAATCCGTCGGACGTCATGGAGAACGAACAGCTCACCGTTCAGCGCGCCCTGGCGGGCGATCAAGCGGCGATGCGGGCCCTATGGACCCGCCACGCGCCGCATATCGACGTCGTTGTCCGACGTCTCGTCGGACACGATCCCGACCTGGCCGCCGACATCGCACAGGAAGTGTGGATCCAGATCTTCCGTGCCTTGCCGAGCTTCCGCGGCGACGCGCAGTTCGGAACGTGGGCCCACCGCATCGCCGTCAACCGGACGCTCAACGCGTTGCGACGCACCAAGCGCATGGCGTCCGTGGAGGTCGACGTGGAAGACGACACGGCATCGGTCGAGCCCGAAGGGGAGCGCGCTCTGCTCGCGGCGTCCATCGAAGAGGCGGCGGCCAAGTTGTCTCCGGGCGCACGCACCGTCTTCCTGCTGCACGACGTCGAAGGCTACACCCACGAGGAGATCGCCGTCGAGCTGGGCATCACCGCGGG
>JAEKKK010000230.1 GCA_019510405.1 Gemmatimonadota bacterium | reverse complement strand
GCCGAACCATCGCGCTTGTAGTGGCCGGAGCCGTACGCCGAGGTGCGCTTGTAGTGCCACGACTCGAGCGTGTAATGCTTCGCGTCGCGCGCCGCCACGGGATCGAGCGGCGTGGCGAACTGCAGCAGGATCCCCTGCTGGCCCGCGTGCACCGCGGACGGAATGGTGCTCGGCCGATTGGTCTTCCGCAGGCGGACGAGGCTCGAGACGTCTTTCGCGTTGGACTGCCAGATCTGGAAGCCCGCGAGATAGAGCGCGCCGTCGCGCGTGTTCACGCGACCTTTCAGCGTCGGCGTGGCGTACGTGCCGGGAATGGCCGCCGTCGCGCCCTGCACGGCGCTGCGCGTGCTGTCGACGTAGACGCGGAACGGACCGGGGCGCGCGTACGAGAGATGGACGAGCGCGTCGTTGCCCAACCCGAGCCGCCTGTCCGTCACCCACACCTCGCCCGCGCCCGAGGCGTCCACCTCGTGCGGGATCCACACGAGCGGGGGCAGTCCCTTCGTCGTGTCGGCGCCGTGCGCCGTCGGCGTCACGTTGTAGTAGCCGCCCTTCTTGACGAGGTACACCGGCGTCGCCGGCACGAAGTTCCCCTGCTGATCCGACGACGCGATCGCACCGGTGCGCGGGTGGCCGCCGATGTTCGGCTCGCGCAGCCCGGTCGCGATGGGACGGATGCTGCGGCCGTCGGCGGAGATCTCGAGCACCGAGCCGCTGTGGATGGAACCAGCTCGAAAACCGGGGGCGATCTGTGGCGACGTCTTGGGTCCGTTGTCGAGCGCCCCACCGATCGAGACGTAGAAGCCGCCGCCGGGCTTCGCGGCGAGGCCGAGCGGATACTCGCGCGACTCGCCCGACTGGACGAGCACGTTGCTGAAGTTCTCGTACGAGTCGGCCTCGCCGTCGCCGTTCACGTCGACGAGGCGAACGATCCCTTCGCGGTCGAGCACGAAGATCGTGTCGCGCACGACCTTGAGGTTGAGCGGCTCATACAGCCCGGAGGCGAACCGCTTCCACTTCAACAGAGGGAACCCTCGGTCAAGTCCGGACAGGATCCAGACGTCGCCGTCGAAGGTCACGACGGCCGCGCGACCGTCGGAGAAGAAGTCGACGTCGGAGACCCGCACGTTGCGGCGCCATGGATTCTGCAGCGGCAGCGTGATGCGATCGATGACCCAATCGGCCGTGTCGGGAGACACGCTGGCGCGCGTACCGACCGCGCCGTCCCAGTGCGCCGGACCACCGCGCTCGAACGCCGCCATCGTGACCGGCTTCTGCAGCATGGTGCCGACGACCGCCTTGTCGGCGGCGCGGCCCCGCCACGCGACGACGCGGAAGGTGGACGCCGGGCCCACCGGAATGCGCAGCGTGACGTACCGGTTCGAGTCGATCTGCAGCCGCGCGCCACTCGGCGCACCAGTCACACCGACCACTGTCGCCGTGTCGCGCGACGCGCTCTCGAGCACGACCGCGGTCGTGCCATCGACGGAGCTCTGCGCACCATCACCGACCTCGCCGACGACGAGCGTGATGGGACGCGCGATGGCGCCCGTGCGGAAGGTGCGCGTGAGCCCGACCTGTCCATCTTCCACCGACGCAGTGCCGATCTGCTCGGCGATGTCGGTGCCTTCGACCGTGTACGAGAGGACGGCGTCCTTCCCGACGACGTGAATGCCGTTCCACCGTCCGCGTTCGGCCGCGATCGGTCCGCGGCCCACGTCGGTGGGGTTCGGGCCCGCCGGACGCGGATCGCTGAACGCCGGCTCGGCGCCGGCCCAGCCGGGATAGATCCCCGTGGCGACGATCGGCGTGCCGACGAGCAGGGGGATCGCGTTGTTCTTGTTGAATGGCTTGTCGTACGACACCTGCGCCATCGTCGTCAGCTTCATGAAGCCGCCGCGCCATGCCGCGGCGACGCGCAGCAGGTCGGTGTCGAAGCAGGCGTGGGTGTCGTCGTCGAGCATGAGCACGACGCAGCGCACCGCGAGGTTGTGGGCCGGGAAGGCGCCACCCGGCACGCCCGCGTCGAGCGTGGAAACGATGAACGGAAACCCCGGCTCGACGAAGGGACCGACAGCGAGTGTGGTATCCGTGGCCACCGGGCGGGTCTCCGTGCGCACGGCGCCGAAGCCGGTGGTCCACGACGCCGCCACCGCCAGCGCGGCGCCCGCGAGGGCGCCGGCCAGCGAGCGACGCATCAATCGGCGGTCAACCACCGACGACGGGCACGGTCTCCGACGCGCTCCACGGCTGCCAGCCCTGGCGATACTCGCGCGTCAGCCACCGATTGACCTCGGGTGCGTTGGTGACCTGCATCTTCGCGCCGTCGTAGAGAATCTTCCGCGACTGGCCGGCGCGGAGCGCAACGATGCCGAGCAGCATCGTCTCCGTCAGCTTCGACGCATACTCGAACGGCGAGCTGGCCGTGCCTTCGCCCTTGCACGCGTCGCACCAGTTCTTCTCGTGCGACACCGTGACGCGCGCGAAGGTCTTCGGCACTTTCTCCGCCTCGGGGGCAAGTGACTCCGGGTACACCTTCGGGTTGTTGCCGTACGTCTCGTACGTCAGGTAGCCCTTGTCGCCGACGAAGACGCCACCGCCGCCTTCGCGCGGAAGCGGGATGTCGGCGGCGAGCACGGGGAGGAGCCCACCGTCGTACCAGGTGAGGCGCACCGGCGGCCGGTCGCCGTTCGCGGCGAACTCGTAGCTCGCGAGCATCGCGAGGGGATACGTTCCCGGATCCTTCTCACCACCGCCCCACGGGGTGGACGACGCGATGATGCTCGTCGGATGCTCGAGGCCAAGCGCCCAGAACGGCTGATCGATGATGTGCGCCCCCATGTCGCCGATGGCGCTGACGCCGAAGTCGACGAAGCCGCGCCAGCTGAACGGGTGATACGCCGGGTGATAGGCGATCTGCCGCGTCGTGGGGCCGAGGAAGAGATCCCAGTGCACGCCGGGCGGCACCGTCTGCGGATCGTCGGCCATCGCGCGCAGCACGGCGTTGTCCACCGTGCGCATGTTCCACCGCGGCGGGAGACCGGGCTCCGCGTTCGACGGGAAGGGGGGCGTGCCGGGACGCGGGATCCCCTGCGCCCAGAAGCGCTGCGGGCGGTCGGTCCAGACGTGCACTTCGCGGATCGGGCCGATCACCCCCGCGGCGATCAGCTCGTTGATGCGCCGCGTGCCCTCCATCGAGTGGCCCTGGTTCCCCATCTGCGTCACGACCTTGGTGTCGCGCGCCGTGGTGGAGAGGAGCCGCGCTTCCTGCACGGTGTAGGTGAGCGGCTTCTGCACGTAGACGTGCTTGCCGTGCTTCATCGCCGTGTACGCCGCGATGGCGTGCAGGTGATCCGGGGTGGCGATGACGACGGCGTCGATGTCCTTCTGCTTGTCGAACATCGTGCGGAAGTCGTCGTACTTCTTCGCCTTCGTGTACGCCTCCTGGATCTTCACCGCGTTCGGCGAGGGCGCGCTCTGGCCGGGACGCACGCGCATCCGGCCGGCGATGGAACGCTCGACGTACGGGAAGTCGATGTCGCAGACGGCAACGATGTTCTCGCCCGCCTGCAGGATGTTGTCCATGTTCGTCAGCCCCATCCCGCCGAAGCCGATCATGGCGACGTTCAGCGTGCGGCTGGGGGCGCGGTAGCCGGGGCCACCAAGGACGTGGCGCGGCACGATCATCGGGGCCATCGCGAGCGCGGCGGCGGCGGTGGCACCATCGCGCACGAACGCGCGACGGGAGATCGGCTTGGATTCGTCGGTCATGTCTCGGGTTCCTCTGGGGGCGGACCCGGAAATTGGCCGTCGTGTCAGGTACCTCGCAATGGTCTACGGATGGGACAGGTACCTGAACTACGACTCCCAGTACTGAGTACCGAGTACTTGGTACTTGGACTGGCATACGAGCCCCCACAAGGCCTCGGAAGTCCCTCTATCTGAACGGCGCAGTGCGATGCGCGTTGGGGTCAGAGTCGGCGATTCGCCGACTCTGACCCCTTTCGTTGAGTTCCTGGAATGCGCCAAGGGGTCAGACGCCTTCGGTATCTGGCCCCTCATTCCGGGAGGCAGTATGCCAGTCTCGGTACCAAGTACCAGGTACTCAGTACTGGGAGTGGTAGTTCAGTAT
>JAEKKK010000229.1 GCA_019510405.1 Gemmatimonadota bacterium | reverse complement strand
GCCGCGCGGCAGTTCGCACGGCGCGGGCGAGGTGCTGGCGATCGACGAAGCGGGGATGCTCGTCGCCTGCGGCGGAGGCGCGTTGCGCATCACCGCGGTACAGCCGGCCGGCAAGCGCCGCCTCAGCCCCCTCGAGTGGGCGAACGGCCGCGGGATCGCCGTCGGCGACCATTTCGACACCGCCGCGCCTGCTTCTCCGTAAGGGGAGCATGCTCGAGCCAACCGTCAACGTCGTGCCGGTCTCCGTCGGAGGTCTGGCGCTCCCCGTCGTGCATGCCGTGACGAGCGACGAGATCGTCGCGCGTGCCGATTTTCTCGACGTCGCCTGCGCCGTGATGGCGACGCTCGGACCGCGGGGTGCTCTGCACCTGCGCGCCGGCCGCGCCACCGCGGCCCGTCTCCAGGCGCTGGCCGCCGGGCTCGAGGCGGCGCAGGCGGTGACGGGCGCCTGGCTCGTCGTCAACGATCGCCTCGATCTCGCCCTCGCCTGCCGCGCCCGCGGCGCACAGCTCACGAGTCGCTCGCTCCGGGTCGCCGACGCGCGTCGAGCCGCGCCGGCGCTCGCCGTGGGCGCGAGCGTGCACTCCGTCGCCGAGGCGCGCGCCGCGGCAGAGGAAGGCGCGAGCTGGCTCGTCGCGGGACACGTGTTCGCCACGGCGACGCATCCCGGCGAGGAAGGGCGCGGGCTGCCATTCGTGCGCACGCTCGCCGCGACGGTCGACGTGCCGATCGTCGCGATCGGCGGCGTGAAGCCGGAACACTGCCCGGTGCTGCGCCAGGCGGGCGCGTATGGGCTCGCCGTGATCCGCGGGATCTGGGACGCCGCGAATGCCGAACGAGCCGCCAGCGACTATCTTTCGGCGTATGACGACGCCGCTGGTGCATGAGCCGTCCACCATTGCGTTGACGGTCAACGGGGACAAGCGCACGATCGCTGCGGGCACCTCGCTCTCCGCCTATCTCGCTTCGCTGAAGCTCGATCCGCGCCTCGTCGTGGTCGAGCACAACCGGACCATACTGCGCGATCGCGACGCGTATCCGTCGATCGTGCTCGGTGCGGGCGACAATCTCGAGATCGTGCACTTCGTCGGAGGGGGCTGACGTGACCGCCACCCCCGACCTGCTCACCGCGTTCGACACGCCGTTCATCATCGGTGAGCGCGAGTTCCGCTCGCGCCTGATGGTGGGCACGGGGAAGTACGCGTCGAACGCGCAGATGATCGCCGCCATCGAGGCAACGGGCGCCGAGGTCGTGACCGTTTCGGTCCGGCGCGTCGATCTCGATCGGTCGAAGGAGGAAGGCATCCTCCACCACCTCGATCCGCAGCGGTTCATGCTGCTCGCGAACACGGCGGGGTGCTTCACCGCCGACGACACGATCCGCTACGCGCGGCTCGCGCGCGCCGCGGGCTTCAACGAGTGGGTGAAGCTCGAGGTGATCGGCGATCAGCAGACCCTGCTCCCCGACACGGCGGCGACGATCGAGGCCACCCGCGTGCTCGCGGCCGAAGGGTTCAAGGTGATGGCGTACACCAACGACGATCTGATCAGCGCGCTGCGCCTCGAGGATGCGGGCGCCGTGTGCGTGATGCCGCTCGCCTCCCCGATCGGCTCGGGGCTCGGCATGCTCAACGAGTTCGCGATCCGCACGATCAAGCACCGGCTCGGCGTGCCCGTCATCGTCGACGCGGGGGTCGGCACGGCGTCGGATGCGGCGATCGTGATGGAGCAGGGCGTGGACGGGGTGCTGATGAACACGGGCATCGCCGCCGCGACGGATCCGGTGCGCATGGCCACCGCGATGCGACTCGCCGTCGACGCGGGCCGGCTCGCGTATCTGGCGGGCCGCATGCCGAAGCGCGAGGTCGCCGTGCCGTCGTCGCCCACGACGGGGATGCTCGACCGGTGAGCAACACCGGGCGCCCCGCGATGGCGGTGCGTGGCGCCGTGACGGAAGCTCGCGGCGCGGCGGCCGACGTGCTGACCGATATGCGGGGTGGCGAGCTGCTCGACAGCGCGTTCGAGCGGCGCACCACGCGGCTCGATCCGCGCGACCGCCGGTGGACGCGCGAGCTCGTGTTCGGCATGCTGCGCCGGCGGAGCTGGCTCGATGCCCTGCTCGATGATCGCGTGCGCGGCGGGCTCGCCAAGCTCGATCCCGATCTCATCGACCTGCTTCGCCTCGGCGCGTACCAGCTGCTCGCCATGGGGAGCGTGCCACCGTACGCCGCGATCGGGCAGACCGTGGAGCTGGCGAAGAGCCGTCACGGCATCGGCGCGAGCAAGCTGGCGAACGCCGTGCTGCGCCGGCTCGACCGCGAGCGTGAGGGGCTCGTCGTCGCGACGCCGGAGGACCCGGTGGAGGCGCTCGCGCTCCAATACTCGCATCCGCGCTGGCTCGTCGCGCGATGGATCGCGCGGTGGGGCGCCAACGAGACGCGTCAGCTCCTCGAGGCGAACAACCGCGAGGCGCCGCTCGTCGCGCGGCCGTATCACGTCGTGCGCGAGCAGCTCGAGGCGATGCTCGAGAGCGCAGGAGTGACCGTCGGCGACGCACCGCTGGTGCCGGACAGCCTCGTGCTCACCGGCGGCGTCGGCGCGATGACGGAGCTTGGCGCGTTCAAGCAGGGACTCTTCCATCTGCAGGATCCCGCCTCCACGCTCGTCACGCGCTACGCCGCGTTGCCGTCTGGCGTACAGGTCGCGGACCTTTGCAGTGCGCCCGGCGGCAAGGCGCTCGAGCTGGCGCGTTCGGCGAGCGTCGTCTACGCCGGCGATGCATCGTTCGCGCGGCTCGCGCGCGTGCGCGAGAACGTGCGCCGGCTGGATGCGAGCAACATCATCCCTTTCGTCGGCGACGCGCGCTTCCCCGCCGTGAGCGGGATGGACGCCGTGCTCATCGACGTGCCGTGCACGGGCACGGGCACCTTCCGCCGGCACCCCGACTCGCGGTGGCGCCTGCGCGTGAGCGACCTCGCCGTGCTCGCCGCCATGCAGCGTTCGATCCTGCGCGCCGCGGCCACCGCGGTGCGCCCCGGTGGACTGCTCATCTACAGCACCTGCTCGCTCGAGACGGAGGAGAACGACGCGCAGATCGAGAGCTTCCTCTCCGACAATCCCGAGTGGCGTCTCGAGCCGCCGCCGGAAGGCGCGGTGCCTGGCGACGTGCTCGACGCGGGGCGCCTGCGCGTGCTCCCGCAGCGCCACGGCACCGACGGTGCCTTCGCGGCGAGGCTGCGTCGCGCTGATCCCGCGACGGCATGACGTGGCGCAATCGCTTCCGATCGTCGCTCGTCTACCTCGTCGCGATCGTCGCGGGGTTCTCCCTCGCCTATCTGCTCGTCGCGTTCGTCATCTTTCCCGCGGGGGTGATCCCGCGCGACGTGAAGGTGCCCAACGTGACGGGGCTCGACTTTGACGAGGCGGCCCAGCGATTGGCGCAGGTGGGCTTCAGGGCCGAGCAGGGGGAGCAGCGCTACAACAACTCCGCGCCGAAGGGCACCGTCCTCGAGCAGTCGCTGCCGCCGGGCACGCGCGAAGGGCTGGGCAGCAAGATCGCGCTCGTCGTCAGCGGCGGGCAACGCATGGTCGCCGTACCTACCGTCACCGGGATGACGCGAATCGAAGCGCAGGTCCTGCTGGAGAAGGAGGGATTCGACGTCGGCGACGTGAGCGAGGCGCCGAGCAACGCGCCGCGCGGCACCGTCATCGGCACGCGCCCCGCGGCCGGCACCGGGGTCGCCATCCCCTCCACCGTGGGGATCATCCTCAGTGGCGGGGCTCCCGCGCCGTCGATGCCCGACGTGATGGGGCGCGACGTCGCCGCGGCGCGACAGGTCCTCACCCAGATCGGCGTGCGCAACGTGCAGATCGTCCGCGATCCGAACGGTCCGGGCGCACCCGGCACGGTCGTCGGCCAGACGCCCGTCGGCGGTGCGACGATCGCGCCCGGCATGACGGTCCAGCTCCGCGTCGCGGGCGAGCCGGCAGTCGACCAGGCGCCCGAGTCGGCGCCCCCTCCGGTGCAACAGCCATGAGCGCGACGCGCATCGCCCCGCTCGCCGAAGAGGTCGCAATGCTGGAACAGGCGGGTGCCGACTGGATCCACGTCGACGTGATGGACGGCCGCTTCGTGCCCAATCTCACCTTCGGCACGAAGGTCATCGAGACGCTGCGCCGCTGTACGACGCTGCCGCTCGACGTGCACATGATGGTCGTCGAGCCGGAGCGGTACTTCGACGACTTCGTCGCCGCCGGCGCGACGGGACTCACGATCCACGCCGAGGTGGCGCCGCACCTGCAGCGCCAGCTCGCGCGCATCCGTGAGCTCGGCTGTGCCGCCGGCGTCGCGCTCAACCCCTCCACCTCGCTCTCGGCCGTCGAGGAGGTGATCGGCGACATCGATCTCCTCCTCGTGATGTCGGTGAACCCCGGCTTCGGCGGACAGCAGTTCATCCCCTCGTCGCTCGACAAGGTCGCGCGCGCGCGGCGCATGCTCGACGGCGCGCGCGCGCGCGCCGTGCTCGAGGTGGACGGCGGCATCAATCGCGAGACGATCGGCGACGTCTGGCATGCGGGCGCGGACACCTTCGTCGCCGGCCACGCCGTGTTCAGCGCACCCGACCCGCGCGCCGAGGTCGCCGCGCTGCGCGCGCGGTGCGCGCATCTGGCGTGACGGGAGCGCGCGGAGCCGCACGATGACGCAGCGCCAGCAGTGGGGAATCGTCGCCGGAGTCGTCCTCCTGCTCGCCCTCGTGCTCGGCGCGGGGGTGCACTTCCTTGGCGACGAGCTCTTTCCCGTCTCGGTCGGCTCGAAGGCGCCGCCGATTCATGGCGTGACGCTCGACTCCGCGAAGCGGGAGAAGACTCTCGGCGACTACAAAGGCAAGGTCGTGCTCCTGAACGTGTGGGCCACGTGGTGCGAGCCGTGTCGCGTCGAGATGCCCAGCATCGAGAAGCTGCACCGCGAGTTCGGGCCGCATGGCCTCTCGGTCGTCGCGATCAGCGTGGATCCGGAGACCTTCCTCATCGCGCGGGACGGCGTCATCCGGAAGAAGCTGATCGGCGCATCGGACTGGAGCTCCGAGGGCAATCGCGCCCTCGTGCGCGAGCTGCTCGGCGGCACCACCGCCTCGCGATAGCGGACGACCGTCGTGACGACGCCCTACCCGCCGATCCACGTGGACTGGCGCCGCCGGCTGCGCGACGTCACCACGGAACGGCTCGGTCTCAAGGCGATCGCGCTCGTGCTCGCGCTGCTGCTCTGGATCGTCATCTCGCTGCGCCAGCCCACGGAAGGCTATGTGAGCGTGCGTGTCACGCCGGTCCTCGACAGCTCGCTCGTGCTGATCGGCGCCGCGCCGGAAGTGCGTGCGCTCGTCTCCGGGCGCGCCGCGGATCTCGTGAAGCTCTACTCCACTCCGCTCGTCCTGCGCCGCACCGTGAGCGGTGACGTGCCGGACACGCTCATGCTGGATCTCACCCCCGGCGACGTGCACGTGCCCGCCGAGCTTTCCGAAGTGGTGCACGTGCTGGATGTGCAGCCGCGCGCCGTGACGCTGCGCGTCGGCCGAGCACGTCGCGCCGTCGGCAGCACGTCCAGCCCGCCCACGCCAGTGCGCAACCAGCCATGACGCGCATCCTCGGGATCGAAACGTCGTGCGACGAGACGTCGGCCGCCGTGATCGCTGGCACGGGGGACGACGCGCGCATGGAGTCGCTCGTCATCCTGTCGCAGGACGTGCACCGCATCTTCGGCGGGGTCGTGCCAGAGCTCGCGTCGCGCCAGCATCTCACCGCCATCGTCCCGGTGGTGACGCGCGCGCTCGAGGACGCGGGCGCCGGACCGATCGACGCG
>JAEKKK010000228.1 GCA_019510405.1 Gemmatimonadota bacterium | reverse complement strand
CTCGGTGTTGATGCTGTACGTGTTGTCTGAGTTGACCTCGAGCACGATCTGATTCGAGTTCGCGTTCGCAGGAGCGACCGACGGATTCGGATCAGGAAGCTGCACGTCGATCGACTTCCGCATGGTCGGGATCGCCGCCATGAAGATGATCAGCAGCACGAGCAACACGTCGATCATGGGCGTGACGTTGATCTCGTTCGTCAGCCCGCCGCCACCACCAGCGCCCATCGCCATTAGGGTTTTCCTCCGGCTGGAGCCGCCGGCGCGGGGCCGGAATGCGTGTCCCCCGCGACAGTGGACGTGGTTCCCGGCTTCTGATCGCTGATCATCGCCACGACGGAGACGCCGTTCTTGGCCGCCAGGTCCGTCGCATCCACGACCTTCTCGTACGCCAGGTCCTTGTCGGCCTTGAGGTACATCACGCGATCATCGCGGTTGGTGTAGATCCGCTTGATCTCGGCCTCGATGGCCGTCTTGGAGATGGGCTTCTTGTTCAGGTAGTAGTTCCCATCCTTGTCGATGCCGAGGACCTGATCGTTCTCCTCGTCTTCGGGATGGTCCTTCAGGTTCTGCCCTTGTGGGGGCTGGGCATTGAAGCCCGCGAGGAGGGCTGGCGTCACCACCATGAAGATGATGAGGAGCACGAGCATGACGTCGATCATCGGCGTCACGTTCGGTGACGAAGCCACGCCTCCCCCGGAACTGCTACTCATTGCCATCGGACGGTCTCCTCAGAGGGGACGCGACGTCTCAGGTCGAGATGGGCGAGTTGCCGCCCGACGAAGCGTTGAACTCACGGGTGAAGCGCGACCGGCCGAACTCGCCCGACACGCCCTTGATGAGGTAGTCGATCATCTCCTTGGAGACGTACGTCATCTCGGCGGTGAGATTGTCGATCTTCGTCTGGAAGTAGTTGTACGCCCACACGGCCGGGATGGCGACGATCAGACCGAACGCCGTCGTGGCCAGCGCCTCGGAGATACCGCCACCGATCGAGGCCAGACCACCACCACCCGACGCGGCCATGGCCGTGAAGGAGTTGATGATACCGACCGTGGTGCCGAGCAGACCGACGAAGGGCGCCGTGGCGCCGACGGTGGCGAGCACCGCGAGACCGCGCTTCAGCTGGGTGATCTCGAGCAGCATGTTGCGCTCGACCGCACGCTCGGCCGAGTTGATGTCCGACACGGTCACCGAGCCGTCCTGGATGAGGGGCTTCACCTCACCGAGCGCGCCGCCGAGCACGAGCGCGACGTGCGACTTCTTGTAGCTCTCCGCGAGCTTGATCGCCTCGGTGAGGTTGTCCTCCTCGAGGAACTGCGAGAACTCAGGGGCGAACTTGCGGGTCTCAGCCTGCGCGGAGCGCAGGTTCCACCACTTCGACACCATGATCGTGAGCGAGTAGATCGACATCAACGCCATGACGATCACGATGCCCTTGGCGAAGTTGCCCATCGCGGCCCAGAGGCCGGCCAGTGACAGATCCATAGTCTTCGAGTCTCCGGAGGATGATTAGCTCTTTTGGAGCGAGAACGTGAACGGCTGCTGGACGAGCTGCTTCACCTTGCGACCGCCGACTTCGGCCGGATAGAAGCGCATGCGGGGCAGCGCGACCTTGACCGCGTTGGTGAACTGCTCGTTCGTGGACTTGAGGACCTTGAACGTGCCCGACTCGTACTTGCCCGAGGTGTCGACCACGAACTGGGCGAGTACTTCGCCTTCGACGTTCGCCGACTTCATCATGTCGGGATACGTGAGGCAGGTCGCGCACGGGATCTGGGAGACCTGCTTCTCGACCTGGAACTCGAAGTAGGGCTGATCTCCGTTGACCGGCGCCGTGCCGCCGACGACGCCCTTGCTGGTCCCACCGGCGACGCCCTTACCCGAGAAGTCGGCCTCGTCCGTCACCTTCTTGGAGAGGTCGATGTCGGGGAGCACATCGGGGACCTTCACGGGGGCGGCGAGCACCTGGAAGCCCTTCGGGGGCGGCGGTGCCATCACCACATCCTTCGGCGGAGGCGGAACCTCCTTCGGCGGAGGCGGCTCCTCCTTCTTCTTCATCTCAACGAACTCGACCTTCTCGGCCTTGGGCTTCTCGAGCTGCTCCTTGGCCTGCAACGTCCCATACACCGCGGCGGTGCCGAGGAGTGCGTGGATGACGCCGCTGAAGACGAGACCGCCCGTCGTGCGCTGCTTCTTGGGCTTTGACTCAATCAGGTTGTTGAACATGTCCGCGCAGACCTACGTGGTTGAGGACGGGACACTTTCGTTACGTGCTGCAACCTATTCCGAGATGCTGAGGGAGGAACCGTTTACTCATTAAGATTTCGTGAAGTCCGAATTAGTCTCCGATATCACGAATCTCCGCGCTCGAACGCTTGTCGATCGCCTGCGCAACAGGCGGGCCCGCAGGCGTGACGATGCGCGCGGCGCGCGGGTCCCTGAGGGCCGTTTCCCCGTCGGCTACGGCAACGTTCATCAGCAGCGGGAGCGTGACGGTGAAGACGGAACCACGCCCGAGTCGTGACTGCACGGCGATGCGTCCGCCGTGTGCCTGCGCGATCCACTGACTGATGGCGAGCCCGAGGCCGAAGCCGCCCCGCTCGCTGGTGCGCGAGCGGGCGCGATCGGCGCGCCAGAAGCGCTCGAAGACGTGCGAGAGGTCCGCGGCCGACATGCCGATGCCGGTGTCGCGCACCGTGAAGGCGATCTCATCCCCGAGACGCTGACTCAACGACAGCTCGACGCGCCCGCCAGTCGGCGTGTACTTGATCGCGTTCGTGATGAGGTTGAGGAAGAGCTGGCGCAGCCGCCGCGCGTCGCCGTCCACGAGGCCCTCCTCCAGCACCGACATCGTGACGGTGAGCCCCGCCTCCTCGCCGAGGATCATCGCGGTCTCGTAAACGTCGCGCACGAGCGGGCCGAGCTGCACGGGCTCACGATGCAGGTCGAAGCGGCCCTCGTCGGCGCGCGCGAGGGTGAGGAGACTGTCCACGAGGTCGGACATCCGCGTCGTCTCCTGCAGCGCCTCCTCGAGCGCCTGCATGGCTTCCGTACCGCGCGCGCCGGGGTGCATGGCGCGCTCGACGTCGGCGCGGAGGACGGTGAGCGGCGTCTTCAGCTCATGCGAGGCATCGGCGGTGAAGCGGCGCAGCGCACCGAATGACGTCTCGAGCCGCGAGATCATCGCGTTCAGCGTATTCCCCAACCTCGACAGCTCCTCGCTGCCGAGATCGGCCGGGAGCCGGCGGTGCAGCGAGCGGCCGTCCGTGATGGCCTCGACCTCGTTCATGAGCTCGTCGATCGGCTCGAGCGCGCGCCCGGTGACGAAGTACGACACGCCGATGAAGGCGATGAGGATGAGCGGGATGACGACGAGCATCGAGCCGAGGAGCACGTCGCCTCCGAGCTCGGCCACGGTGGTCGGAACCCCGGAGACGACGCGGGTGACCTCGGGAAGCAGCGTGGAATCGCGCCGCGCGACGAGGAGCATCTTGCCGTCGAACAAGGGATCGGCGACGGCGACGAGCGCGCCGGGTCCATTGGGCTCGAGATGCTTTCCTGTGGCGAGGATGGCGGACCGATCCTCGAGGGTGAGCTGGCGCAATCCGATCGAGGTGTAGAGCTCCTTGCCGGTCCGGTCGTAGACGACGAAGTAGCCGGGAACCCTGCCGAGGATGGAGAGGACGCTGCCCGTGAGCGAGCGGCGCGCGGTGGTGGAATCGCCGTCGCTCTGGTCCTCGAGCAGCGGATGGCCGTTCAGCACCCACGCGCGCAATGGCTCGAGGACGCGATCGGCCTGCTCGATCGCCGTGGGCCCGAGCGCATCGATGCCGCTCGCCACGCGCACCGTCCACAGGGCGACGGCGAAGACGATCAGGCCGCCGATAAGGGCGAAGCCGTAGGCGACGGTCAGTCGCGTGCGCAGTGTTGCCACGTCACTCCTTCAGCACGTACCCCACGCCGCGGACCGTCGTGATGAGCTTCCGCGAGTGGCCCGCATCCACCTTCTTGCGCAGGTGGTTGATCACGACGTCCACGATGTTGGTTCCCGGATCGAAGTGATACCCCCAAGCGTACTCGGTGATCAACGTGCGGCTCATGACGCGGCCGGCATGGCGTGCGAGATACTCCAGCACCGTGTACTC
>JAEKKK010000227.1 GCA_019510405.1 Gemmatimonadota bacterium | reverse complement strand
GTGCGGCCGAGGTTCGGGGGCGAGGTGATCCTCAGCTACTACGAGGCGTCGCTCGTCTGCGAGATGATCGAGAAGGAGTTCGGCCCGAAGGCGCTGACGTCGATGCTCGTCGCCTATCGCGACGGGCTGACGACGCCGCAGGTGTTCCAGCGCGTGCTCAAGCTCGCGCCGCAGCAGATGGACGCGAAGTTCGACGCATACGTGCGCGGGCGATTCGCGTCGCCGCTGCGGGCGATCGTGGCGGGGGACAGCAGCAAGGGGCTGCGCGGCGACTTCGTGACGGCGATGCGCAGCGGCGCCGACTTCCTGCAGAAGAAGCAGGCCGACTCGGCGCGCGCCGCCCTGGAGCGGGCGGAGTCGCTCTTCCCCGACTATGCGGGCCCGAGCTCGCCGGCGGAGTATCTCGCCGGCCTGGCGAACGATCGGGGCGACTACAAGGAAGCGCTGGCACAGGTCACCCGGATCACGACGCGTAACGAAACGGCGTGGGACGCGAACCTGCTCGAGGTGCAATTGCGCGAGAAGCTCGGCGACTCGGCCGGCGTGCGCGCGCCCCTCGAGCGGTTGCTCTGGATCTCGCCGTACGACGTCGATCTCCACGTGAAGCTGGCGGAGCTCGCGTCGCGCGCGGGGGATCACCGGACGGCGCTGCGCGAGCGGCGCGCGATCGTCGCGCTCAACCCGCCCGATCCGATCGAGGCGCGCTATCAGCTGGCGAAGGAGCTCGCCGCCGCGGGGGACGCAGCCGCGGCCCGCAAGGAGCTGCTCGCCGTGCTGGAGGAAGCGCCGTCGTTCGAGAAGGGGCAGACGTTGCTGCTCGAGCTGCGCGCACGTGGCGCCGCCGGGGGGAGCAGCTCGCCGTGAAGCGCCGCGTGAAGACGATCATCGCCGGAACGTGCGCCGGCGTCGTGCTGCTCGGCGCGCCGCTGATCGGGTGGGCGCAGTTCGGCCGCGGCGGTGGGCGTGGGGGCCCGGTGACGTACGAGGCCAACCTACCGTACGACGGGCGCTATACCTACGCGCGGATCCGCTATGCGCCACCCGACCTCGGCTTCGGTTTCGGCGGGCGACAGGACGTGAAGTGGGACCACGACTATCCGCGCAGCGATCGACACTTCCCGAAGATCATCGAGGAGATCACGACGATCCACACCCGCACCGGCGGGAGCGAGATCTTCACCCTCGACGATCCGGAGCTGATGAAGTTCCCCGTCGCCTACCTGTGCGAGGCGGGCTTCTGGCGGCCGACGGACGCCGAGGTGAAGGGACTGCGCAATTACCTGCTCAAGGGCGGCTTTCTCATCTTCGACGACTTCGCGCGCAACGACTGGGAGAACTTCAGCCAGCAGATCAAGCGGGCGTTCCCGGATCTGCACCCGATGCGGCTGACGGTCGACGACAAGGTCTTCGATTCGTTCTACCGGATCCCGAACCTGAACTTCAACCACCCGTACTACGGCCTGCCGTCGGAGTTCTGGGGTCTGTACGAGAACAACGACCGCAACGGGCGTCTGATGGCGATCATCAACTACAACAACGACGTCTCCGAGTACTGGGAGTGGTCGGACGAGGGATTCTACCCCGTCGACGCGACCAATGAAGCCTACAAGCTGGGCGTGAACTACCTGGTGTACGCCCTCACCCGCTGACCACGAGGAGCCGCTTGACTGCAACCGCCGCCCCCGCCACCACCGATCTCGATCGGCTCGACGACGCCGAGCTGGCCGACCGTCTCACCGAAGCCGGCCGCCGCATCGGCAGCGAGCTGCGCAAGGTCATCGTCGGCAACGACGCCATCGTCGAACAGGCGCTGATCGCTCTCTTCGCGGGAGGGAACTGTCTCCTGGTGGGGGTGCCCGGACTCGCCAAGACGCTGCTCATCTCCACGCTGTCGCGCGCGCTGCACCTGACCTTCTCGCGCATCCAGTTCACGCCGGACCTCATGCCGTCCGACGTCACCGGCACGGACGTCATCCAGGACGATCCGGAGACGGGGCGCCGCCGGCTGATCTTCATGCCGGGCCCCGTGTTCGCCAACGTGCTCCTCGCCGACGAGATCAACCGCACGCCGCCCAAGACGCAGGCCGCGCTGCTCGAGGCGATGCAGGAGCGGCGCGTCACCGTGCAGGGGCGCACCTACGATCTCGAGCCGCCATTCTTCGTCTTCGCGACGCAGAACCCGATCGAGCTCGAGGGAACGTACCCGCTCCCGGAAGCACAGCTCGACCGCTTCATGTTCGAGATCGTGCTCGGCTATCTCCCGGAAGAGGAAGAAGTCTCCGTCGTGCGCACGACGACGACGACGCCGCAGGAGGCGGTGAAGGCCGTCGTGACACGTGAAGAGATTCTCGCGTTCCAGCGCGTGGTGCGTCGGGTGCCGGTGGCCGACGAGGTGACGCGCTATGCCGTGCGTCTCGTGCGCCTCAGCCGGCCGACGGAGAACGCTGCCCCGCCGTTCATCAAGGAGTGGGTCTCGTACGGCGCGAGCGTGCGCGCCGCACAGGCACTCGTGCTCGGCGCCAAGGCGCGCGCGCTACTGCAGGGGCGCACGCACGTCTCGTACGACGACGTGAAGGCGCTCGCCCTTCCCGTGCTGCGGCATCGCATCCTGCTCAACTTCCAGGCGCAGTCGGAGAAGGTGACGACGGAGACGTTGATCACCAAGCTCGTCGCCGCCGTTCCGACGCCGCGTTCCTCGCTCTGATCGTGCCGGCTGCTCCCGCCTCCTTCCTCGATCCCGCGCTCCTGGCGCGGATCTCCGACCTCGCCCTGCTGGCGCGGACGGTGGTGGACGGCTTCATGCATGGCCAGCACCGCTCCTTGCGGCGCGGGTCGTCGACGGACTTTGCGGAACATCGCTCCTACCAGCCGGGGGACGATCTCCGTCGCATCGACTGGCGGCTGCTCGGCCGTACCGACCGCTTCTACATGAAGGAGTTCGAGGCGGACACGAACGCGAGCGTGCTGTTCGCGCTCGACTCGTCCGCCTCGATGGACTACGGCAGCAAGGGCGTCACGAAGTACGACTACGGGCGCTTCCTCATCGCGTCGCTCGCCTGGTTGTCGCAGGCCCAGGGCGACCGCGTCGGGCTGGCTACGTTCACCGGAGACATCGTCGACGTGGTTCCTCCGTCGGCGCGTCATCTCCAGCTACTCCTGCACACGCTCGGCCGCTCGAAAGCCTCCGGCGCGGGCACCCTCGCGCGGCCGGCGGAGCGGCTGGCACACATGACGACGCGGGCCGGCATCCTCGTGCTCGTCACCGACTGCTACGAATCGCCGGAGGACCTCGCGCGAGCGGCGGACACGCTGCGCATGCGCGGGCAGGACCTCATCATCTTCCACGTCGTGGATGCGGCGGAGCGCGACTTCCCCTTCACCGCCGCGGCGACGTTCGAGGACGCCGAGTCGAAGACGCGCGTCGCCGTGCGGCCGGACGACCTGCGCAAGCGCTATCTCGAGTCGTCGCGGAGCCACCACGCCGCCGTGGCGAAGCGATTGACGGCGTCGGGCGCGGACTACGTGCGCGTCGACACCGACCAGCCGCTCGACCGCGCGCTGCACGCCTACCTCGACCGCCGCCTGGCGCGGAGCCGCGTGCGCTGATGGGCTTCCTCGTCCCCGCCTTCCTCGCCGGCTTCGTGGCGGTCGTCGTCCCGATCGTGCTGCACCTGCGGCATCGCGACAAGGACACGCCGCACCGCTTCCCGTCGCTGATGTTCGTCGAGCGGCTGCCGATCCGCACGGCGCAGCGCCGCCGCATCACCGACTGGCCGCTGCTGCTGCTGCGCGCGCTGGCGATCATCCTGCTCGTCGTCGCCTTCGCGCGGCCGCTCTGGTGGAAGCCCGGACTCGTGAACGGCTCCGTCCCGCCACGAACCATGGTGCTCGTGCTCGACAAGTCGGCGAGCATGAGCCATCGCGCGGTGTGGAGCGCGGCGCAGGATTCCGTACGCCGCATCGTGCAATCGCTCGGCGCCGAGGATCGTGCGGCGCTCGTGCTGTTCGACGACCAGGCGGAAGTCGCCCAGCCGCTGACGACGGACAAGGCGCTTCTGCTCGCGGCGGTCGCGAAAGCGGCGCCCGGCGCGGCGGGGACGCGCTACGCGTCGGGGCTGCGCGCGGCGCGCCAGATCGCCGTGGACGCGAACACC
>JAEKKK010000087.1 GCA_019510405.1 Gemmatimonadota bacterium | reverse complement strand
AGCCGCAGAAGATGCAGCGGAATTCGTCGATCTCGAACACGAGCGGGTAGCGGTTCCCCTTCTCGTCCTCGCCGGGCACGAGCTTGATGCAGTTGGCCGGGCAGACGGTCGGGCAGAGGCCGCAGGCGACGCACTTCGCCTTGCCGTCTTCCGTCGTCAGCATGCGATGCGTGCCCCGCCAGCGCTTGGAGATCGACTCCTTCTGCTCGGGGTACTGCGTCGTCACCTTCTCCGGGGTGAAGAGGTGCTTCAGCGTGTGCGCCATTCCCGTGAGGGTGGCGCGCACGTAGCTGGTCTGCTCGATGGGCCGCTCGACGACCTTGACGCCGATGGACATCAGTCTCCGGACTCGGGAAGGAATGGGGCCACGGGGCGCGGCGCACTCCGCTCGCGCAGCTTCTCGACCTCACGCGTGGAGAGGCGCGAGTAGGCGGGGCTGATCACGCGTCCCCGGTCGAGCAGGACGAACAGAATCACCACCGCCGCGATGTTCAGCAGGATCAGTCCCGCATGGAAGGGCACGGAGCCGCGCGCGAAGCCGAGGGCGTCGAGCGTCACGATGGTCGTCGCGATCGCCACGATGTACCCGAGCGCGAGCGGCAGCAGGAACTTCCATCCCAGCGACATCAGCTGGTCGTACCGGAAGCGCGGCAGCGTCCAGCGGATCCACATGTAGAGGAAGACGAAGAACAGCACCTTCGCCGCGAAGAAGGCGAGGGTCGCCAGGGTCTTCAGTCCCGTGTGCGGCGCGATGTTGTCCCACAGAATGACCGGGATGTCCCATCCGCCGAAGAACAGCGTCGCCATCAACGCGCTCGCCGTCACCATGTTGGCGTACTCGGCGATGAAGAACAGCGAGAACTTCATCGCGCTGTACTCCGAGTGGTATCCGGCGATCAGCTCGGATTCCGCCTCGGGGAGGTCGAACGGCAGACGATTGGTTTCGGCGAACGCCGCGATCAGGAAGATGAAGAACGCGATCGTCAGGTTGAGGACGTTCCACGTCCCGAACGCCTGCTGATCCACGATCTTGCTCAGCGTCACGTTCCCCGCCAGCAGCAAGACGGGAATCGTACTCATTCCCATGGCGATCTCGTACGAGATCATCTGCGCACTCGAGCGCAGCCCGCCGAGCAGCGCGTACTTGTTGTTCGACGACCATCCCGCGAGCACGATCCCGTACACGCCGAGCGACGAGATCGCGAGGATAAACAGGAAGCCGACGGGGAGCGGCGCGAGCACCATCTCGATCCGGCCCCACGGCGAGTCCCACGGCGCGGCGAAGGGAATGACCGCCCAGGTGACGAGCGCCGGGATGAACGCCAGCGCCGGCGCCAGCACGAACAGCGGAATGTTTGCCGCCGCCGGATAGGTCTCTTCCTTCACGAAGTTCTTGACGCCATCCGCGGCCGGCTGCAGCCACCCCTTGCCGACACGGTTCGGACCGTGACGATCCTGGATCCACGCCGAGATCTTGCGCTCGGCGAGCGTCAGCAGCGCCACGCCGACCATGTAGACCGTGAACACCACGATCAGCTTGATCAGCGTGAACACGAGCCATGGAATGACGTGCGGCTGCGATCCCGGCGCGGCGGCCTGGAACAACGCGATCGGCATCGTCATGCGGTGGCTCCCCCCGTCGCGAGTGCGCCCTGGGTCATCGCGCCGCGCAGTCCGAGCCCGTCATAGTTGAGCCCCGCGAACGCCGGCACCTCGGCCGCGAGCGCGTCGAAAGTCTGGCCGGCGGTCCAGAAGCCCGAGCCTTCCCCCGACGCGGCGAGCAGGTCGCCGAGCACGAAGTAGCTCGGCCGCGCTGCGCCCGGCGCCGCCTTCGCCTGCAGGAAGCGCTGCACGCGTCCGCGCAGGTTGGTGAACGTTCCTTCTTCTTCGGTGCAGTTCGCGATCGGCAGCACCACGTTCGCCGCGTGCCGCGCCCACGCCGGCAGCGTCGTGCCGATCACGATCACCGCACCCGCCTTGGCGACGCCGGCCGCGTCGAGCTCGGCGAGCTCCTCGTCGGCGACGACCAGCACGTCACCTGCGCCGAGGCCGTCGAGCGGTGCGTCGCTGCGCGTGAACCCCATCAGCTCCGCACCGCGCCCGTTCGCCGCGCGATCCGGCCGCAGCGCGAGATCCTCCACGCCTGGCAGCGGCACTTCGGCGCCCTGCGGCACCCGGAAGGCGCCACCGCCCCCCGTCTTGCGCGCCAGCTTGCCGAGCAGGAAGAGCGTCTCGTTCGAGAGGTTCGGCGAGGCGAGCACGAAGGCCTTCTTCCCGGAGAGCGTGGCCGCGGCCGCGCGCAGCGCGACTTCCCAGTCGGCCGAGGCGAGCACCCCGCCCTGTCGCACGAGCGGCACGTCGACGCGATCCTTCCGGTTCATCCAGCGATAGCTCAGCCGGCCGTGATCGCACATGAAGAACTTGTTGACCTTCTCGTTCGGCCGCGGGCGAAGTCGCACGACCTGATTGTCGCGCGTCTCCACGATCATGTTGCATCCCTGCGAGCAGTTCGGGCACACCGAGGCGGAGCGATCGAGCTCCCAGGCTCGTGCCTTGTTCAGCGAATCCTTCGAGAGGAGCGCGCCGACCGGGCAGAGGTCGATCACGTTGCCCGCCCACGCATGCGTGAGGTCGTGGCCCTCGAACTTCGCGATCAAGGCGCGGTCGCCGCGCTCGGCGACGGCGAGCACCGGATCGTGCGCGACGTCGTCCATGAAGCGCACGCAGCGCGTGCAGAGGATGCAGCGGTTCGCGACGTAGACCACGTCGCCCCCGAAGTCCTCCACCGGATTGAACCGCTTCGGGTCGCGGTAGCGCCCCTCGGACCGGCCTTCCTGATACGTGTAGTCCTGCAGCTCGCACTCGCCCGCCTGATCGCAGATCGGACAGTCGAGCGGATGATTGATGAGCAGCATCTCGAGCACGCCCTTGCGCGCCTCGAGGGCCTTCGGCGAGTGGACGTGTACCACCTGCCCCTCGGCCACCGCGGTCGCGCACGAGGGCGCGAGCTTCGGCGCCTTCTCCACTTCCACGAGGCACATGCGGCACACGCCGGCCACGGGAAGGCCGGGGTGGTAGCAGTAGTGCGGGATCAACACCCCTGCCGTCTTCGCCGCTTCGAGAATCGAGGTGCCGTCCGGCACGGTGACCGGACGTCCCTCGATCGTGAGATTCACCTGCTTCACGTCCGCCATCAGGCCACCTGTGCGGGCACCATGTGAACCTTCTTCTTCTTGATGAGCGCCTCGAAGTCGCCGCGGAACTTCTCGATTCCCGACTTCACCGGCGTCGCGCACGAGTCGCTCAGCACGCAGATCGTCTTGCCGGTCATCTGCTCGCCGATCTCCAGCAGGGTGTCGAGGTCTTCCGTCGAACCTTCACCAGCCACGATCCGCTCGAGGATCTTCGTCGTCCACGCGGTGCCCTCGCGGCACTGCGTGCACTGCGCACAGCTCTCGTGGGCGAAGAAGCGCGCCGCGCGCGCGATCTGCTTGACGAGATTCTGCGCATCGTCGATCACGATCACGCCGCCCGAGCCGAGCATCGTGCCGTTTGCGACGAAGCCTTCATAGTCCATCGGCGAGTTCTCCGCTTCCTCGCGCGTCTGGATCGGCACGGAGATGCCGCCCGGGATGATCGCCTTGAACTGGCGTCCCGGGAGCGGGCCGCCGCAGAGATCGTACAGGAAATCCTTGAACGGGAATCCCATCGCGACCTCGTAGTTGCCGGGTCGCTGGATGTTGCCGCACACCGAGAAGAGCTTGGTGCCGGTGCTCTTCGGGTTGTCGGCGCGCCCGAACTTCTTGTACCAGTCCGCGCCGTTGTTCAGGATGTGCGGCACCGCGACGAGCGTCTCGACGTTGTTGATCGTCGTCGGCTGGCCGAACAGGCCCGCCACCGCCGGGAAGGGCGGCTTGATGCGCGGATTGCCGCGGCGCCCCTCGAGGGAGTTCATCAGCGCCGTTTCCTCACCGCAGATGTAGGCGCCGGCGCCCTTGTGCACGTAGACGTGCACCGTCTTCCCGGTCCCCATCGCGTTCGTGCCGAGGATCCCCGCCGCGTACGCCTCCTTGCACGCCGCGTTCATCCGGTCGAGCGCCTCGGTGTACTCGCCGCGGATGTAGACGTACGCGACTTCCGCTCCGATGGCGTAGGCACCGATCGCACACCCCTCGACGAGGGCGTGCGGCGTCCAGCGCATGATCTCACGGTCCTTGAACGTGCCGGGCTCGGACTCGTCGGCGTTGCAGCAGAGGTAGTGCGGCTTGCCGTCGCCGGGCTTCATGAACGACCACTTCACGCCCGTCGGGAAGCCGGCGCCCCCGCGGCCGCGCAGCCCCGACTCCTTCACGACGCCGACGATCTCCGCGGGCGTCATGCCGAGCGCCTTCTGCAGCGCGACGTACCCGCCGCGCTTGCGCCAGCCCTCGAGGCCGATCGCCTCCTTGTCACCGAAATACTTGGAGAGAACGACCGACTCGCGATCGTGTGGCGGATGCGGGAATCCCATGTCAGCCCAGAGAGGCGAGGAGCGCGGGCACCGTCTCCGGCGTCACCGACTCGATGAACTTCTCATTGACCATCAGCGGCGTGGCGAAGCCGCACGCGCCGAGACACTCGACTTCGATCACCGTGTACTTCCCGTCGGCGGAGGTGACGCCGAGCTCCTCGCAGCCCGTGTGCTTGAGGAGGGCATTCACCACGTCCTCCGCGCCGCACACGTTGCACGGCGACGTCGTGCAGACCTGGATGAAGTGCTGACCGACCGGATGCTGATGGTACATCGTGTAGAACGACACGACGCCCTTCACGTACGCCGGCGTGAGCTCGAGCACCTCGGCCACCTCGGCCATCGCGTCGCTGCTCACCCAGCCGCGCTCTTCCTGCACGATCCAGAGTGCAGGGAGCAGCGCGGCCATCTTCTGCGGGTAGCGCGTGAGCAGCTCGTCGAGCTCGGCCCGCCGCGCGCCGGTGAAGACGGGCACGTGCGGCGCCGACTCGTGAAGCCCGTGTGCCAGGTCGCCGGGAGCGCGCTCGCCCCCCATCTCGTTACGCGTCGCGCTCACCGTCTCATCTCTCCGGCGCTCATCGGTCGATCTCTCCACGATAGCAGGTCGCGCTCTCCCGATTCGCTGCGCTCATCGGTCGATCTCTCCCATGACGATGTCGATGCTCGCGTTGATCGCGATCACGTCGGACAGCAGGTGGCCTTCCACCATCTTCGGGATCGCCGACAGGTTCACGAACGACGGCGGACGGATGCGCCAGCGCACCGGCTTCGACGTGCCGTCGGACACCATGTAGTAGCCCTTCTCCCCCTTCGGGCTCTCGACGGCGACGTACGCCTCGCCGATCGGCGGACGAGGGCCCTCCATCACCTGCTTGAAGTGATGGATCATGCTCTCCATGTCGCTCGTCGCCTTCGACTTGGGCGGAAGGATGAGCCGGTGGTCGTCCACGTTCACCGGTCCGTCGGGAAGGCGCTTCAGCGCCTGCTCGAGGATGCGGATCGATTGCCGCATCTCCTCCATGCGCACGAGGTAGCGGTCGTACACGTCGCCCGTCTGGCCGACCGGAACGTCGAAGTCGTACGTCTCGTAGTCGAGGTACGGGAAGTCCTTCCGCACGTCGTACGCGACGCCACTCGCTCTCAACATGGGACCGGACAACCCATAGTTCACCGCCTCCTCCGCCGACATCGCGCCGAGTCCGACCGTGCGGCCGACCCAGATCGCGTTCTTCGTCAGCATCGTGCTGCACTCTTCGAGCACCTTCGGAAAGGTGCGGACGAAGTTGGCGAGGTCCTCGGTCCAGCCGTCGGGGATGTCGGCGCCCATGCCGCCCACACGCGTGAGCGTCGTGGTGAGGCGCGCCCCGATCCAGCTCTCGAGCATCGTGTAGACGCGCTCGCGCTGCTGGAAGATCCAGAGGAAAGGCGTGAAGGCGCCGATGTCGATGCAGAACGTGCCGAGCCAGACGCAGTGCGAGATCAGACGCGACAGCTCCATCGCGATCACGCGGAGCACCTTGCAGCGCTCCGTGATCTCGACGCCGAACAACCGCTCGGCGCCGAGGGCGAACGCGACGTTGTTGCCCGGGCTGTTGAGGTAGTCCTCGCGGTCCGTCCAGGGGATGATCTGGTTGTACTGGCGGTACTCGCCGATCTTCTCGAACCCGCAGTGCAGGTAGCCGATGTGCGGGACGCAGCGCACCACCGTCTCGCCGTCGAGCTCCAGCACCAGCCGGAGCACGCCGTGCGTCGCCGGATGCTGCGGGCCGATGTTGATCAGCATGTGCTCGCCCTCGAGCTCCGGCTCGACCGCCGGCGCGGGGGTGAGCGGCACGAGGTTCCCCGCCTCGTCGGTCGCGAGGGGGACCCGCTGCGGGCGCCCCTGCGCATCGAGGCCCGTCGTCGAGAGCTCGACCTCGACCGTGCGTGTCTTCGTGGCCATGCTACTCTCCCACCTTCTCGCCGGCGCGCAGCCGCTGCCGCTGCTCGAGCGAGAGCTCATCGAAGGCGTCCAGCACCGACAGCTCTTCCATCGAGTACTTGGCCTCGGGGTTCAGCGCGAGGATCTGGCGAAGCTGCTCGGAGCGGCTGAATCGCCCACGGAGCGGGAAGTCCTTCCGCAGCGGGAATCCCTCCTTGTACTGCTCCCACATCAGGATGCGGCGCAGATCCGGATGGCCGTCGAAGCGGATGCCGAACATGTCGTAGCACTCGCGCTCCATCCAATCGGCGCTCTTGTAGATCGCCCACACACTCGGGACGACGAGCGGCTGGCCCTTGTAGAGCAGCGTCTTCAGCCGAAGGAAGCGGCGATACGGAAGCGAGCGAAGATGCCAGACGACCTCGATCGGCCGGTCCACGTCGCGGTACTCGACGGCGGTGACGTCCGAGAGGTAGTCGTACCGCTGCGACGGATCGTCGTGCAGCCACTGCACGATCTCGGCGACGCGCGCCCGATCGACGAACACGGTCGTCTCGTCCCAGACGACGTCCACCCGCTGCACCGCCTCGCCGAATCTGGCGCGAAGCGCCTCGGCCGACGGGTTGGGCGTTCCATCGCGATACGGAATGTTGCGCGGCGTGCTCGGCGC
Source organism: Gemmatimonadota bacterium (assembly GCA_019510405.1). Lineage (GTDB taxonomy): Bacteria > Gemmatimonadota > Gemmatimonadetes > Gemmatimonadales > Gemmatimonadaceae > AG11. The sequence goes on along the minus strand of JAEKKK010000087.1, from coordinate 28,398 downwards.
GGCGACTTCGGTTCCCTCGGCATGTCCGGCAAGGACGGGGAGGAAGCTCTCGCTCACAGGCCCGACCGCGTCTGATGCACACTGTTCCCGAACGGCTCCGACACCTCGTCGATGAGCGGCGGAGGAATGTAGAGCTGACTGCGCGGGTCGGGCTCCATCTCGTTGCGCAGCGACTTGTCGGCCATGCGCTCCTTCTTGACCTTCTCCTGGAGCATCATGATCCCGTACATCAGTCCTTCGGGACGCGGCGGACAGCCGGGCACGTAGACGTCCACGGGGATGATCGTGTCGATCCCCTGCACCACGGCGTAGTTGTCGAACATGCCGCCCGACGACGCGCAGGCGCCCATCGAGATGCACCACTTGGGCTGCGGCATCTGCTGCCAGATCCGGCGCAGCACCGGCGCGAGCTTGAACGGCACTCGGCCCGCGCAGATCAGCACGTCCGCCTGCCGCGGCGAGAAGCTCATCCGCTCCATGCCGAAGCGCGCGAGATCGAACTTGCTCGCCGCGGTCGCCATGAACTCGATCGCGCAGCACGCCGTACCGAACGGCATCGGCCAGAGCGAGTTCGCGCGTCCCCAGTTGACCAGGAAGTCGAGCTTCGTCGTGACCCAGCTCTCCGAGCCGGCCGACCCGACGTCGACGTTGGTCTCGACGCGACGGGTATCTAGTCCCATTGGAGCGCCCCCTTCTTCCAGACGTAGATGTACCCGACGAGGAGGATCGCGATGAACACGAGCATCTCCCACAGGCCGAAGAACGAGAGGTGTCCCACCGGACAGGCGCCGGCGACGAGATCGACCCCGCAGGAGAGGCGCCGGAAGTGCACGCCCCACGGGATCATGAACACCGTCTCGATGTCGAAGAGAATGAACAGCACCGCGACCATGTAGAACTTCACGGAGAAGCGCTCGCGCGCGTCGCCGAGCACCGGGATGCCGGACTCGTACGCGGTCTGCTTCACCGCGGTGGGCCGCGGGCGGAGGGTCAGGTGGGAGATGAGGAGGATCAGCGCCGCGTTCGCGACGACGAACCCCACCAGCAACAGGACCGGCAAGTACGTGCGTTCCATGAGTCTCCGCACTTCGTGAAATCTTTCACTAAGTCGCAGCGCCGGAAGTTACCCAGCGCGTGGAAGCAGTGTCAACGGCGCGTTCACACGCGTCGCTCGCATGGCAAATGGCGTGTGCGCCCAATACCTTTCGCGCCGCTCCGGCTGCGTACCGGTCCCCCCGCCCCCATCCCCCGAGCAGAGCGCGCATGACCATCATGTCCGACCGCTGGATCACCCGCATGGCTACCGAGCACGGCATGATCGAGCCCTTCGAGGGCCGCCAGGTTCGCGAGGGTGTGATCTCGTACGGCGTCAGCAGTTACGGCTACGACATGCGCGTCGCGCGCGAGTTCCGGATCTTCACCAACGTCCTGAACTCGATCGTCGACCCGAAGAACTTCGAGAGCAGCTGCTTCGTCGAGTTCGAGGGGGACGTCTGCATCGTACCGCCGAACAGCTTCGCGCTCGCCCGGTCGGTCGAGTACTTCCGCATTCCCCGGAACGTCCTCACGGTCACCGTCGGCAAGTCGACCTATGCGCGCTGCGGGATCATCACGAACGTGACGCCCTTCGAGCCGGAGTGGGAGGGCTACGTGACCCTCGAGATCTCGAACACCACGCCGCTGCCCGCGAAGATCTACGCCAACGAGGGGATCGCCCAGGTACTCTTCTTCGAAGGGCGTGAGGAGCCCCAGGTCTCCTACGCCGACAAGAAGGGGAAGTATCAGGCGCAGCACGGGGTCACCCTCCCGCGCATCTGAGATCGGTCAGCGACCGAAACCGAGCAGATAGACGAGCACGGCCGCGATGGCGAGGAACGCGATGATCGCCCACGTCGCGCCGTGGCCCGATCCCGAGGGCACGCGTGCCGCCGGCGTGCCCTCCTTGTGCTGCGCCTCGGGCTCCGTCCCTTTGCCGGTGACGTAGGTGGTCTTCTCCACCGCGTCGGCGCCGCCCAGTGCGGTCTCGGGGTTCCGGTAGCGATCCTCGGGAAAGCTGCCGCCGTCCGTCGGCCGTTCAGTCATCGATCGCTCCTCGAACGAATGCGCCGAGGCGTGCAGCAAGCGGGCCAGCGACGCCGTCAGCCGTCGCCGCCCCCACCGCTGCGCTCGGCCGGCTTGGTCACCGCCGCGCGCAGGAAATCGCGGTTCATCCGCGAGATGACGTCGATGCTGATCTCCTTCGGGCAGGCCGCTTGGCACTCGCCGAAGAGCGTGCAGCCACCGAAGCCTTCGATGTCCATCTGCGCCACCATGGAGAGCGCGCGGCGGTAGCGCTCCGGCTGTCCCTGCGGCAGCAGGCCGAGGTGCGAGATCTTCGCCCCGGTGAACAATGAGGCCGAGCCGTTCGGACAGGCTGCGACGCACGCCCCGCAGCCGATGCAGGCGGCGGCGTCCATCGACGCGTCCGCGTCCTGCTTGGGCACCGGGATCGAGTTCGCGTCCTGCGCACTCCCCGTGGGCGCCGTGATGTAGCCCCCCGCCGCGATGATCCGGTCGAGCGCGCCGCGATTGACGACGAGATCCTTGATCACGGGAAACGCCCGCGCCCGCCACGGCTCGATGACGATCGTGTCGCCGTCGCGGAAGCTGCGCATGTGGAGCTGACAGGTCGCCGTGCCGCGCGACGGGCCGTGCGCGACGCCGTTGATCATCATCCCGCACGAGCCGCAGATCCCCTCGCGGCAGTCGTGGTCGAACGCGATCGGCATCTCGCCCTTCTCGATCAGCCGCTCGTTCACGACGTCGAGCATCTCGAGGAACGACATGTCCGGGCTGACGTCCGTCGCCTTGTATTCCTTCAGGCCGCCCTCCGCCGTCGGGCCGGGCTGCCGCCACACCTGCAACGTCAGGTTCATCGCTCCGCTCACTTGTAGCTCCGCTGCGAGAGCTTGATGTTCTCGTAGACGAGGGGCTCCTTGTTCAGGACGGGCTCCCTGCCCTCCCCGCCGTATTCCCACGCGGCGACGTACGCGAAGTGCTCGTCGTCGCGCAGCGCTTCGCCATCCGGCGTCTGGTGCTCCGTGCGGAAATGGCCGCCGCACGACTCCTCGCGATGCAACGCATCGCGGCACATCAGCTCGCCCAGCTCGAGGAAGTCGGCCACTCGCCCTGCGTGCTCGAGCGTCTGGTTCAGCTCCGCGCCGCTGCCGGGGATCATGACGTCGCGCCAGAACTCCTCGCGCAGCTGCGGGATGAGCTCCATCGCCTTGCGCAGTCCGGCGGCGTCACGCGCCATGCCGCAGTACTCCCACATGATCCGGCCCAGCTCGCGGTGGAACTGCGCCACCGTGCGCTTCCCCTTGATTCCCAGTAGTCGGCTCGTGCGGCGCTCCACTTCGGCGACGGCGGCGCGCACCTCCGCATTGTCGGCGCCCACCTGCTCCAGCTTCGTCGAGGCGAGGTAGTCGCCGATCGTCAGTGGGATCACGAAGTAGCCGTCGGCCAGTCCCTGCATCAGCGCGCTCGCGCCGAGCCGGTTCGCCCCGTGGTCGGAGAAGTTCGCTTCGCCCGCGACGTGCAGCCCCGGAATGGTGCTCATGAGGTTGTAGTCCACCCAGAGCCCGCCCATGGTGTAGTGCACCGCGGGGTAGATGCGCATCGGCACCTTGTACGGATTCTCCGCCGTGATGCGCTCGTACATCTCGAACAGGTTGCCGTATCGCTCGCGGATCTTGTCCTCGCCCAGCCGCTTGATCGCGTCGGCAAAGTCGAGATACACGCCACGGCCGCCCGGACCCACGCCGCGTCCGTCGTCGCACGCTTCCTTGGCCGCGCGCGAGGCGATGTCGCGCGGCGACAGGTTGCCGAAGCTCGGATACTTCCGCTCGAGGTAGTAGTCCCGGTCCTGTTCCGGGACATCGGTCGGACTCTTACCGACATCTTCCTTGCGCTTCGGCACCCAGACGCGGCCGTCGTTGCGCAGCGACTCCGACATCAGGGTCAGCTTCGACTGATGCTCCCCCGCGACGGGAATGCACGTCGGATGGATCTGCGTGTAGCACGGGTTGGCGAATGCGGCGCCCCGCTTGTACGCGCGCCAGATGGCCGTCGCGTTGCACCCCTTCGCGTTCGTCGAGAGGTAGAAGACGTTGCCGTAGCCGCCCGTCGCGAGCACCACCGCGTCGGCGAGGTGCGGCTCGATCTTCCCCGTGAGCTCGTCGCGCACGACGATGCCGCGGGCGCGTCCGTTCACGACGATGAGATCGAGCATCTCCGCGCGGGGGAACATCGTCACCCCGCCCTTCGCGATCTCCTTCTCCAGTGCCTGGTACGCGCCCAGCAGCAGCTGTTGCCCCGTCTGCCCACGCGCGTAGAAGGTGCGCGAGACCTGCGCGCCGCCGAACGAGCGGTTGGCCAGCAGGCCGCCGTACTCACGCGCGAACGGCACGCCCTGCGACACGCACTGATCGATGATGTTGACGCTGATCTGCGCGAGCCGGTACACGTTCGCTTCGCGCGACCGGAAGTCGCCGCCCTTGATCGTGTCGTAGAACAGACGCTGGATACTGTCGCCGTCGTTCTGGTAGTTCTTGGCCGCGTTGATCCCTCCCTGCGCGGCGATCGAGTGCGCGCGGCGCGGCGAGTCCTGGTAGCAGTAGCAGCGGACGTTGTATCCCAGCTCGCTGAGCGACGCGGCCGCGGCGCCGCCGGCGAGTCCGGAGCCCACCACGATCACCGTGTATTTCCGCTTGTTCGCCGGGTTCACCAGCTTCATCTCGAAGCGGTGGCGGTCCCACTTGCCGGCCAGCGGACCGGCGGGGATCCGGGCGTCGAGTTGCAGGGTCATCTATCGGATCACTCCGAGTAACACGGCGACGGGGATCGCGCTGAACCCGAGCCACACGACCACCGCGATGACAGTGGAGATGCGCCGGTGCAGCGGATGATCCGATGGCTTGCTCAGCCCCAGGGTGCGGACCGAGCTCCACGCGCCGTGAAAGAGATGCAGGAGGAGGAACAGCATCGCGACGACGTAGAACGCCGTCACCCACGGCGTCCGGAACGCGCTGACCACGTTGCCGTAGACGTCGGTGTGGCTGAACTGGTCGCCAGGCTGGCTCGCGATCGGGAACACCGTCCCCGTCGTGAAATGCAGGATGTGGAAGACGATGAAGACGAGCAGGAACACGCCGCCCCAGCGCATCGTCCGCGAGGCGAGCGTCGAGACCTGCGGCTCCCGCTTCGTGTAGTCGACGGGCCGCGCCGCGCGCTTGATCTGCGTGAGCTGCCACGCCATGAGCACGTGCAGCACGGTGGCCGCGATGAGCCCGATCCGCGCGATCCAGAGCAGCTCGCCCGTGCTCTTGAGGAATGCCGCGTAGGCATTCATCCGCGCGGGCCCGAGGAACTCCTGGAGATTGCCCGCCATGTGGCCGATGACGAATACGACGAGCACGAGGCCCGTCACGGCCATGATGATCTTCTTGCCTATCGTCGAGCGGTACAGCGTCAGCGCCCACATGGTTCGTATGACTCCACGCCACCCTGCGTCGATCCGGGAGCCCTCACCAGATCAACACGCGGCGGCCGCTTCGAGTTCTCCGGAACGCTGGCGCACGACTCGCGCGCGCCGAGCGGCGATGCGACGACGGGCGGCGTGCTCGGTGGCACGTCGCCCGTCGTCGTTCCATCAGAGCTTGACGGCCCGCATCGGCTCGCGGACCGCTTCAGCGCTCTTCTCGAGTGCCGTCCGCTCGTCGGCCGTCAGCTCGACCTCGATCACCTGCTCGAGGCCGTTCTTGCCGAGCTTGCACGGCACGCCCAGGTAGAGACCCTTCATCCCGTACTCGCCCTCGAGCCACGCGGCGCAGGGGAGGATCCGGCGCTGGTCCTTCACGATCGCCTCGGCCATCTGGACCGCACCCGCCGACGGGGCATAGTACGCCGATCCCGTCTTGAGGTGCTTCACGATCTCGGCGCCGCCGTTGCGCGTCCGGTCGACGATCGCGTCGAGCGTCGCGCGGTCCATCAGCTGCGTGATCGGAATGCCGCTCACGCTCGTGTACGAGATCAGCGGGACCATCGTGTCGCCGTGGCCGCCCAGCACCATCGCCTGGATGTCGCGCACCGAGACGTCGAGCGCCTCGGCGAGGAACGCGCGGTAGCGCGCCTTGTCGAGCACGCACGCCATGCCGATCACACGGTCCCGCGGGAACCCCGTCGCTTCCTTGGCGACGTAGCACATCACGTCGAGCGGGTTGGACACCACGATGACGATCGCCTTCGGCGACGACTTCTTGACCTGCTCCGAGACCGACTTGACGATGCCGGCGTTGGTGTTCAGTAGGTCGTCGCGCGACATGCCCGGCTTGCGTGCGATGCCGGCCGTGATGATGACGATGTCCGAGTCGACCGTCTCGTCGTAGCCGTTCGTGCCGATGATCCGGGAGTCGTAGACCTCGATCGGGGCGCTCTGCCACTGGTCCAGCCCCTTCCCCTGCGGGATGCCCTCGGCGACGTCCACCATGACGACGGTGCGCGCCAGCTCCTTTTCCGCCACGCGCTGGGCCGTCGTCGCGCCCACGTTTCCGGCGCCGACGACGGTGATCTTATTGACCATGAGTGCGATAGTCTGAAGGTGAGTTGCTAGTCATTCAAAAGTATCGCGCTCGCGTGTCGATGCTATCCCCCGACCTGCGAGAGCGCGCGTAATCCTCCGACGCGGCGCGCGAGCAGCGCGTGCTCCTGCGGCTTCTCGGCGAGCGCGCGGCGGACGAATGGCTCGAGCGGAAGGCCCGAGCGCAGTGGCGTGCGGAGATCGACCTCGTGATCGCCGAACAGGCAGGTCCGCAGTCGGCCGTCGGCGGTGAGGCGTACGCGATTGCAGCTGCCGCAATACGTGTGCGTCATCGGCGTGATCACGCCGATCGAACCCGCCGCGCCGGCGAGTCGGTGATACGCCGCCGGGCCGTTGCCCAGTGCGGGGCCGGCGACCGACTCGAGCGCCCAGAATTATCCCGCGATCCGACGCAGCACTTCGTCGCTCGGCACCACGTGGTCCGCGGAGAGGGTCGCCATCTCGCCGACGGGCATCAGCTCGATGAACCGGACGTGCCAGGGTCGCTCCAACGTCAGCCGCGCGTAGTCGAGCACCTCGTCGTCGTTGATCCCGCGCATCACGACCACGTTGAGCTTGATCGGCGCGAGCCCCGCGGCCTGCGCCGCCGCCGCGGCGGCAATGGGATTGAAGTGCAACGTGCGGCGAGAAATCGACGCGATGCGTTCGGGGCGCAGGCTGTCCGACGACATGTTCACGCGTACGAGCCCCGCATCGGCCAGCTCCTGCGGCCGGATCGTCGGTTCGCCGCCGGTGATCCGGACGCGCCGGAGTCCGAGCGGTGCGAGCTGACCGACGACGTCGGCGATCTCCTCGTAGCTCAGGATGTCGGACTTGGGCAGCCAGGGCAGCCCCTCGAGCGGCATGCAGTAGCTACAACGAAAGTTGCATCGATCGGTGACCGAGATCCGGAGATACTCGATCGTTCGGCCGAACTGGTCGCGGAGGCCGGTCATCGCGGGCTCCCCGCGCCGACGTGGCCAGTCGGATCGACCCACTCGCGCGTGCCGTCGGTGTAATGCTCGCGCTTCCAGATCGGGACGCGTCGCTTGAGCTCCTCGATGACCCAGCGTGAAGCGGCGTACGCCGCGTCGCGATGCGCATGGCCCACCGCGATGCCGACACTGACGTCCTCCACCTGCAGCTCGCCGAGCCGGTGCTCCACCACGACGTCGGCGGTACCGAACCGCGTCGCGCCCTCGTCGACGATCGCCTGCAGCTCGCGCTGCGCCATCGCCTCGTACGCGGCGTAGTCGATCCCCGTGACGTCGCGTCCCTCGTTCACCTGGCGCACTGCGCCGAGGAAGAGAATGACGGCACCGTTCCGCGGGCTCGACGCTGCGCGCACGAGCGCGATCGGATCGATCGGCGCGCGGACGAGGGAGGCAAGCGGGGTCATCCGCCGGCGACCGGTGGAATGAGCGCGATTTCGTCGCCGTCACGCACGAGCGCATGTGGATCGGCGTACTGCTGATTCACGGCGACGAGCGGCATGGGCGGTAGCCGGTCGGCTCCCGGATGCGTGCGCACATTCGACAGCACGTCGGCTACCGTCGCGTTACCCGCGACCTCGACGGCGAGCGAGGACGCACCGAATGCCTCGGCGTAGGATGCGAAGAGAAGAACGGTGACGGTCATGTGCGCAATTGCATCGTACACGTGCTCGGATGCCGAGGGAAGCTCCAAGAAAAAAGCCCCGGCGTTGCCGGGGCTCAAAGAGTGTTGCGAGAAGCGCTTAGGCCTCGGACAGCTCTTCGGGATCGTTCTCCAGCTCCTCGACGGAGATGTTCGCGACCATCGCGCGGAGCTCTTTCGACGGCTTGAACACCGGCACCGGGCGCGCCGACACTTCGACGGGCGATCCGGTGCGCGGGTTCCTCGCCATGCGCGTCTTCCGATGGCGAATCTTGAACGTGCCGAAGCCACGGACCTCGATATTCTTTTGTTCCTGGAGCGCTTCCTTGATCGCGTCGAGAAACGAATCGACGACGCGGGCGCAATCCTTCTTGGAGATCATCGGCCCGGCCGTGCGGGAAATCTGGGCGGTTACACGCTCGACCAGATCGGCTTTCGTCATGGGAGGGCCTCGAAGGGGCGGCGGGGGAGGCTGAATTTCTGATCGAACTTATCCGCGTTAACTCTTATGTGTCAAGAGCTTGGCGCATTTCAGCCCCGCCGCTTTCGCACCGTTTCCATGAATTGCTCGAACAGCGGCCGAGCGTCGTGTGGGCCGGGTGCGGCCTCGGGGTGGTACTGAACAGCGAACACCGGCAGCTCGCGGTGGCGAAGCCCTTCGACGGTCTGGTCGTTCAGGTTCACGTGCGTCACCTGCAGCCCGGGGGCGCCCGGAATCTCTTTCTCGCTCCCCTGCACCGCGAAACCGTGGTTCTGGGACGTGATGAGGATTCGGCCCGTCTCGAGCTCGCGCACCGGGTGATTTCCGCCCCTGTGCCCGTAGGGCATCTTCACCGTCTGTGCGCCGAAGGTGAGGCCCAGGAGCTGATGCCCGAGGCAGATCCCGAACATCGGCACCTCCTTCTCGGCGATCGCCTTGATCGTGCTCGGCGCATACTCGATCGCGTCCGGGTCGCCCGGGCCGTTGGACAGGAAGACGCCGTCCGGCTCCAGCTCGAGCGCAGCCTCCGCGGGGGTCGAGGCGGGCACGACCGTCACGTGGCAGCCGGCGTCGTCGAACAGGCGGAGGATGTTTCGCTTGATGCCGAAATCGTAGGCGACGATGTGGTGCGGCGCCTGCGGGTTTCCCCAGCGGTACCGCTCCTTCGTCGTCACGCGAGAGGCGAGGTCGAGCCCCTCCATCGATGGGCAGGCGTCGAGCGCGGCACGCGCTTCATCGGTCGGCTGCTCGCCGGCGCCGATGACGCCGCGCATCACGCCCACCGTCCTCAGATGGCGGGTGAGCTTACGTGTATCAACGCCTTCGAGGATCGGGATTTGAGCCGCCTTCAGGTAGCTCTCGAGATCCCCTTCCGCGCGCCAGTTGGAGTAGGTGCGCGAGAGCTCGCGCACTACGACGCCGGCGATCTGCGGCGCAGCCGATTCGGGATCGGCCGGATTCACGCCGTAGTTCCCGATCATCGGTGCGGTCATCACGACGATCTGGGCGCGGTACGAGGGATCGGTGAAGACCTCCTGGTAGCCGCTCATGTTGGTCGTGAAGACGACCTCGGCGACGGTGGTCGCGAGGCTGGCGCGGAGCGCGCCACGAAACAGGGTTCCGTCCTCGAGGAGGAGGAACCCTGGGACGACGTCGCGTTCGGCCACTTACGGCTTCTTGGTAGCGGGTGCCGCCGGCACAGGCGCGGCGGGCTGGCTCGTGCCGGGAACGGCGGGTGCGGCGGTGGACGGCGCGGGCGTCAGCGGGACGCCGGCTGCTCCACCGGTAGCCGGCGCGGAGCCGGTCGCGGGAGCGGCGGGAGCCGCGGGCTGCGAGAACGCCTGATCGAGCACCGACTTCGGCGTGCGACGCTGCGTCGACGCGACGGACAGAACCAGCGCGAGGAAGAGGAACAGGCCTCCCCCCCACCAGCTCGTCTTCGTCAGCAGATTGCCCGCCTGCCGGGTGCCGAGGAGCGAATCGGCGGAGCTGCTCACGCCGCCGAAGCTCGCCGACAGACCCGTCCCCTTGCCACTCTGGAGGAGGATGGCGGCGATGAGCACGAGGCTGTCGAGAATGAGCAGAACGACCAGGAAGGTGTACATGCCGCAGAGAGAGGCTGAAGGAACGTCGGGCTAGCTAAACCTCAAATATGCCGAGACTTACAGGTGAGCGTCAAGTGAGCCGGCGTCACGCCTCGGCAGTGCAGATCGCCAGCCAGCTGTCCGCCTCGAGACTCGCGCCGCCGACCAGAAGGCCGTCCACGCCCGGCGCCGACAGCAGCGTGGCCGCGTTCCCCGCATTCACGCTGCCACCGTAGAGGATCGGGATGGCGGCCCCCGCGTCGCCTGCTAGGGCGCGCAGCTCGGCCCTGATCGCCTGGTGCGCGGCTGACGCGTCTTGTGGCGTCGCCGTCCGGCCGGTGCCGATCGCCCACACCGGCTCGTACGCGACGATCGCATCGCGCAGCGTCTCGACGGGGAGTCCGGCGAACGCGGCGCGCAGCTGGCGGACGCACACGGCGTCGGTCTGCCCCGCTTCACGCTCCTCGATCTTCTCGCCGACGCACAGCACGGGCACGAGCCCGTGGGCCGCGGCGAGCTTCACCTTCTCCGCGCTCTGCGCATCGGTCTCGCCGAAGACGTGGCGCCGCTCCGAGTGGCCGACGAGCACGTAGCCCGCGCCCGCATCGAGCGCAATCGCGGCGGAGTTCTCGCCGGTGAACGCGCCCTTCTCGGCTGAGTAAATATTCTGCACGCCGAGCAGGACGTCGGGACGCTCGGCGACGGCGCTTCGCGCAGCGGCGAAGGCGAGCGCCGAGGGAAAGAGGATCACCGTGCGATCCTCACGCCGCGCATAGCGCGCGAGGAACGACGCGAGGAAGGCCGACGCCGCCGTCGGCCCGTGGTTCATCTTCCAGTTCGCCGCGAGGATCGGTCGTCGATGCGCGGCCATGTCAGCGGTCCGTCAGGGCGGCGAGCCCGGGAAGTGTCTTCCCCTCGAGGAACTCGAGCGAGGCCCCGCCGCCCGTGGAGACGTGACTCATGCGCTCGGCGAGCCCCGCCTGCTCCACCGCGGCGGCCGAATCGCCGCCGCCGACGATGGTCGTCGCGCCTTTCGCCGTTGCGTCGGCCATCGCTCGCGCGATCGCGTTCGTGCCCCGGTCGAGTGGTGGCGTCTCGAACACGCCCATTGGCCCGTTCCAGAGCACCGTCTTGGCGGATGCAATGGCGCGCGCGTACGACTCTGCCGTGCCCGGTCCGATGTCGAGCATGGCCTCGTCGCTCGGGATCGCGTCCTTGCTCACGGGATGGGCCGCGCCCGCCTGCTCGATCGACGGCGCGACAGTCGCATCGTGCGGCAGGATGAGCCGAGTACCCGCCTTGTCGAGCAGCGACTTCGCGAGAGCGACGCGATCCGCTTCGACGAGCGACTTCCCCGTCTCGAGTCCCATCGCCTTGTAGAAGGTGCAGGCCATCGCACCGCCGACGAGCAGCGCATCGACCTTGGGCAGCAGCGCTTCGATCACGTCGATCTTGCCGGAGATCTTGGATCCCCCCAGCACGGCGACGAAGGGACGCTTCGGGTTTTCGAGCGCGTTGTGGAGATAGTTGATCTCCTTCTCCATCAGCAGCCCGGCCACGGCCGGCGTGAGGTGCTTCGCCACGCCTTCCGTCGACGCGTGCGCGCGGGCCTCGTCGCTGTCGGTGCTCTCGACGAAGGCGACCTTGCTGCTGGGCAGCAGCTCGGCGAGCCGCTTGGCGACCGGCTGGAGCGAGTACTTCGATTCCGGCTTGCCCTTGGGTCGGCCGAGATGCGAGAGGAGGACGACGCGCGCCCCGCGATCGAGCAGGAGCTCGAGCGTGGGGATCGCGGCGCGGATGCGCGTGTCGTCGGTGACGTGTCTCTCGGCGTCGAGGGGGACGTTGAAGTCCACGCGCACGAGCGCCCGCTTGCCCCGGAGCTGCTCCGGGGCAAGGTCGCGAACCGTCAGCTTGTTCATGGCGTCAGAGCTGCTTGCCGATGTACTGCAGCAGGTCGACGCAGCGGGACGCGTAGCCCCACTCGTTGTCGTACCAGCCGGAGACCTTCAACAGCGTGCCGTCGACCACGTTCGTGCTCTTCGCGTCCAGGATGCACGAGTACGGGTTGCCGATGTAGTCGGACGAGACCAGCTCCTCCTCCGTGTACTGGAGGATGCCCTTCAGCTCTTCCGCCGCGGCCTTCTTGAACGCCGCGTTGACCTCGTGGATCGTCACCGGCTTGTCGACGACGACGGCGAGGTCGGTGAACGACACGTCCGGCGTCGGAACGCGGATCGCGATGCCGTCGATCTTCCCCTTTAGCTCGGGGATGACGAGCGACGTCGCCTTCGCGGCGCCGGTCGTCGTCGGGATGATCAACATGGCGGCCGCGCGCGCGCGACGGATGTCCTTGTGCGGCAGGTCGAGGATGTTCTGGTCGTTCGTGTAGCTGTGGATCGTGACCATCGAGCCGCGCACGAAGCCGAAGTTGTCGCGCACCACCTTCACCATCGGCACGAGGCAGTTCGTCGTGCACGACGCGTTCGAGACGATGGTGTGCGCCTTGGCGTCGTACTTCTTCTCGTTGACGCCCATCACGATGGTGATGTCCTCGCCCTTCGCGGGCGCGGAGATGATCACCTTCTTGGCGCCGGCCGTGATGTGCTGCTTCGCCTTGTCGGCATCGGTGAAGCGACCCGTCGACTCGAGCACGATGTCGACCTTGAGGTCGGCCCAGGGGAGCTTCGAAGGATCCTTCTCGGCGAGCACCTTGATCTCGTCGCCGTCGACCGTGATGGAACCCTCGCCAGCGGTGACCTGACCTTTGAACTCGCGATGGACCGAGTCGTACTTGAACAGGTGCGCGAGCGTCTTGGTGTCCGTGAGATCGTTCACCGCGACGAAGTCGAGGTCGGTGATCCCGGCTTGCTTCGCTGCGCGAAGAACCTGCCGCCCGATGCGGCCGAAGCCGTTGATGCCGACGCGAATTGCCATGTGTTTGCTGTCTCCTGTGGTCACCACCGGTCGCCAATAGCCGGCGCCCGGCCGAAGGTCACGTAGCTCACGATGCGCACACCGCCGTCGTGCAACGTTGCGGCGCACGCGTTTAGGGTCGCGGCGGTGGTCACCACATCGTCCACCAGGACGAGGTGAAGACCGCGCAGCGACCCACGATCCGCGAGCGAGCGGAACGCATTTGCAACGTTGCGCTGTCGCTCCCCTGGTGTCAACCGCGTCTGCGTCTTCGTTGCACGCTCACGTGCAATAAGATCGGTGCGTACGGGAAGGTTCCAGAGGCGGCCGAGACCGTCGGCGAGCTTCTCACTCTGGTTGTAGCCCCGCTCGCGCAAACGCGCGGACGAGAGCGGCACCGGGACGAGCGCGGCGCGCTCGCGCTCGACGTCGGGCGGGAAGCGCAGCGCGGCCATCCGCCGAGCCATCGGCGCCGCGACGGCGCTCCAGCCGTCGTACTTGAGCGCATACACGATCGACTCCGCGGTGCCGCCCGGCAGCCCGAAGGCGGAGCGCACTGCTCGCACGTAAGGCGGAAGGAGCGTGCACCACGCGCAGCGCGTCGGCGGCCGACGGACGTCGACCGGATGGCCGCAGCGGTCGCAGCGCGGCCGCGGCAGCTCGGTCGCGCGCAGCCAGCACGCGCCGCAGACGAGATCGACTTCGTGGCCGGCGCGTGCGCGCTTGCACACGGCGCACGCGGCCGGAAGCAGCAGGTCCAGCAGCGACCAACGAGACATGCGGAACTCCGACCAAAGGCGCGAAGCGCCGGAGGGAGGAGCAACCATCAACCAGCGCGGCGAAGGGTGCCGGCGCCGCTCAGTGCAGCGCGCGCCACATCGCGCCGCGGTCGGGGACGACGCCGAACCAGCGCTCGAAGGAGAGCGCGCCCTGCTCGACGAGCATCCCCTCGCCGTCGGCGGCGCGGTGCCCTGCTTCGCGCGCGGCGCGCACCCACGCCGTCTCGTTCGCGCGGTACACGAGATCGAACACGGCCGCGCCGCCGGGAAGCGCACCCACGGGCACCGGGAACGCGTCGTCCTTCAAGCCGACTGGAGTGGCGTTGACGACGAGCGCCGCACCCTCGAGCGCTTCCTCGACGGAGTCGACGACGTCCACGACCGGGCCGAAGCGCGCGGCGAGAAGGCGAGCACGATCCACGTTGCGATTGTACAGGCGCACGCGCGCGTCGCCCCATCGTTCGACCGCGGCCACCACCGCCGCGGCGCTGCCCCCGGCGCCGAGCAGCGTCACCGTCGCCCCGTGCCGCGCCTCGCCGAGGAGGAGCGTCGCGATCGCATCGACACCGCCGACGTCGGTGTTGTCACCGACGAGCTGCCCGTCCTCGTGCCAGAAGGTGTTCACTGCCCCGCAGCGCTGCGCGAGCGGCAACAGGCGGTGGCAGCAGGCGGCGACGTCTTCCTTGTGCGGGATGGTCACGTTGCCGATCGCATCGATCTCGGCCAGTTCGGCGAGCGTCCGGCGGAGCGACTGCGGCGGGACGTCGATCGCCTCGTAGACGAGCGGGATGTCGGCCGCGCGGAGGGCAGCGTTCTGGAAGCGGGGTGAGAGCGAATGTGCGACCGGATGCCCGAGCAGGACCAATCGCCCAGGCAGTTTCCTCACGACGCGTCGGGCACCCGCGCCGCGGCGAGGCGGTCGAACACCCGCCGCACTTCCGTCTCGAGCTCGTCGGCCGTGGTGCGATACACCTCGAGCTCGCCGCCCATCGGATCGCTGATCGGACGTCCGGCCGTGCCCGCGTCGGGGTAAGCCGTGAGCAGGAACGCCTTGCCTCGCCCGCCGAGTGCTTCGACGCGCTCGAGGTGATGCGGCCCCATCGTGAAGATGAGATCACTGTCGGCGACGATCGCGCGCGTGAGCTGCCGCGAGCGGTGCCCACTGAGATCGAGGCGGCGTTCCATGCCGACGAGCAGTGCGCCGTCCGACGCGGAGGCGCCGTCCCAGGCGCTGGTGCCCGCGCTGGAGACTTCGATCTCGGGCAGACCGCGCTCGATCGCGACTTTGCGCGCGATCGCTTCCGCGAGCGGGCTGCGGCAGGTGTTGCCGGTGCAGACGAAGAGGAGCTTCATGTGCTCACGCGTCTCCGATGAGCCGGGGAGCGGTCTCGCGCAGCACGGCTGCGGAGATGGCTCCGGGGCGGACCACTCGTGGAGCACGACCGGTGCAGTCCACCACGGTCGAGGGTTGCGACGGTGCGAGCGTGCCACCGTCGAGCACCCGAAGCGCGCCGCGAGCGATCGCCGCACTCCACTGCTCTCGAATCTCGCGCGCTGACATCGCTGGCGGAACCCCGGGGCGGTTCGCGCTGGTCGAGGTGATCGCGTCGTCGTGCGCCCGAATGAGCCGCTGCACGGCCTTGTGCGGCGTCCACCGGACGGCGATCCCGCCCTCCGGCCCGCGCAGCGCCTCGGGCACCCGCTTCTCGCCACCGGGGAGCACGAGCGTGAGAGGACCAGGCCAGTGACGCGCCGCCAGATTCGTCGCATAGCTCGGCAGCCTCAGGTCCAGCTTGGCGATCATGTCGCCGCCGGCGATCAGCAGGAGGAAGGGTTTTCCCTTCGGGCGGCCCTTGAGCCGGATCAGCGCGTCCACCGAATCGCGATCGATCCCGCCGCCGAATCCGTACACCGTCTCGGTGGGATAGGCGAGCACGCGCCGGAGCTCGATCTGCTCGAGCGCCGGCCGCATCGCCGCCGCCACCTCGTCGTCCGACCAGAATGGAATCTCGACCGCGGTCGCCTTAATTCGTCCATTGCGCAGAGCGCCTCGACAGGCGCGAAGTCACCGGGCTCCGCGCGCGGCGGTGCGCATCGACGAGCAGCGCGCGCGGAAAGCCCTGCGGCGTCTGCGCGCGCCACAACGACGTGCGATCCACCGTGCGCACGATCGCGCCGTCTTCCGTCGCCTCCTTCAGCGTGTCCACGACGGGGAGCGCGGCGATCGCCGGCGCGCCCGCTCGCACGGCGGCGACGACGCGGTCGATCGTCCCCATGCCGACGAGCGGACGCGCCGCGTCGTGCACGAGCACGATCGCCGATTCGTCGGGCAGGTCATCGAGTCCGTTCGCGACGCTCTCGCTGCGCGTGCGCCCACCGATCGAGAGCAGCAGCCGGTCCACGTCGCACTGAAAGAGCCAGGGGGGCGGATCGCCGGCGTACGGCGGCGGGAGCACGCACACGACCATGCCGACCTCGGGATGCGCCATGAAGGTCTGCACGCTGTGCAGGAGCATCGGTTTCCCGGCGACCCAGCGGAACTGCTTCAGCTCCTCACCGCCGGTACGCGCGCTGCTCCCCCCCGCGACGATGATCACGCCGACGTCTCGTCGCTGCGCGCGCGTGCTCACTGGAAGATCCGCTCGAAGAGATCGGCGATCGTGCGCACACCGACCGTCCGCAGCCCGCTCGGCACGCGCTTCGGGACGGCGCGCTCGGCGAGATACGCCGTCGTCATTCCCATGTTGGCGGCCTCGGCGAGCCGTCGCTCCGCCTGCGAGACGGGGCGGATCTCGCCGCCGAGTCCCACCTCGCCAACGAACACGGCGTCGTGCGGGAGGGCGCGATCGTACACGCTCGACGCGAGCGCCGCGGCCACGGCGAGATCCCCCGCCGGCTCCTGCAGCCGCACGCCGCCGACGACGTTGAGGAACACGTCGAGCTGTGCGAAGGAGAGACCCGCGCGCTTGTCGAGCACCGCGAGCAGCAGCGCGAGCCGGCGCCCGTCGTAGCCCGTGGCGACGCGCTGCGGCGTGCCGAACCCCGCTTTCGCCGCGAGCGCCTGCACTTCGATCAGCACGGGGCGCGTGCCCTCGAGCAGCGCGGTGACCGCGCTGCCCGAGGCGTGCATGCTCCGATCGCCGAGGAAGAGCTCCGACGGGTTGGCCACCGGGACCAGCCCGTCCTCCGCCATGCGGAAAACGCCGATCTCGTTCACGCTGCCGAACCGGTTCTTCGTCGCGCGCAGCACTCGATGATCGAGCGAGTTCTCCCCCTCGAAGTACAGCACCGTGTCCACGATGTGCTCGAGGGTCTTCGGGCCGGCGATGCCGCCTCCCTTCGTGACGTGGCCGACGACGAACACCGCGGTGCCGCTCTCCTTCGCGAAGCGCATCAGCCGCGCGGCGCATTCGCGCACCTGGCCGACGTTGCCCGGTGCGCCCTCGAGATCCGACGTGAACACCGTCTGGATCGAGTCGACGATGAGCACGGCCGGCGCGGCGGCGGCCGCGGTGGTGAGCACGGTCTCGAGGTTCGTCTCGCTCAGCAGGGCGACGTCCCCGGCATCCTCGCCAAGGCGGTCGGCGCGGAGCTTGATCTGCAACGCGCTCTCCTCCCCGGACGCGTAGAGCGTCGCGCGCTCGCTCGACTGGAGCCGCGCCGCCACCTGGAGCAGCAGCGTGGACTTGCCGATGCCCGGCTCGCCGCCGATGAGGATCATCGAACCGGGCACGATGCCCCCGCCGAGGACGAAGTCGAACTCGTCCATCCCCGTCTTCCACCGGCGCGCTTCGCTGCCGCTCACCTCGCGCAGGCGCGGCGTGACGGCGACGCTGCCGCCTTCGGCCAGCGTGCGCGTGCCGCCGGCGCGCCGGCTCGCGCCGCCAGTGGGCGCGCTGCGCGCGGCGACTTCCTCGACGAGCGAGTTCCACGCGCCACACACGTCGCAGCGGCCGGCCCACTTCGGGTGCTCGGCGCCGCACTCCGTGCAGCGGTAGACGGTCTTGGCCTTGGGGCTCATGCGTTGTCGGGGAGCATGAGCGAAAAATAGCGGAGGGGGCGAGCCGGCGAGCGGCGCGCCCTCCGCGCGCGGTTAGCCGGCCTTGCGCACGTCGCCGATGCGGCCCGCTTCGGTGCCGCCGCCGCTCGGCCCCGGCGGGCGCTGCGAGAAGTTCTCGAAGCGCGTGTAGTTCTTGTGGAAGAACAGATTGACGAAGCCGATCGGTCCATTGCGTTGCTTGCCGACGATGATCTCGGCGCGGCCCTCGAGCGAATTGCCGTCCTTGTCTACCGGCCCCTCGTACACCTCGGGGCGATAGATGAACATGATGAGGTCAGCGTCCTGTTCGATGGCACCGGATTCACGCAGATCGGACAATTGCGGCCGCTTGCTGTCGCCGGCGCGCTGCTCGGGGGCGCGCGAGAGCTGGGACAGCGCGATGACCGGCACCGAGAGCTCCTTGGCCAGCGCCTTCAGCCCGCGCGAGATCTGCGACACCTCCTGCTGCCGGCTCTCGCTGTTGGCCGGTCCCTGCATGAGCTGCAGGTAATCGACGATGATCATGTCGAGCCCCTGATCCGCCTTGAGGCGACGCGCCTTGGAGCGCATCTCGAGCAGCGTGATCCCCGCCGTGTCGTCGATCCAGATCGGGGCGTGCGTGAGGATGCCGGCCGCGCGCGCCAGCCGCGGGAAGTCATCGTCGCGCAGCATGCCCTTCCGCAGCTTCTGCGCATCGATGCGCGCTTCCGCGGTGAGCATGCGCTGCACGAGCGATTCCTTGCTCATCTCGAGCGAGAAGAAGGCGACCTTGCGCTCCTTCTCGATGGCGGCGTGCTGCGCGATGTTCAGCGTGAACGCCGTCTTTCCCATCGACGGACGCGCCGCGACGATGATCAGGTCCGAAGGCTGGAATCCCGACGTCAGGTCGTCGAGATCGGCGAAGCCGCTCGCGATCCCGGTGATGGATTCGCCGCCGGCGTGGATCGCCTCGATGCGCTCCATCGTCGGCCAGAGAAGCTCCTTGATGCGCGAGAAGCCCTCGGACGTCCGCTGCTGTGCGACCTGGAAGATCTTCTGCTCGGCGAGGTCCAGAAGCTCGTCGGCCGTCTGCCCGCCGCGGAATGCCTCGCCGACGATCTCGGTGGAGACCTCGATCAGCCGGCGAAGGAGCGCCTTCTCCTTGACGATCCGGGCGTGGTACTCGACGTTCGCCGCCGTCGGCACGGCATCCACGAGGAAGCCGATGTAGTCCTTGCCGCCCGCGCCGTCGAGATCTCCGCGGCGCTGCAGCTCGTCCGCCAGGGTGAGCGGATCGACGACGCTGCCCCGCTCGGTGATCGACACCATGCTGCGGAAGAGCCGGCGATGCCGCTCCGCGTAGAACATGCTGTCGTCCACGACCTCCATGGCGCGCATGACCGCGTCCTGGTCGATGAGCATCGCGGCCAGGACGGCCTGCTCGGCGTCCTCGGAGTACGGGGGACGGCGATCGCCGTAAGGGTCACGCCCCGGCTGGACGGGCGCGATCGAGTATTCGACGGGCAAGCTGGACATCTTCCCAGGTGGGGCGCTTCCAGGCGGGATTACGAAGCAGAGCGGCGGGATGGTATGTCACGATCAGCGGCACGCCATAGTAACGGTGCACCTGGCCACGCAGCTTGCCGATCGTGAGCTTCGTCTCCAGTAGAGTCTGGGCGGCGAAGGTGCCGAGCGCCAGTATCACCTTGGGACGCACGAGCTCGATCTGCCGGACGAGATACGGCGAGCAGGCGACGACCTCGTCGGGGAGTGGGTTGCGGTTGCCCGGGGGACGGTGCTTGAGGACGTTGGCGATGAACACGTCCTCGCGCTTGAGATCGATCGCGCCGAGGATCTTCGTCAGGAGCTGGCCGGCCTGGCCGACGAACGGCCTCCCCTGCTCGTCCTCGTTCGCGCCCGGCGCCTCGCCGACGCACATGAAGTCCGCGTCGGGGTTTCCGTCGCCCGGGACGGGATTCTTCGCCGTGGCGTAGAGCGGGCAGCGGCGGCACTCGGCGACGACCCGGGCGATCTCATCGATGGTGTCGAGCTTCGCGGCGGGATCGTCGAACAGGGCGCGGCTCGCGCCGCCCACGACCAATCCGGCCGGCACGTCCTCGAGCGGCGACGCGGCCGATGCGCCGCTCTGCGTCGTCGGTACGTGCACCGCATCCGCCCCTGTCTCGGCGGACGCCGGCGCGGCGGAATCTCCTGTGGAAGGACGTCGTGGCATCTCGGCTCGCTCGACTCGTGGTGACTTCGCGCCGGTTTCCGGCGCGCCTCCAGCCGCGCGGATCGCATCCCGCCAGTCGCCGGGGGACGACGCGTCGCTCGCCGCGTGCGCCGTGCCACGGACGTCGTCGGCTTGCGGTCCCGGCGTGCTCTGCTTGATGCCGTGCTTCGCGCCGAGCAGTGCGAGCGCCTCCTCGACGCTCAGCGAGTCCAGGACGAGCTCCGTCTCGCCGAGATCGCGCCGCTGCTCGAGATAGCGGCGCAGCAGCTCTCTAACGTCCACGGAGGCGGTCCTCCACTCGGTCGAGGATCACGTCCGCGACCTGCGGCTTGCTGAGCAGCGGCAAGCGCTCGGGCTCGGGCGATCCGCGCGTCAACAAGGTGACGCGATTCGTCTCGACGCCGAAGCCGGCACCCTGCTCCTTCGCGTCGTTCAGCACGATGAGATCGAGCGCCTTGGCGTCCAGCTTCCGCTTCGCGTTCTCGATCAGGTCGTCCGTTTCGAGGGCGAAGCCCACGATGACCGCTCCCTCGCGGCGCGCAGAGCGCGTGCTGCGCAGTATGTCGGCGTTTTCCTCGAGCTCGATCGCGCGCGGCTGACCCGTCTTTTTCAACTTGCTCGTCGCGACGTTCGCAGGCCGGTAGTCGGCCGGCGCGGCAGCCATCACGAGCACGTCGGCTTCGGCGAGCGCCTGCTCGACCGCCTGGCACATCTCCTCGGTGGACTCGACGCGAACGACCGACACGCCAACCGGAGCGGGCACGGCGAGTGGTCCGGCGATGAGCGTGACGCTCGCGCCGCGGCGCCACGCGGCCGCGGCGATGGACACGCCCATCCGACCCGAGCTGTGATTCGACACGAAGCGCACCGGGTCGATCGCCTCGCGCGTCGGTCCAGCGGTGACCACGACGCGCCGGCCGACGAGTGGCGCGGCGCTATCCTCGAGCAGCCTGCCCACGTGCGCGAAGATCGTCTCGGGCTCGGGCATGCGTCCCGGGCCGCTCCCCTCGCCCGCCGCGAGGACGCCATCGTCCGGATCGAGCAGCCGGTATCCGAGCTCGCGCAGACGCGCGGCGTTCGCCCGGGTCTGTGCATGGGCCCACATCCGGTCGTTCATCGCCGGCACGAGCAGCACGGGCGCTTCGGTGGCGAGCAGGCAGGCGGTGAGCAGGTCGTCCGCCTGGCCGGTCGCGGCGCGCGCCATGAAGTCTGCCGTCGCCGGGGCGACGACGACCGCTGCCGCCGCGCGCGCGAGATGAATGTGATCGAGCGCGCGCCCGGCGTCGAACAACCCGGTATGCACGGGACGTCCGGTGAGCGCCTCGAAGGTGACGGGGCCGACGAACTCGGTGGCGGCGCGCGTCATCACGACGTCCACCTCTGCCCCCGCCTTGCTCAGCAGCCGCGCGAGCCACGCGGTCTTGTAGCTCGCGATGCCGCCCGACACGCCGAGCAGCACGCGGCGGTTGGCGTACGGGCGAAGAGAGGGCTCGGTCACGAGCGCCGATGATACGGGCCGCGCGCGGGCGCGACCCGGGCGATCACTCCGCCGTACGACGGCGGGGGACGACGCGATAGTCGATGTCGCCCTTCGCCAGCTCCTCGAGGGAGCGGGTCGTGAGCTTCTTGTCGCGCGACGCCGAGCCGCCAGGGAACTCGTTGAGGGCTCGCGCATACTTCGCCGCCACGAGGACGCCGAGGTACTTGTTGGCGGCGTGCTGGGCGATTTCGACCGGTGTGAAGACTCGCATGATGTCTGATCAGGATGTTGAGTTTTCTATCTCTTGCTCGAGCCGCTCGATGAGCAGCCCGACCTGGTGCCGGAGATTCTTGACGCGCTCGCGGCTGACTGTTTCGGCATCGATGATCGATTCGACGCTCGAGACGGCCCGCTCGAGATCGTCGTTGACGACGATGTACTCGTACTCCGCTACCTGCTGTAGCTCCTGCAGTGCCGACTGCAGCCGCGCCGCCAACTGCGCCGGGCTCTCCGTCTGTCGCGCCCGGAGGCGCTCCAGCAGCACCTCCGCCGTCGGCGGAAGAATGAAGATCGTCACCGAATGCGGGAACGCGCGCATGAACTGCACGGCACCCTGCACGTCGATGTCCATCACCACGTGCTTGCCCGTGGCCAGCACCCGTTCGACCTCGCTGCGCAGCGTGCCGTACAGATTGCCGTGCACGACCGCGGACTCGGCGAACGCCCCCTCCTCCCGCTTGGCGAGGAACTCGGCGCGGCTGATGAAATAATAATCGCGTCCCGGCACTTCCGTGGGCCTCGGTGCGCGCGTCGTGCACGAGACCGAGTAACCGAGATCCTCACGCCGGCTCAGGAGGGTCTTGGCGATGGTCGTCTTGCCGCCCCCGCTGGGGGCGCTGAGGATGATCGGGAACGAGCTCACTCGAGGTTCTCCACCTGCTCGCGGATCCGTTCCAGCTCCTCCTTCACCTGGAGCACGTCCGCCACGATGGCCCCGTCGTTCCCCTTGCTCCCCGTCGTATTCGCCTCCCGCAGCATCTCCTGAAGGAGGAAGCCGAGGCGTTTGCCGACACCGTCCGGCTGCGGCGCCCCGATCGCGGTGCGGAACGCCGTGATGTGGCCGCGGAAGCGCGAGAGCTCCTCCGCCAGGTCGATACGATCGGCGAGGAGTGCGATCTCCTGCGCGAGGCGGTGCTCGTCGACCGCCAGGCCCTCGGTCAGCTCGCGCACCGCCTGTCGCAGGCGATCCCGCTGCTCGGTCACCCGCTCCGGTGCCCGCACGGCGATCCGGTCGAGCGCTACTTCGATCACGCGCAGACGCTCCTCGAGATAGACGGCGAGGCGCGCGCCCTCGTCCGTCCGCATGGCGAGGAGTGCGTCCACCGCCCGGTCCACGATCGCGACGAGCTCGGCGCCCGCCTCGGCGGGAAGCTCCTCGCGCGCCGCACCGGCGAACACGTCCGGAAGGCGCAGCACGGTGCCGACGTCGAGCGCCGGATCGAGCGCATAGCGCTCCTGCAGCCCGCGGAGCTGCGAGACGTACGCGGCGAAGCGCGTTTCGTCGATCGGGCTGTCCTCCCGCCTCGCGCTCGAAGCGGGCGCCGAGGGTGACGTGCCCGCGCGCGACCTTACGGCGCAACGCCTCGCGCACGTCGCCTTCCCACCGGTTCAGCGCACTCGGCAGCTTGATGGACGGGCTGAAGAAGCGGTGGTTCACGGAGCGCACTTCGACGCTCACGCGGCCACCGCCAACCAGCCCGTCGGCTGCGCCGAACCCCGTCATGCTCCGGATCATATCGAGCGGCCTAAGTTACGGAACGACAACGACATTGTCAATTCCAGAAATCCCATCTCACACCGTAGAGCTGCGTCTGGGTCGGCATCCGGAAACCGGGGATCAGCCGGTAGCGCTCCTGGAGTATGTTCCGGAATTGATAGGACACCACGGCCGTCTGGACGCGGATCTCCAGCCGGAACGAGACGACGCGCGTGTCGGGCACGCTCACCAGCTCGCCGTTCAGCAGCGGAAAGCGCACGGTGGATCGGTAGTCGTGCGCCAGGGACGCGAGCAGCCCGAAGTTCCCGCGCGGAAACTTGTCGAGGAGGTTCGTTTGGAGGAGCAACTCGGTGCGCGATTGGTAGCGTGGCCGAAGGATGCCGGTCGTGTCGCCCCAGGCGATCCCCCACGCGTCCGCATAGAGTGCCTTGTAGAGGCGCCCACGAACGCTGACGATGCGCGCCGTGGCCTTCCCTTCGGTTCGCACGCGCGTGCCCGGCCCGGAATCGGTGAGGACGTCTTCCGGAGACAACAGGGTCGTGGCGCCACGCTGGATCGCGCCGCCGCTGATCCATAGCTGGCCGAGACGGACGCCTGCCTCCACGCGCATGCTCGTGCGCGCCCCGAGCTCGAAGCGCGCCACCTCGAGGCTGTCGAAGCCCGGGAAGAAGAAAAGTGGACCGGGAACGTAGACGCCTTTGGGGTCGATCGTCCTGCCCGAGACGGTGTCGCCCAGGAGGCGCTCGAAGGTTCCGCTGCCCGAATGCGAGACCGTGCCGAACACCGCCACCCGATCGAAGGGCGCGATCTTCACCGTGGCCTCGGCCATCGACGGCGTGAGCGGGCTCGATGCCTCCGCCATCACCGACGCCGCGATCGGCCCCGTCTGGGCAGAAGCGTGGGCCGAGGGCGTCGACCAGCTTCGCCCGCGGTTGGTGCTGAGGCGTTCCGTCGCCCACGCCTTGAATGGGCCCGAGCTCACGCCGCCGCTCAGGATGTACTGGCCGACGAACAACGAGGTGTCCGGTTTGCTCGTCGTGTCGCTCTGGCCGCTGAGGAAGTTGTTCGACTCACGTGGCGACAGGGTGTACTTGTTGCCGGCGGCGAGGAGCTGCACCCAGGGCCCGCGCTCGGGATCGCCGTTCGCGAGGCGCGCGTAGGCGGTGAGGGCGCTCGCGGCGAGGCCTCTGATCGTATCCACGGTAGAGAGTGCACCGCCGAAGCCGGTCCAGTCGCCGCGGTTTCGACTGCTACGCTCGGCGTACCCATCGATCTTCCACGGACCGTGCGTCGTGCCGGCGCGCAGCATGATGTTCAGCGCATCCGACGACGGCAACGCGCGGATGGGCTGCGTGTTGTACTGCTCGACGGCGAGCTGGAACGCCTCGCCATGCTTCCATCGCCGTCCGAAGAAGGCACGGTACAAGTTCGTGTTCTGGTCGCCGGTGAACACGTCCGCGCGGCTGTACGGCGTGGTGCGATCGACACGCCACGTCCGGGCGTAGACGCGCAGTTCGTCCGCACCGCGCTCGATGCGAAGCTCTTCGAGATCGTGGAGCGGCAGATCGTTGACCGCCACGGCGCCGCGCATGCGCGGATTGAGTGGCTCGACCTCGACGTTGTCGACGTACAGGCGGATGCGTCGCACGTCACCCAGATACGCAACGGCAGCCGGCGCGCCCAGCCAGCCGGCAGTGTATTCGGTGTTGCCGAGCAGGCGCCCGAGCAGATCGCTCAACGTGAGTGATCCGGTCGCGAAGAGCGCCGCGCGGTCGTAGATGTGGGGCGGCCCGATCTCGATGATCGGCGGCACCGGCGCGCGCGCGAGCGGCGGCTGGATCGTGTCGCGGCGCGCTCTCGCGGTGTCACGCACCGAGGCGAGACGCGTCGAGTCATTCTTCAGCACCGTGTCCGCCCGCGGCGGCAACGGCACGCGGATCGTGTCGCGCTTCAGGACCGTATCGATCCCCGATCGCGCCGCGCGCGCGCGCGTCGTGTCGGTGCGCGTCGGCAGCGTATCCTTCCGGCCCGATACCGTATCGCGACGGACGGGGACCTGGCCCCGTCCCGTCGTCCCCACGGATAGCCGTCGGCGAACTCCTTGAGGAAGAACGCCGCCGTGATCGTGCCCGCGGGGCGGCCTCCGGAGTTCTTGATGTCGGCCACGTCGGACTTGATGAGCTCCCGATAGTCGTCCCACATGGGAAGCTCCCACCCCGGCTCCCCGGCGCGTGTTCCCGCCTCGAGCACTTCGCGGACGAGCGCCGCGTCGTTGCCCATCACGCCCGTCGCCGTGTGGCCGAGGGCGATGACACAGGCGCCCGTGAGCGTCGCCGCATCGACGACCGCGGCGGGATCGAAGCGCTTGGCGTAGGACAGGACATCGGCGAGCACGAGCCGTCCTTCCGCGTCGGTGTTGATGATCTCGATGAACTTCCCCGACATGCTGCGCACGACGTCGCCCGGCTTCACCGCGGTGCCCGACGGCATGTTCGTCGTCGAGCCGACCAGACCGACCACGTTGACGGGCAGGCGCATGCGCGCGATGGCTTCCATCGCGCCGAGGACGCCCGCCGCGCCGCACATGTCGAACTTCATCCACTCCATGCCCTGCGCCGGCTTGATCGAGATGCCGCCCGAGTCGAAGCAGAGTCCCTTCCCAACCAGCGCCACCGGCTTGGCTCCGGCGGCACCGCCGCGATACTCGAGCGCGATGAGCTTCGGCTCCTGCGGCGTTCCCTGCGCGACGCAGAGGAAGCTGCCCATTCCCTCGCGCTCCATCTCCTCGCGGCCGAGCACCGTGACGGTGAGCCCGTGCCGCTGCGCGATGTCCCGTGCGGTGTCGGCGAGAAACTCCGGCGTGCACAGGTTGCCCGGCATCATCCCGAGCGTGCGCGCGAGGCCGTGCCCTTCGGCGAGGGCGCGTCCGTCGTCCAGTCCCGCGTCGTCCGCGGCGAGGATCACGGCAGCAGTCAACGGTGCGCGGCGCTCATCCTCGGGCGGCAGCGTCTTCGTGTCCGTGTAGTCCCACGCCCCCGCGGCCAGACCGAGGGCGACGGCTTCGGTCTCCCGCCGGTCGAGCGTGCCGGCATAGAACGCCAACCGGCCCGCGCCCATGCGCCCTGCCTGACGTGCGGCGAGCGCGCCGGCGCGACGGAGCCCTGGCACGCGCTCCGTCTTTCCGATGCCGATGAGAAGGACACGCGCCGGCCCGGACGAGCCGCCCGCGAGATGCAGCGTCTCGTCGCGGCCGGCGCGAAAGTCGCGGCGCGCGAGCAGCCGGCCGATTGCGCCACCGAGTTGGCGATCGAGAGCGGCGAGCGGCTCGTCGAGCGCTGCGCCGGCGGCGAGCGCGATGACCAACAGCGGGACGTCGAGCGAAGCGGGGGCTCCCCGCTCCGCGGCAAGACTCAGCGTCATGGTGCCTGATTGGGACGGTGAAGAGATGCGCGCCTCAGGCGCGCATCCCCTTGATGATCTGATCGCCGAACGCGGAGGTGCTCACCTCGGTCGAGCCGGACATCTGGCGTGCGAGATCGTAGGTGACTCGCTTGCTCTTGATCGCGTTCTCGAGTCCCGTCACGATCAACTTGCCAGCCTCCTTCCACCCCATGTACTCGAACATCATCACACCGGAGAGGATGACGCTCCCCGGATTGATCTTGTCGAGATTGGCGTACTTCGGCGCGGTGCCATGGGTCGCCTCGAACACGGCGAGGCCGTCGCCGACGTTGCCGCCTGGCGCAATCCCGAGACCACCGACCTGCGCCGCCGCGGCGTCGGAGATGTAGTCGCCGTTCAGGTTCGGCGTCGCGATGACGTCGTACTCGTCGGGGCGCAGCAGCAGCTGCTGGAACATCGCATCGGCGATGCGATCCTTCACGATGAGGCAATCGGCGCGCGCACCGGCACCGCCCTTCGAGAACTCGGCCTCGGTCACCGTCTGCCCCGGGAACGCCTTCGCCGCCTCGTCGTAACCCCAGTCGCGGAAGGCGCCCTCGGTGAACTTCATGATGTTCCCCTTGTGGACGAGCGTCAGCGACTTGCGATTGTTCTCGAGCGCGTAGCGCGCGGCCATGTTCACGAGGCGCCGCGAGCCGAACTCCGACATCGGCTTGATGCCGATCGCCGAGTTGGCGCGGATGTCCTTGCCGAACTTGCGGTGAATGAACTCGATCAGTTCGTTCGCCTCGGGGGAGCCGGCCTTCCACTCGATGCCCGCATACACGTCCTCCGTGTTCTCGCGGAAGATGACGACGTTGAGCTTCTCGGGCTCCTTCATCGGGTTGCCGACGCCCTCGAAGTAGCGCACCGGACGGATGCACGCGTACAGATCGAGCACCTGCCGGAGCATCACGTTCAGCGACCGGATGCCGCCACCGACCGGCGTGGAAAGCGGGCCCTTGATGGAGACGCGGAATTCCTTGAACGCCTCGAGCGTCTCGTCGGGAAGCCACTCGCCGTGCTTGGCGTGGGATTCCTCACCGGCAAAGACCTTCATCCAGCTGACCTTCCGCTCACCACCGTACGCCTTCTCGACGGCGGCGTCGAACACGCGCACGGAAGCACGCCAGATGTCGGGTCCGGTGCCGTCGCCTTCGACGAAGGGGATGACCGGGTTGGCGGGCACCTTGAGTGCGCCCTGCTCGAAAGCGATCGCCTCGCCCTGGGAGGGGCGGGACGCGAAGCGGTAGCTGGCCATGCCTGTCCTGGAGAGTCTGTTGGAGGGGTGTGGAACCGAGGTAAGCTATCCGGCGCCACAGGTCACTTCAAGCAAACGAACGCTGCCGCATCGTACGATCGATGCCCGCCGGCCGTTGGCCTCACGCGGCCGGCGCCGTGCCCGAAATGACGAACGGCGTGCGAATCATCGCACGCCGTTC
>JAEKKK010000226.1 GCA_019510405.1 Gemmatimonadota bacterium | reverse complement strand
TCGACGAGCACGACGCCGGCGGTCTCGGTGCGATAGCGTCGTGCGAACTCGCGTGCGACCATGCCGCCAAGCGACTGGCCGGCGAGGAGGAACGGCGCGCGCTCGCCCGCGGCGAGGAGGAGGCGGTGGAGGTCGTGGACCTCCTGGTCGATCGAGCGCGGCGTCGGGCCGCGGTCGCTCCACGCTTCGCCGCTCCGGTCGTAGGAGCAGACGCGCGTGCGCCTGGCGACTTCGGGCTGGACGAGTGCCCAATCGGTGGAGAAGTCGCCCGCGCCGGCGGAGAGGACGACGGTCGGGCTACCGCTACCGGTACAGTAGAGGTGGAGGCGATACCCGCCGAGGTCGATCAGCCGCCCGGGCGGCGACGGAGCCGTCGGCTGGGCGAGGGCCGCCGACGGGAGGGCCAGCAGGAGGGCGATCGCAGCGCGGCGCATGTGATCTGGACACGCCCTGCGGCAAAACGGTTTCACTCTGTGTGGGGTCAGACCTCGACAGCTTTGTGACTCCGACCCCGATCAGTGGGCGAGGACGGGGTGGTCCATCGTCGCGTAGAAGTCGGTGAGGATGGCGTCGCGGTCGAAGTCTTCCCACACCGTGATCGTGCGCGCGTTCTCCGGGCGGTCCACCCACTTCGAGCTCGCGAGCTGCGGCGCGCCGATGCGGCGTGGGTGCGCCCAGGCCGGGTTCTTCACGATCGCGACCGCGGCCATGTCGTAGAGCGCGCGCGAGGGCGGCGTGCCGTTCATCTGGATGTGGTCGAACAGGTCCACCGAGTAGTCGCCGAAGCTGCGGAACGTGCCGCCGTTGCGCCCATCCACCGGCGTCTGCGCGTGCGGCCCCTTCCCCGGCATCCGTGCATGGACCTCGTCGCGCGTGACGCGCACATGGTCCGTGCCCGACGGCTTGCCGTAGCGCACGACCGCCATCTCGAACGGCACGCTGGTCGAATCGAGGATGAACTGCAGCGCGCCCTCGTCGTTCTCCTGGTTGTACTCGCCCGGATCCGGGTAGTTGGATCCCAGCCACACGACGCGCACTCTGTTGGCGAGCGCTGGTTCCTTCTTCAGCGCGAGCGCGATGTTCGTCAGCTTGCCGACGGGGACGAGGACGAGCTTCTGCGCGCGCGGCTTCCGCGATTGCGCGAGGATCATCTCCACCGCGGCGTGGCCGTCGAACTCGCGCTCGCCGACGTGCGGCGCGATCTCGGCGAAGCTCCCGTTCGCGCCGCGGTAGATGGGGAATGCCTTCGACAGACCGGCGAGCTGCACGACGCGCTCGGCTTCCTTCGCCTGCATCTCGACGTCGCCACCGCCGCGGGTGCGGTTGACGCTGATCCCTTCGACGTCGAACGCGTCGCCGCTGAACAGCATGTAGGCGATCGCGTGCTGGTCATCGAGCTCGTTGTTCGCGTCGGTGTCGAGGAGGACCGGGGTGCGCGGCTTCGCCGACTGCGCCTCGAGGCGCGCAGCGGGCAGTGTGGCGCAGAGGGCGAGTGCGAGTAGGCCAAGTGATGGGCGGGACATGGCGCCCAACCTATGGGTGAGGCGACGTCAGGGTCAGACCCTGGAGACGACGTCGGGGGACGACGTCGGGGTCAGACCCTGAAGACGACGTCGGGGGACGACGTCGGGGTCAGACCCTGGAGACGACGTCGGGGTCAGACCCTGGGGCGCAGCCCCAGGCTCTGACCCCTTTGTCGTAGGAGTCTGACCCCACTGAGTCTGACCCCACTGAGTCTGACCCCGATCGGGGTGGGGTATGGTCCGTGCGTTGGCCCTGCCCCATGGGGCACACCCTCGCCGGCCTCCTGGGCAGCTACGGTTACGTCATCGTCGCGCTGTTCCTGATCGCGGAGGGATGCGGCATTCCCTTCCCCGCCGAGACGATGCTCGTCACCGCGGCGGCCGTGGCGAGTCGAGGGACCCTGTCGATCTGGGGAGTCGGCGTCGCGGGGGTGATCGGGGGCATCATCGGCGGCACGGCCGGTTACGTCATCGGCGCGCAGGGCGGGCTGCGGCTGCTGCGCCGGTACGGGAAGAAGGTGCACATCGACGAGGCGCGGCTCACGCGCTCGCGACGATTCTTCGAGCGGCGCGGCCTCTGGGCGGTGTTCATCTGCCGCTTCATCGGGTGGGTGCGGATCATCGTGCCGATGCTCGCCGGGATCTCTCATATGCCCTTCGCGCGGTTCACCGCAGCGAATGCCGCGGGGTCGATCGTTTCGGCGGCGGCCTACGCCACGCTCGGATACCTCTTCGGCCGCGACCTGCCGGGGCTCGAGCACCACCTCACCGAGGCGACGCTCGTCGGCCTCGGGCTGATCGTGCTCTGGATCGTGTACACGCGCGTGCGCGGCGGGCGGACCGCCGAGGCGCGTTAAGGTTCCGCAAATATTGGCCTGCGGGCCACACGGGCCGTCGACATCGACGGCTCGTCCTCCCAGATTCGAGCCGCTCATCCCCGAGCGAGCGCGCGCCACACCGCTGTCCCTCCTCGCCCATCCCATGCCGACCGCGACGCGCCGTCCCGTCCGGGCAACGCTGACGTTCGTTTGCATTCCACTCGCGCTCTGCGCCGGCGTGGCGCCGACGCTGTGCGCGCAGGTCGCGGCGCTGGGGGAAGTGCAGATCCCTCGACTCGCTACGCTCGCTCGGGATGACGATAGGCTCGCTGCGCTCGCTCGGGATGACAGTAGGCTCACACGGCTCGCTCGGGATGACACGCCCGACACGAGCCAGTGCGACCTGATCGATGCGGATCGGCCCGGGATCGCCGACGGGAGTCACGTGATCGGTGCGGGGCAGCTTCAGCTCGAGACGGGATACCTGCGGGAGCGTCACCCCGAGGAGAATGTGCGGCGGCGTCTCACGTTCGTGCCGACGCTGCTGCGCATCGGGCTCACCTCGCGCGTCGAGGCGCGGCTCGAGGGGAACACCTTCTCGCGCGAGCACCTGTCTGCGACCGGCGGCTCGGCGACGAACACCGGACTCTCGCCGCTCTTCCTCGGCGCCAAGATCGTCCTCTACGACCCGAAGCAGGTCGGACCGCTCCAGGTGGCCACGATCGTGCGCGTCGCTCCGCCGTCGGGGACGGACGAGTTCAGGACGGACCGCGTGACGGGCGACGTCCGCCTCGTCGCCGACTGGCAGTTCGCGCCCACGCTCTCGCTGAACCCGAACGTCGGCTGGGCCCAGTACGAGGGAGACAGCGGCGCGCGCTATGGCACCGCGATCGGCTATCTCACGCTCTCCTGGCAGCCGACGTCGCGCTGGAACCCGTTCGTCGACGTCGCCTATCAATCGCGTGAGGACGCCGGCGGCACCTGGGCGGCGATCGCCGACGCCGGGGTGTCCTGGCTCGTCGGCTGCGACCTGGCGCTCGATCTCAGCGCCGGCCAGAACCTGCACGGCTTCACCGCGCCGAAGCCGTTCGTCGCCGCGGGCATCAGCGTGCGCGCCGATCTGTTCCACCGCGCCACCCACCCACTCGACCGACTTCATGGAGATCGACCCACTCAATCCGCCCGGCTCTGACGACGCGCCAGCCACCACCGCGGACGCCCGCGCGCGCCGGCTCAACTCGTGGGTCGCCGTGACGGTCGCGCTGCTCGCCACCTTCATGGGGATCTGCAAGGTGAAGGACGACAACATCGTCCAGGCGATGCAGCAGGCGCAGGCGGACAAGCTGGATCACTGGTCGTTCTACCAGGCGCGCAACATCCGGCAGGAGGTCGCTCAGGGCGCGCTCGACCAGCTCCGCACCGTCCAGGCGACGAGGCCCGCCGCGGAGCGTCCGGCGATGGATTCCGTCGTGGCACGCTATCAGGCGCTCGTCGCCGATCAGAAGACGAAGAAAGATTCACTCCGCCTCGCCGCGGCGGACGATCAGCACACGTACGACGCGCTGAACTATCGCGACGACCAGTTCGATCTCTCCGACGCACTGACGGCGATCGCGATCTCACTGCTCGCGCTGACGTCGCTCACGCAGAAGCGGTGGCTCTTCGCCATTGCGATGATCCCGACGGCGCTCGGCCTGCTGATGGGGCTGGCCGGGCTCCTGGGATGGCACGTCCACCCCGACGCGATCGCGCAGATGCTCTCCTGAGGTTGGGGTCAGACCTTGGGGCTGCGCCCCAAGGTCTGACCCCACCGACGCTGCCGTCG
>JAEKKK010000225.1 GCA_019510405.1 Gemmatimonadota bacterium | reverse complement strand
GGCCAGTATTACTGGCACGGAACGATCGAGGGAGACGTGTCGATGGAGTGCCGCCGCTGTCTGGGCGACGCCTCGGGGCACGTGTCCGACGAGGCGCACATCATCTTCGCCGAGGCGGGGACCGAGAGCGTCGAGGACGATCCCGATGTCTACCTGCTCGATGCGCGCGCGACGGAGCTCGATCTCCGCCCTGCGCTCCGCGAGCAGTGGTTGTTGAACGTTCCAGGCTACGCGTTGTGCCGGGACGACTGTAAGGGTCTGTGTCCGACGTGCGGGGCCGAGCTCAACCTCGGCCCATGCGACTGCGCCCCCACTTCGGTGGATCCCAGTTGGGAAGGGCTGCGGAAGCTGCGCGAGGAACAGCACTGAGTCACCCGGTTCCTACTCCTTTCCGTCCCGACCCATGGCCGTCCCGAAGCGTAGAACCTCCAAGAGAAAGAAGCGCGCGCGCAACACGCACAAGACAGCGCCCGCGATCGCGATCCAGAAGTGCCCGCGCTGTCAGGCGATGAAGCGGCCCCACCACGTCTGCGCGGAGTGCGGGTACTACGCGGGCGAGCAGCGAGTAGCCGCCAGGGAAGCCTGACCTTGGCGCGGATCGCGTTGGACGCCATGGGGGGTGACTTCGCTCCCCAGGCGACCGTAGCCGGCGCGCTCCTCGCGCTCGCCGAGCTCGATCCCAGCCACAGCATCCAGCTCGTCGGGAGCACGCCCGTCGTCGAGGCACAGCTGCGCTCGCTCCTCGAGGGCGAGCTCGCGTCGCATGCCGTGCACCGCGACCGGCTCTCGATCGTCGAAGCGCCGGAAGTCGTCGAGATGACGGACAAGCCGACGGCCGCCGTGCGTGGGAAGCCCAACAGCTCGATGGCCGTCGGGCTCCGCCTCCAGACCGAGGGCCAGTCCGACGCCTTCGTCTCGGCGGGGAGCACGGGCGCCCAGATGGTCGCTTCCACCGTGCTCCTGCGCCTGCATGCCGGCGTGGCGCGGCCCGCCATCGTCACGCTCTTTCCCTCCGCCCGAAACCCCGTCGCCGTCCTCGACTCGGGCGCCAACGTGGACTGCTCCGCCGAGGAGCTCGTGACCTTCGCGCGTCTTGGCACCACCTACGTCGAGTGCGTCCTGGGCCGCGTCAATCCGGCCGTGGCGCTGCTCAGCATCGGCGAGGAGCCGGAGAAGGGAAACGCGGTGACCAAGGAAGCGCACCAGCTCCTGCAGTCGTCGGGGCTCAACTTCATCGGCAACGTCGAAGGGCGCGATCTCCCGCTCGGCGGTACCGAGCACCAGGCGGTGGACGTCGTCGTCTGCGACGGCTTCGTCGGCAACATCGTGCTCAAGTTCTACGAGGCGGTGGCCCCGCTGATGATCGGCACGCTCCGCGAGGTCGGCATCACGAAGGAACAGCTCGAGGAAGGGCTCAAGCACCTCGACTACTCCGAGGTGGGCGGCGCGCCGCTCCTCGGCGTGAAGGGCGTGAGCATCATCTCCCACGGAAAGTCGTCCGCGCGCGCGATCAAGAACGCGGTGAAGGTCGCCGCGCAGGCCGTCGTCAGCGGGATGAACGACCAGATCGGCGCGCGGCTCGCCGCCGCCGCGGAGACCGCCGCATGAAGCGCCCCATCGCGTACGTCGCCGGTACGGGGCGGGGAATCCCCGCGAAGGTCATGACGAACCACGATTTCGCGGCGCTCGGGTTGGAGACGTCGCACGAATGGATCGTCGAGCGCACCGGCATCGTCGAGCGGCGCATCGCGACCGCGGACGAGACGACGTGCAGCATGGCCGTCACGGCGGCGCGCCAGGCGATGGCGAAGGCCGGTGTGCACGCGGGAGAGCTCGACGCGATCGTCCTGAGCACGGCCACTCCGGACCGCCTGCTTCCGTCGACCGCGGTGGACCTTCAGGCACAGCTCGGGGCGACGCGCGCCGCGGCGTTCGATCTGTCGGCCGCGTGCACGGGCTGGATCTACGGCATGACCGTCGCCGAGGGCATGATTCAATCGGGTGTGATCGAGACCGCACTCGTCGTCGGCGCAGAAAAAATGAGCGCCATCGTCGATTGGAAGGACCGCTCCACCTGCGTGCTGTTCGGCGACGGCGCTGGAGCGGTCGTCCTGAAGCGCAGCCAGAGCGGCGCGAACAAGGGGATCCTCAGCGCCTTCCTGCGCAGCGACGGCAAGCTCGCCGAGCTGCTCTGGCGGCCCGCCGGCGGCGCCGCCGTACCGTTCAGCGAGACGGTGCTCGAGGAGCGCTCCTCGTACGTGAAGATGGCCGGCCGCGAGGTGTTCAAGCACGCGGTGCGACAGATGAGCGAAGCCTGTGACCGCGCCCTCGACGGCGCCAAGCTCACGGGCAAGGACATCGACGTGCTCATCCCGCATCAGGCCAACCACCGCATCATCGAGGCGACGGCCAAGCATGCCAGCGTCCCGATGGAGAAGGTCTACGTGAACGTCGATCGCTACGGCAACACCTCCTCGGCGTCGATCCCGATCGCGATCGACGAAGCGATCGAGCGTGGACGCATCAAGCCGGGGACGACTGCCTTGCTCTGTGCCTTCGGTGCTGGGTTCACCTGGGGCTCGATGGTCATTCGCTTCTGAGCGACATGCCGAACGTCGTACTGCTCTTTCCCGGTCAGGGCTCACAAGCACCGGGGATGGGAAAGGATCTGGCCGACCGCTTTCCCGCCGCGCGTGAGGTATTCGAGGCGGCGGATGTGGCGCTCGGCGTGCCCCTGTCTGCCCTCTGTTTCGAGGGGCCGGCGGAGGAGCTGACCCTCACCCACAACGCGCAGCCCGCGCTGCTCACGCACGGTGCCGCGGCGTGGGCCGTGGTGCGCGACATCGTCGGCTCGACGGTCGTCGCCGCCGCCGGCCACTCGCTCGGCGAGTTCACGGCGTACCATGCCTCCGATGCGCTGCCGTTCGCCGAGGCGGTGCGCCTCGTCCGTCGGCGCGGCGAGTTGATGCTCGGCGCGGGTAGGCAGCGTCCGGGGGCGATGGCGGCGGTCCTCGGCACGCTCTCGAGGCCGATCGAGGAGCTCTGCCAGGAGGCGTCGGACGACGCGGGCGTCGTCGTGCCGGCGAACTACAACTGTCCCGGCCAGATCGTCATCAGCGGCGAGTCCGCGGCGGTGGATCGCGCCGTGGAGCTCGTGAAGCTCGCCGGGGGCAAGGCGAAGAAGCTGAACGTCAGTGGGGCATTCCATTCGCCGCTCATGGAGTTCGCCGTCGCGGGGCTCTCCACCGCGCTCGAGCTCGCCCACTGTGCCGACGCGAGCTTCCCGATCTACGCGAACGTGAACGCGCAACCCGTGAACGACGCAGCACTTGCGCGCCGTCTGCTCCTGGAACAGCTCACGGCGCCCGTGCAGTGGACGCGCTCGATCGAGTCGATCGCGCTGCTGCACCCCGACGCGCTCTACCTCGAGATGGGACCGGGCTCCGTGCTGAAGGGGCTCGTCAAGAAGATCGCCCCCGACGCGAAGGTGCTGAGCTGCGGCACCGGCGCCGACGTGGATGCACTCCAGGCCCTCGTGAACGCGTGAAGATCGATCTGTCGGGAAAGACCGCCCTCGTCACCGGGAGCACGCGCGGCATCGGCCGCGCCATCGCCGAGACCCTCGCCGGCGCGGGCGCGCGCGTCGCCGTCGTGGGACGCGATGTCGTCCGCGCCGAGGAGGTCGCGGCCTCGATCGGCGGCGGCGCGGCGGGCTTCTCCTGCGACGTGGCGGACATCGCGTCGGTGAACACACTCATCGAGAGCGTCGAAAAGGCGTTCGGCACGATCGACATCCTCGTCAACAACGCCGGGCTCACGCGCGACAACATCGTCTTCCGTCTCAAGGACGACGACTGGGATGCGGTGCTCGACGCCAACCTGCGTGGTGCGTTCGTTGCCATCCGCGCCGTGGCGCGCGGGATGATGAAGCGGCCTCATCGGGCTCACGAAATCGGTCGCCAAGGAGCTCGCGTCCCGCAACATCCTGATCAACGCGGTGGCGCCCGGCTTCATCGAGACCGACATGACGGCGGCGATGACGAGCGAGGCGCGCACCGCGATGGCAGGCCAGATTCCGCTCGAGCGTCTTGGCAGCCCGGCGGACATTGCCGCCATGGTCGCGTTTCTCGCGTCGGAGCATGCGTCGTACATCACCGGGCAGGTGCTCGTGGTGGACGGTGGGCTGGTGATGTGATGTCGTAGATGGTCGTGCCCAAGTGCCATTCGGCGCGAACCTTTGCTAACTTTCCCGAGTTAAAAAACCAACAGGAGCCCTCCCCAATGGCCGACAACGCCCAGAAGGTCCGCGACATCATCGAGAAGGAGCTCGGCGTCGAGCGGGACAAGATGACCGACGAGGCCAGCTTCATCGAGGACCTCGGAGCGGACAGCCTCGACATCGTCGAGCTGGTGATGGAGTTCGAGAAGGAGTTCAACATCGACATTCCCGACGAGGACGCGGAGAAGCTGCGCACGGTCGGTGATGCGGTGGCCTATCTGAACACCAAGGTCGGCGCGTAATGCGACGTCGGGTCGTCGTCACCGGTCTCGGTGCCATCACGCCGCTCGGAAACGACGTGGCGACGACTTGGCGCGCCATGCAGCAAGGGGTGTCTGGTGCCGCCGGCATCACGAAGTTCGACGCCTCCGCATTTCCCGTCCGCTTCGCCTGTGAGGTGAAGGGCTTCGATCCGCTCAAGACCATGGAGCGGAAGGAAGCGAAGCGGGCGGATCTGTACGCACAGTACGCCGTCGCCGCGTCGGTCGAGGCGATGGCCGATGCCGGGCTCACGACGGGCAACTACGACGTCGACCGCACCGGCGTCATCGTCGGCAGCGGTATCGGTGGCCTGAAGAGCTTCGAGGAGCAGCACGACGTCTACCGCGAGCGCGGGCAGAGCAAGATCAGCCCGTTCTTCGTCCCGATGTTCATCGCGGACATCGCGGCGGGGGTAGTCTCGATGCGCTTCAACGCACGCGGCCCCAACTACGCCACCGTGTCGGCGTGCGCCACGAGCGCGCACGCGATCGGCGACGCGTTCCGCACCATCCAGTACGGCGACGCCGACATCATCATCAGCGGCGGCGCCGAAGCGACCGTCACGCCGATGGCGATCGGCGGCTTCGCCAACATGACCGCCCTCTCCGAGCGGAACGACGACCCGGCCACTGCGTCGCGGCCGTTCGATCTGCATCGCGACGGCTTCGTCATGGGCGAAGGCTCGGGGATCGTCATCCTCGAGGAGCTCGAGCACGCGAAGGCGCGCGGGGCGCGCATCTACGGCGAGGTCGTGGGTTATCGCGCCTCGGGCGATGCGTATCATCTCACCGGGCAGCTACCCGAGCACGAGGGACTGCAGCGCGCGATGCGCGGTGCGCTTGCGGACGCGGGGATGCGGCCGGACGAGGTGGACTACGTCAACGCGCACGGCACCTCGACGCCGCTCAATGACTCGAACGAGGCGGTGGCGATCGGCAAGGTATTCGGCGACGCGGCGTCGAAGCTGAGCGTCTCCTCCACGAAGTCGATGACGGGGCACATGCTCGGCGCCGCGGGCTCGGTGGAGTTCATCGCCTCGCTGCTCTCGATCCGCGACCAGATCGTGCCGCCGACGATCAACCACTGCACGCCGGACCCGGCGTGCGGCGACATCGATGTCACGCCGAACCAGGCGAGGCCGCGCGAGGTGCGCGCGGCGCTGAGCAACAGCGCCGGCTTCGGCGGCCACAACGTCTCGCTCGTCGTAAAGCGCTACGAGGAATAGCCGTGCCCAATGCCGTCGAGTTCGACCGCTCGCGCATCACCGATCCGGCGCTGCAACCCATCGCCGAGAAGGTCGCCGCGGGTGAGCGGCTCACGGCGGCGGAGGGCGTCGCGCTCTTCCGCACGGGGGACCTGATTGGACTGGGCACGCTGGCCGATGCCGCCAACCGGGCGAAGCACGGCGACCGCGTGACCTTCGCGTCCAACCAGCACATCAACCCGACCAACGTCTGCATCCTGCGGCAGACCTGCGTCTTCTGCTCGTACGCCCGTCTCCCCAAGGAGGATGGCGCGTACCGCTACACGATGGACCAGGTGTGGGCAGAAGCGGCGTCGGCGAGCACCGGAGCCGCGCTGACGCGCGAGTTCCACATCGTCGGTGGCCTCGACATGAAGGCGGGGCTGGCCTACTACAGCGAGATGTTCCGCGGCCTCAAGGCGCGGCATCCGCAAGTGCACATCAAGGCGCTCACGGCGGTGGAGATCGCGCACATCGCGCGCATCGAGAAGATGTCCGTCCGCGACGTGCTCATCGCGCTGCGCGAGGCGGGGCTCGACACGATGCCGGGTGGGGGCGCGGAAGTATTCAGCCCCGGCGTGCGCGCCACCATCGCCGAGAAGAAGCTCGCCGGCAGTGAGTGGATCGATGTCCACCGCGTCGCGCACAGCCTCGGCATTCGCACGAACAGCACGATGCTCTACGGGCACGTCGAGACGGTCGAGGACCGCATCAACCACCTCGGCATGCTGCGCGACCTCCAGGATGAAACGGGGGGATTCCTCGCCTACATCCCGCTCGCGTATCACCCGGACAACAACGAGCTCGGTGTGGAGCTCGGGCGCACCGGTACGGCGACCACCGGCACCGACGACCTGAAGAACCTCGCCGTGGGCCGGCTCTTCCTCGACAACTTCGAGCACATCAAGTCGCACTGGATCATGGTCACGCCCGCACTGTCGCAGCTCTCGCTGCACTTCGGCGTGAACGACCTCGAGGGCACGGTGGTGCGCGAGAAGATCTACCACGAGGCCGGTGCG
>JAEKKK010000224.1 GCA_019510405.1 Gemmatimonadota bacterium | reverse complement strand
GATAGCGCTTCGGGGGACGGATGTGCCCGCGCCCTTCCATGATCAGCAGCTTGGGCGGCTCGCCACTGCGATCGAAGCGATAGCGGTGCATGATGCCGCGGTGGATGACGAGATAGTCGCCTTCCCAGAAGGGAAGATCGCCATACTGCGTCTCGAGATTCCCCTTTCCTTTCGCGACGTACACGACCTCGTCCGCCTGCGCGTTGCGATAGAAGTGCTCGTCGTCGGCGTCGGGCTCGACGTAGAGCATCGCGACGTCCTGGTTGAACATGAGGGGCACGCGGTCGAGCGTCGGACTGCCGCCGCGCTTCATCTGCGAGGTGCGGAAGTGGCGGTGCCGCAGCGTCTCGTCGGGATCGGCCTCGAGCTTCGTCTCGCGGAGCCGCTTCACCGACTTCACCGTCGTGGGCGGATGCACGTGATACAGCAGTGCCGACGTGCCCGTGAAGCCCTCGTGGCCGACGAGCTGCTCGGCGTAGAGCCCTCCGTCGGGCTTCCGGAACGCGATGTGCCGCTTCTTCGGGATCCGACCGAGCGTGTGGTAGTACGGCATCGACCTCCTCCTAGAGATTCCCGCGCAGCTCCTGCTCGCGCTCGATCGCCTCGAACAGCGCCTTGAAGTTCCCCGCGCCGAAGCTCTTCGCCCCCTTTCGCTGGATGATCTCGTAGAAGACGGTCGGGCGGTCCTCGACCGGCTTGGTGAAGATCTGCAGCAGGTAGCCGTCCGGATCGCGGTCGACGAGAATCCCCAACCTCGACAGGGACTCCACATCCTCATCGATCTTGCCGACGCGCTGCTGGAGGTCGCGGTAGTACGTCGTGGGCACGCTGAGAAACTCGACGCCGCGATCCCGCAGTGAGGTGACCGTGCTCACGATGTCGTCGGTCGCGAGGGCCATGTGCTGCACCCCAGGGCCCTGGTAGTAATCCAGATACTCGTCGATCTGCGACTTCTTCTTTCCCCTGGCCGGCTCGTTGATCGGGAACTTGATGCGGTCGTTCCCATTGGCCATGACCTTGGACATCAGCGAGGAGTACTCGGTGCTGATCGTCTTGTCGTCGAAGGTGAGCAGGTTCCGGAATCCCATCACGTGAGCATAGAACTCGACCCACTCGTTCATCTTCCCCAGCTCGACGTTGCCGACGCAGTGGTCGACGTACTTCAGTCCCACGCCCGGCGGCGCGTAGTGCGGCGCGACGGCGACGTAGCCCGGCATGAACAGGCCGCGGTAATTCTTGCGCTCGACGAGCGAATGCACCGTCTCGCCATAGATCTTGAACGCCGCGGTGACGATCTCGCCCTGGTCGTCGTGGAGGACGGTCGGCTCGAGGAAGGGCGTCGCGCCCCGCTCCACCGCCTTGGCGAAGGCATCGCGGGCATCGTCCACCCAGAGCGCGATGTCGTGCACGCCGTCGCCGTGCGTCTGCACGTGCTCGGCGACCTTCTTCGCTTCCGGGCTGAGATCGGCTCGGATCGCCGTGGTGAGCACGAATCGGATCTTTCCCTGCTCGAGCAGATAGCTCGCCCGGTCGCGCACGCCGGTCTCCGGGCCGCGATAGCCGACGAGCTGGAATCCGAACGCCGCGCGGTAGTAGTGCGCGGCCTGCTTGGCGTTGCCGACGTAGAACTCGATGTAGTCGGTCCCGTTGATCGGGAACGTGTCGTGCGGAGCTGCGGCGAGTTCGAGCGCTGTGGCCATGGGGACTCCATACGGGCTGTATAGCTAGTATAGCCGTGAGAGCGGGGATGCGGGAATGCATCGGCGGGATGCGGGGGTGCGGGGATGAGTCGATGCGGAGATACGTAAGGCCTCGGGACGCAGGAGCTTCCAGAGGCCGTTTCGTTGCGCATCCCCGCATCGCCCCATCCCCTCATCCCCGTTCCTTCAGCTCCTCGAGATCCCGGAACAACAACAGCGCCTCCGGATTCGCCAGCGCGTCCACGTTCTTCGGCTCGCGGCCGTGCACCACGTCGCGTACGGCGAGCTCGGTGATCTTGCCGCTGATGGTGCGGGGGATGTCGGCGACCTGGATGATGCGCTTCGGCACGTGATGGGGCGACGCGCCCTGGCGGATGACGCGGCGGATGCGGTCGCGCAGGGCGTCGTCGAGCGGCACTCCGGGTCGGAGCCGCACGAAGAGGACGATGCGCACGTCCCCCTGCTCCACCTCCTGCCCGATCACGAGACTCTCGACGATCTCCGGAAGCTGCTCGACCTGGCGGTAGATCTCCGCCGTGCCGATGCGCACGCCCCCCGGATTGAGCGTCGCGTCGCTGCGCCCGTGGATGATCATCCCGTCATGCTCGGTCAGCTCGGCCCAGTCGCCGTGACGCCACGCATTGGGATAGAAATCGAAGTACGCCGAGCGGTACTTGTCGCCGTCGGGATCATTCCAGAAACCGATGGGCATGCTCGGAAAGGGGGCCGTGCAGACCAGCTCGCCCGCGCGTCCGCGCCGCGGGCGCCCCTCGTCGTCGAACACTTCCACCTTCATCCCGTAGCCGCGCGTCTGGATCTCGCCACGGTACACGGGGCGCGTGCGGTCCCCCAGGGCGAAGCACGAGATGATGTCGGTGCCGCCGCTGATGCTGCTCAGGCAGACGTCGCGCTTCACCCGCTCGTAGACGAAGTCGAAGCCGGCCGGGGCGAGCGGGCTGCCGGTGGAGAGGATCGTGCGCAGCGCGGACAGGTCGTGCTCGTCGCGCGGAACGACGCCTTCCTTCTCGGCGAGAGCGAGCCACTTGGCGCTGGTCCCGAACACGGTGAGCCGCTCGCGGGAGACGATGTCCCACATGATCGGGCGATCGCGCAGCATCGGCGCGCCGTCGTAGAGCACGACCGTCGCACCGACGGCCAGTGCCGACACGAGCCAGTTCCACATCATCCACCCACAGGTGGTGAAGTAGAAGATCCGGTCGCCCGCCGACAGATCAGCGTGGAGGAAATGCTCCTTGAGGTGCTGGAGGAGCGTGCCGCCGGCGCCGTGCACCATGCACTTGGGGAGGCCGGTCGTCCCCGACGAGTACATGATGTACAACGGATGATCGAACGGCAGCCGCACGAAGTCGAGCGGATCGGCGCGGCCCCCGTCGAGCGCGTCGCGCCAGGTGACGGCGGTCGCGACCGACGCCGGATCCGGCGGTGCCTGATCGTCCGGCAGATGCGGGACGACGACGACGCGCTGCACGCTCGGCAGACTGGGAAGGAACTCGCGCACCCGCTGCAAGCAGTCGATGCGCTTGCCGGCGTAGAGGTATCCGTCGGCGGTGACGAGCACCTTTGGAGCGATCTGGCCGAATCGATCGAGCACGCCGGCGGCACCGAAGTCGGGCGAGCACGACGACCAGAGTGCGCCGAGCGAGGCGGCGGCGAGCATCGCGACGACCGCTTCGGGAATGTTCGCGACGAAGCCCGCGACACGGTCTCCTGGTTCGACGCCCGCGCGCCGCAGGAAGCCGGCGAACGCGGCGACGTCGCGCGCCAGCTCGCCGAAGGTCAGCCGTCGGCCGGGGCCGCGCTCCGTCCACAGCACGAGCGCCTCGGCGTCGTCGCGGCGGCGGAGCAGATTCTCGGCGAAGTTGAGCCGCGCGCCACGGAACCAGCGCGGGCCGAGCTCGGGGTCCGGCGGTGCCATTCGCTCGCCATGCTCGAGGACGGCGTCCCACGGCTCGGCGCCCGGGCGCTCATCCGCGACGACGCCGGAGAAGCGCCAGAGCGCCGGCCAGAACCGTGCGGGCTCCTCGACGGACCAGTCGTAGAGGGCGAAGCTGTCGGCGACGTGCGACGCGCGGCCGCCGAGCGGCTGCACGGCTTCGCGCAGGAACCGAGTCACGTTCGCCGAGGCGATGCTGGCCTCGGATGGAATCCAGAGCGGCGTCGTTTCGGTCACGACTGGAAATCTGCCGCCCCGCAACGCCAAAGCGAAGCTGACATCACGCGGGCACCTACAACAAAGGGGTCAGACACCTTCGGTATCTGACCCCGGCATCTGACCCATTCGCTGCTCCGCTGCCGCGCAGCCCCGCTATTGAGTGCGCACCACGATGAACCTGAGCGCTGGGTTCGGCCCGCTCGTTCCCGGGGCGAAGGTGAGCAGTGCTTCCTTGCCGGCGCCCACGGTGAGGCGGAAGTAGGAAGCCGAGCTGCCGCGGACCGTCGCGCCGGTCAGGGTGTT
>JAEKKK010000223.1 GCA_019510405.1 Gemmatimonadota bacterium | reverse complement strand
GCTCCGCGACGAGCTCTCGCACCTGACCAATAAGGAAGTCGGGATCAACGTCGAGGAGATCAAGCGTCCCGAGCTCGACGCGCAGCTGGTGGCGGACAACATCGCCGCGCAGCTGGCCCAGCGCATCTCGTTCCGCCGCGCGATGAAGCGCGCGGTGCAGAGCACCATGCGCATGGGCGCGGCGGGGATCAAGGTGAAGGCGGGCGGGCGGCTCGGCGGCGCGGAGATCGCGCGCGTCGAGGGCTACCACGAGGGACGTGTGCCTCTTCACACGCTCCGCGCCGACATCGACTACGCGATCTCGACCGCGAAGACCACCTACGGCACCATCGGCGTGAAGGTGTGGA
This sequence comes from Gemmatimonadota bacterium, assembly GCA_019510405.1. Taxonomy (GTDB): domain Bacteria; phylum Gemmatimonadota; class Gemmatimonadetes; order Gemmatimonadales; family Gemmatimonadaceae; genus AG11. The sequence continues at coordinate 3,830 of JAEKKK010000223.1, read as the reverse complement.
TCTTCAAGGGCGACATCATGCAGGAACGTCGCGGCACCACGTATTCCAGCGGGCAGTAAGGAGCCGACCGATGCTGAGTCCGAAGCGCGTCAAGTTCCGCAAGCAGTTCAAGGGTCGGATGAAGGGGCTGAGCCAGCGTGGCAACACCGTGGCGTTCGGCACCTTCGGTCTGCAGGCGCTCGAGCCGGGCTGGGTGACCAGCCGGCAGATCGAGGCGGCCCGCGTGGCGCTGACCCGCCACATCAAGCGCGGCGGCAAGGTGTGGATCCGCATCTTCCCCGACAAGCCGATCACGAAGAAGCCGGCCGAGACCCGCATGGGCAAGGGCAAGGGGTCGCCGGAGATGTGGGTGGCCGTGGTGAAGCCCGGTCGCGTGATGTTCGAGCTCGAGGGGGTGACCCTCGATATCGCGCAGAAGGCGATGGCGCTCGCGGCGGCGAAGATGCCGGTGAAGACCAAGTTCGTCGTGCGCGAGGAGGCGCATACCGATGCGAGCTAACGACATTCGCGAGCTGTCGGTGGAGGACATGAAGGCGCGAATCGCCGAGCTCGAGGAAGAGCGTTTCCGTCTCAACTTTCGCAGCGCCACCGAGCCACTCGAGGATCCGCTCCGGCTGCGCTGGATCCGCAAGGACATCGCGCGGCTCAAGACCATCCTGCGCGAGCGCGAGCTCGAGAGCGCGCGCTGAGCGCGGGAGGAATGACCCATGGCTGAGATGACCAACGAGCAACAGACCGCGGCCCGCGGCGCGCGCAAGTCGCGCACCGGCCTCGTGGTGAGCGACAAGATGGAGAAGACGGTGGTGGTCGCGATCGAGCGTCGCGTGGCGCACCCCGTCTACGGCAAGATGGTGACGCGCACGAAGCGCCTGAAGGCCCACGACGAGGAGAACTCGGCGAAGGTCGGCGACACCGTGCGGATCGTGGAGACGCGGCCGCTGTCGAAGGACAAGCGGTGGCGCGTCGTCGAGATCATGCAGCGTGCACGGTAAGGGAGGCCGACCATGATCCAGCAAGAGTCGATGGTGAAGGTCGCGGACAACTCGGGCGCCAAGACGGCGCTCGTGATCCGGGTCCTCGGCGGTACCCGCCGGCGCTATGCCGGTCTCGGCGACATCGTCGTCGTGGCCGTGAAGAACGCGCTCCCGAACGGGACGGTGAAGAAGAGCGACGTCGCGAAGGCGGTCGTCGTGCGGACGGTGAAGGAGACGCGGCGGAAGGACGGCAGCTACATCCGCTTCGACGAGAACGCCGTCGTGATCATCAATGACGCGGGCGAGCCGCGGGCGACGCGTATCTTCGGCCCGGTCGCGCGCGAGCTGCGCGAGAAGAAGTACATGAAGATCGTCTCGCTGGCGCCGGAGGTCTTGTAAGATGCGGATCCTCAAGTACAAGAAGACCGATCGCGCGAAGGCGAAGGGACAGAAGCGCCACGCGCAGAACTCGGAGCGGGTCAAGCTGCACGTCACGACGGGCGACACCGTGCGTGTGATGCGCGGCGACGACAAGGGACACGTCGGGAAGGTGGTCCGGGTGTACCGGAAGACCGGCCGCGTGGTGGTCGAGGGAGCGAACTTCGTGAAGCGCCATCGGAAGGCGCGCACGGCGGAGGAGCAGGGGGGGATCATCTCGTTCGAGGCGCCGATCCACGCGTCCAACGTGATGCTGCTCGATCCGAAGAACGATACGCCGACGCGGACGCGCCGTCGCATCGACACGGACGGAACCAAGGAGCGGATCAGCGTGAAGAGCGGGGACGCAATTCCCCGCGTCCGCTGACCGGCGAGGATTAGCCCATGGCGACGAAGGAAAAGAAGGGCGGCGCGGATGCCGCAAAGGGCGGCAAGAGCGGCAGGAAGAAGGGTGACGCCCCGAAGGCGCGTGGCCCGCATGCGGGCGCCGACAAGCCGGTGCCGCCGCCGCGGCTGCGCGAGTTCTATCAGGGCACGGTGCGTGGCCGCCTGATGGAGCAGTTCGGGCTCAAGAACCCGCACCAGGTCCCGACGCTGTCGAAGATCGTGCTCAACGTGGGCGCGGGCGAAGCGATCAAGCAGCCGAAGTTCCTCGACAGCATCGTCGAGGAGCTGGCGATCATCACCGGCCAGCAGCCGGTGCGGCGCAAGGCGAAGAAGTCGATCGCCAACTACGGGCTGCGCGAGGGGCAGGAGATTGGTGCCTCGGTGACGCTGCGCGGCGCGCGGATGTGGGAGTTCCTCGACCGGTTCGTCACGGTCGCGCTCCCGCGCGTGCGCGACTTCCGCGGCGTGAGCACGAAGTCGTTCGACGGACGGGGCAACTACTCGCTCGGCGTGAAGGAGCAGCTGATCTTCCCGGAGATCAACTACGACACGATCGAGTCGACGCACGGGATGGACATCACGTTCGTGACCACGGCGCCGGGCGACGATCTCGCCTTCGCGCTACTGAAAGAGCTGGGGATGCCGTTCCGCGGCAACGACAAGACGGGCGCGCGCGCGTAAGCGGCCCGGACACTTCAGGGAAGAGAGACTGCGATGGCTCGGAAGGCCATGATCGAGAAGAGCAAGCGGAAGCCGAAGTTCCAGGTTCGGGTGCACAACCGCTGCGGTCGTTGTGGGCGCTCGCGCGCCTTCCTGCGCCGCTTCGGCCTGTGCCGAATCTGTTTCCGCGAGCTGGCGCTCTTTGGGATGATTCCCGGCGTCAGAAAGGCAAGCTGGTAAACGCGCGGCGCGAAGCGCCGCACGGTTCGTCGGTTCACGGTTGTTCGGTTGTCGGCCACCCTCGGGACGTCTCACGCACGACGACGCATCCCGAGGCCGGCCGATGAACCGCAAACCGAGAAACCGCCAACGGTAGTTCACATTCATTCCTCCACGTCCACGGATACGAGAGGAGAAGGGATTCACTCATGAGCATGACCGATCCGATCGCCGACATGCTGACGCGGATCCGCAATGCCTGCGGATCGAAGCACCGCCGCGTCGACATGCCGGTGTCGAAAATGAAGACCGAGATCGCGCGCATCCTGAAGGAGAACGACTACATTCAGGACTACGCGACGGTCGAGTCCGAGGATGGCAAGAAGTTGCTCCGCGTGCGGCTGAAGTACGCGGCGGGGGGCCAGTCGGTCATCCGTGCGCTGCAGCGCGTCTCGACGCCCGGCCTGCGCAAGTACGTCGGCGTCACCGAGGTCCCGCGCGTGCGCAACGGCCTCGGCATCGCGATCCTCTCCACGTCGAAGGGGCTGATGTCCGACCGTGAGGCGCGTCAGGCGCGCACGGGCGGCGAGCTTCTCGCCCTCATCTGGTAAGGGGCGACTCACATGTCACGAATCGGAAAAGCACCGGTCGCCGTTCCGAACGGAGTCACGGTCACGCTGAAGGACGGGAACGTCATCTCGGTGAAGGGGCCCAAAGGTGAGCTGACGCGCTCCCTCCCCTCCGCGATGGCGGTCAAGCAGGAGAACGGCACGGTCACCGTCACGCGCCCGTCGGACGAAGACCAGCACAAGTCGCTGCACGGCCTGACGCGCACGCTCATCGCCAACATGGTCGAAGGGGTGACGAAGGGTTTCTCGAAGAACCTCGAGCTCGTCGGCGTCGGGTACAAGGCGGAGAAGCGCCCGTACGGGTTGCAGCTCTCGCTCGGCTACTCGCACCCGATCGAGTATCGCGCGCCGCAGGGCATCACGCTGAACGCGCCGGTGCCGACGCAGATCGTCGTCGAGGGCGCGAACAAGGAAGTGGTCGGCCAGGTGGCGGCGGAGATTCGCAGCCTGCGTCCGCCCGAGCCGTACAAGGGGAAGGGCGTCAAGTACGCGGGCGAGCAGATTCGCCGGAAGGCCGGCAAGG
>JAEKKK010000222.1 GCA_019510405.1 Gemmatimonadota bacterium | reverse complement strand
AATGGCCCTCGCGGCCCTCGCGGCCCGCGCGATGGCGGCGATGGCGGCGATGGCGGCGATGGCGGCGATGGCGGCGATGGCGGCGATGGCGGCGATGGCGGCGATGGCGGCGATGCACCGAAAGGAGATCAGTGACCGCGTACTACCTCACGACCGCGATCGACTATGCCAACGGTGACCCGCACCTCGGGCACGCGTACGAGAAGATCGGCGCCGACGCCATCGCGCGGTACCGCCGCCTGCGCGGCGACGACGTCCACTTCCTCATCGGCATGGACGAGCATGGCCAGAAGGTCGCCCAGACCGCCGAGGCACAGGGCATCGAGCCGCAGGTGCTGGTGGATGCGCTCGCCGATCGGTTCCGCGCCATGTGGCAGCGGCTCGGCGTGTCGTACGATCAGTTCATGCGGACGACGGATGCGGGCCACCGTGAAGGTGTACGCGCGCTGATCGAGCGCATCTTCGAGCGCAATCCAACGGACTTCTACGAGAAGGCGTACGAGGGCTGGTACTGCGTCGGGTGCGAGTCGTTCAAGCAGGATGCCGAGATCGTCGACGGCAAGTGCGTGCTGCACCCCACGCGGACGCTCGAGTGGGTCGAGGAACGCAACTGGTTCTTCCGGCTCAGTCGCTACGCCGATTTCTTGCGGCAGCGACTCATGGAGCGTCCGGAGTCACTGCAGCCGGAGAGCCGACGCAACGAGCTGCTCGCCCTGCTCGACCGCGGACTCGAGGATGTGTCGGCCAGCCGGTCGCGCCTCGCCTGGGCGGTTCCTTTCCCCAGGCCGCTCAGCACGGGCGAGAGCCAGACGACGTACGTCTGGTTCGACGCACTGCCCAATTATCTCACGGCGACGGGATTCCCCTACGGACCGTGGAGCGACCGGTGGCCGGCGCAGCTGCACGTCGTCGGCAAGGACATCACCCGGTTCCATTCGATCATCTGGCCCGCGATGCTCGAATCTGCCGGCCTCCCATTGCCGGAGCGTGTCTGGGGGCACGGGTTCGTCCTCCTCGGCGGTGAGCGATTCAGCAAGTCGGCCGGCGTGCGGCTCGATCTCGACGAAGCCATCACTCGCTACGGCGCCGATGCGTTTCGCTATTTCCTGCTGCGCGAGGTGCCGTTCGACGGCGATGGAAGCTTCTCCTGGGAGCGGTTCGAGGAGCGCTACAACGCGGACCTCGCCAACGCGTGGGGCAACCTCGCGAGTCGCGTGATCTCGATGGTGGAGCGCTACTGCGGCGGCGTCGTGCCGGATGGTGCGCGCACGGCATCCGATCAGCAGGACGCGGCGGACATCGCCGACTATCACGCGGTGATGGACGGCACGCGCGGCTTCCTCCTGCACGAGGCGCTCAAGATCGTCTGGCAGGGCGTCGTACGCGGCAACGAGTACGTCGACCGGCGTGCGCCGTGGAAGCAGGCCAAGGATCCCGCGCAGCGCGGGGAGCTCGAGATCACCCTCGCGTCGCTCGTTCGCCAGCTCGCGCGCCAGGCGGTACTCCTCGCGCCGTTCATGCCGCAGAAGGCGCAGGAGCTCTGGGCCCAGCTCGGCGCGCCTGGCACGGTCGCCGAGCAACGCTTCGACGCACTGTTGCGGCTCGACTCGGCGGGCTGGCAGGTGCGAAAGGGCGAGCCCCTCTTTCCAAAAGAGAAGCCGGCCGCGTAGAGCGGCCGGCTTCCGATTTCGACTCTCGCCGGTCTACGGCTTCGCGGGTGCCGGTGGCGGCGCGTTCGCACCGCCCGGCGGCGCCACCTGTGCCGGCGTCGGCGCAGACGTAGCCGGCGCCATCGATCCCTGGCCCGGCGTGCCGGTCGCCGGCGAACCCGGCGTTCCGAAATCGACGTTCGGGTTCTGGCGGTTCTCGGGGTTCGTCACCTGGAAGTACTTCTTCTCCTTGGCGCCGGTCATCTTCGCCGTCAGCACGGCTGGGAACTGGCGGATGTACGCGTTGTACTCCCGCACCGCGCCGTTGTAGTCGGTCTGGGAGGTCGCGATGCGGTTCGCCGTTCCGGCCAGCTCGTCCTGGAGCCGCAGGAAGCTCTGATCGCTCTTGAGCTGCGGATACGCCTCGGCGACGGCGATGAGCCGTCCCAGCGCACCGTTCACCTGCGCATTCGCGTCCGCCATCTGCTGCGGATCCTTGCTCTGTACGGCGCTGACCAGTCCACCGCGCGCCCGCGCCACCTCGCCGAACACTGCGAGCTCCTGATTCGCCATCCCCTTCACCGTCGCGACGAGGTTGGGGATCAGCTCTGCGCGTCGCTGGAGCTGGACCTCGATCTGGCCCTGCGCCGAGTTCGCCTGTTCGTCGAGCTGCTGGATCGTGTTGTATCCGCACGCGCCGAGCGCGAGCGGGAGGAGAAGTGCGAGCCACCGACGTTTCATGGGAGTCGTTCCTGGAAAGACTGATGGAAGATTGATGCGCCCGTGCTCGAACGAGCGGACGGCGCGGAGGGCGTGCCGTACATCATGTCGCACCAAACTGATCGAGATATCGACTCAGGCGCTCGATCGACGCCAGGTATCCGCTGAGCACCGGGGCGGCTTGATCGGACGCGAGCTTCTCGGCGCCATGTACGTGCCGCACGGCACGCAGGAAGGGCGCAGGATCGAAGCCCGCGAGCTCTCCGACTCGCGTCGCCGTTCTGGTATTGTCGCCCGTCGGCGGTTCACCGTGCAGGCGCAGCACGGCGCGGAACAGCACCATCATCGTGCTCAGGCTCGCTGCGACGAGCTCCGCCTGGCGCTTGCCGTCGGTGCCAGCGAGGAGAGCGCCCTGTCGCAGTTGCAGGAGCTTGCCCATCACCTGCTGCTCGAGCTGCAGCCGGAGATCCTTCCGATCGACCGCTATCCCGTCGAACGGCGCCGCACCGTGCAGCACGCGATTGCGCTCGAGGATGTCGGCATACTCCATCGGGAAGATGTCGGACGAACGGCGCCACTCCTCGAGGGTCATCGTCATCGGTGGCGGATTGCCCGCCTCGCGCCAGGCGCGCGCCACGGCAGACGCCGCGACGAACGACTGCGCGTTGTCGAGCGAATCGAGCAGTACGAGCACGTTGTAGTCGGAGCGATTCGGGATGTGCTCGCCGCCCGCGGCCGAGCCATAGAGCACCACGGATGAGAGCCGTGCGCCGTACGCCGCCCGCAACTGTGTCACCAGCTCATCGAGTGTCATCGTCGCCATGAGTTCTCACCAGCTCGAGCCGCCGCCGCCGCCACTGAACCCCCCTCCGCCTCCGAAGCCACCGAAACCTCCGCCACCTCCACCGCCGAAACCACCCCCGCCCCATCCGCCGCCGCGTCCGCCGCCGAACCCGCCGAAGGGAAGAAAGATCGGGAAACAACCACGCCGCCGCCCACCACCGAGCAGGGAAAGCACGATGAACAGGATGACGAGCAGCACGAGCGGGTTGATCCCGCCGCCATCCGATGGCGCCTGCCGCGTCCTCGTGCGCATGACGGGCGGGGCGAGCGACGTGTCGAGCGTGAAGCCGAACTCCTGGGCGTAGCGCTGCGCGACTCGCAGTGTGACGAGCTCCAGCCCCGCGCTGTAGTCCTGCGCCTGGAACGCGGGCGTAGCCTCGCGACAGATGTCTCCCGAGGTCGCGTCCGTGATGAACCCTTCCGTGCCCTGCCCCGTCTCGATGCGGCAGTGCCCGTGCCCGTCGGTAGACGTCTCCTTCGGCACGAGCAGGATGACCACGCCCGCGTTGCGGGACTGGTCGCCGATCGGCGCCATATTGCCGACCTTCCACGTCCGTCCGATCTGGAGCGCCACCTCGCTCGGCTCGCGCCCGGCCAGATCCGCCATCGTGACGACGGCGATCTCGCCCTTGGACTTGTCGCGCACGTCCTGCGCGATGCGCTCGATCCGCGTGGCTGCCGCCGGCGAGATCACATTGGCGAAGTCGTTGACGAGCCCGCGCGGCGGCGGTATCTGCGGACCGCTCTGGAACAGCAGGGCCGCAGCGAGGAACGCCAGACGGCCACCGATAGTAGAGAGCATGCCTGTTTGCGAAGGACGTCCTACCGTACGCGATATAACGGCGGCGGGATTCGCCGGGAATGATGGCACACAGCGGGCCAGTTCGCTTCTCCTCGCCCGCCGCTGGGCAGCGGCGTTAACTTACAGCTGAAGTTGCCGACACCACTCGCCACGATTCCAATGCTTC
>JAEKKK010000221.1 GCA_019510405.1 Gemmatimonadota bacterium | reverse complement strand
GCAGACGCTCGACGCTCGGTGCATCTGGCATCGCCACACGCACCCCCGCCGCTTCCGCCGCGAGGAGTCGCCCCTTCTCGCGCACGAGCCGCTGCGCGGTGCGCAGCCGCTCGTAGCCGAGCACGCGTGAGAGGAACTGCGCCCGTTCCGACGGCGCCATCGCCGCCATCACGTCGAGCTCCTTCTGCCCGGTGAAGTACGTGTTGAAGAACTCGTCGCGGCTCATGCCGAGCCGGCGCCGGAGCAGCTCCGTCACGCCGGTGAGCGAGTTCGCGATCGGTGCGTCGGCTCCGTCGAGGTACAGCTCCGCCGTCGTCAGCCCACGCTCGACGCGGTAGCGGTGTCCGCCGAGCTCGAAGTCGAGCTCCACCTTCACGCGCGCGTTCGGCCCCGCGCGCAGCGAGCGCAGGGTCTCCTTCTTTCCCCGCGCGGCATCCTGCCCGTACAGCGCCCACGCGATCGCCTCGAGCAGCGTCGACTTCCCCGACCCGTTCGCGCCGATGATCCCGGTCAGTCCGGTATCGAAGGTGACGGACGTGTCGATGTGCTGCCGGAAGTTCTGGAGTCGGAGGCTGTTGAGCCGCATCTAGCCCCCGATGTTCGGCAGCGCCGCGGAGGGGCTGTCGCGCTCCTCGGCTTCCTTCAGGTAGCGCAGCCCCAGCGTCACCAGCGCATCGCGATCCAGATCCGAAGGCACCATGCGCTCGCGCAGCTTGTCACGCACGAAGTCGGCGAGCGACGGACGCCGCCCCGGCGCGCCATGACCGACGGAGCGGATGATCTCCGGCCGACGCGTGTCGAGGTGGAAGTGCAGCGCGCGCCGGCGGAACTCGCGCAGCTGCTTGTGATCGAGCTGGCGTGTGATGTGGCGCGGCAGGTCGCGGATCACCAGCCGCACGACCTTGTCATCGAGGCCACCGGGGCACGCCTCGACCACCGCGCCGATGCGCGCGTTGACCTCCTCGGTCGTGAGGCCGCGCGCCGACACCATCGGCAGGTCGACGAACTCGCGCGACGGCTGCAGCGGATGGAAGGTGTGCGTGCCGGTGGCGAGATCGTGCTCGATGATCCCCTTGCCCGGCACCCCCGCCACCTCTTCCTCGATGCGCTCCCCCCAGCTGTTCGTACTCGTGTAGTCGAGCGAACCGCTGTAGAACTGGTTGGGCGCCATCCGCCGGTACACGTGATAGTGCCCGAGCGCGATGTAATCCCAGCGCGACACGTGGAGATCCTCCTGCGGAATCTCCTGCGTCGCCATCTCGTGTGTCGAAGCGAAGGGACCGAGCATCCCTTCGACCTCGCCGTGCAGGAGCAGCACGTTCCATCGCCGCGTGCCCGCCGGCGCGAGCTTCGGCTTCGGATACTGATTGTCGGCCACCGCGAGCACGGAGAGATCGAGCTCCGGGAAATCGAGCCCACGCGGCTCCGCCTCCACGACGTGAATGCCGAGCGGTGAGAAGAGGCGCAGGATGCACCCCGTCTCGGCGGAGCGCGGCGTGTCATGGTTCCCCGCGATCATCACCACTTCGGTGTGCGGCACCGCGGCGCGCAGGCGGGCGAACTGGAGGTACGCGTGCAGGATCGCGGTGTTCGTCGGCCGCACCTGATGAAACACGTCGCCGGCGATGAGCACGACCTCGGGCGCGAGCTCGATGATCTTGTCGATCGCGCGCGTGAACGACAGCGCAACGTCCGCTTCGCGTTGATTGATGCCACGCGGAGTCAGCCGCTGGTACTGGCGGTATCCCAGGTGCAGATCGGCGAGGTGGACGAGGCGCAGAAGCTTCGGGGGCCTGGGTCGGGCGGTACTCGACGCGCTAAGCGATTGCGCGCGCGGAGGTTGACTCACTCCGCCACTCGTGAAAGTCTAGCGGCGGTTCACCACTTGTCCATGGTGCGCAACCGCTGGGTCACCTTCGTCAGGAACCGCATCGGCGCGGCGGCGGAAGCGCCCGGCGGTACGACGAGCGACATGACGACGAGCGAGAACCGCGAGTCGGTCATCCACCCGCGGCGGCGGTCGACCTGCATCTCGCCGGACATGTGCCCCGAGAGTTCGGCACCGGGCCGATCGTCGTCCGGCACGATCTCACCGTGCATGGAGACGTACGCGAGCTCGCCGCGCCGTCCGAGCGAGTCGAGGCGGAACTCGGCACGCACGTGTGCGCCGGCACTCGGCCCGCCGAGTGGGTTGGACGAGACGAGCGGCATCTCGCGCTGCCAGCGTTCGCCGACCGCGACGGTGCGTCGCGGGAAGACGGCGGGCATCGAGGCCATCGCCTCGCTGACCTCGCGCGAGACGGCCACGCCGCGCGCATCGCGCGCGATCTCCACCGTCCCGTCCTCCGCGAGCTGGAGGATGAGGCGCTGTCCGCGCAGCGACCGCTCCGCCTGGGCCGCCATCGCGCCACCGCGGACGTCGGACGTGTGCACCTCGGCCGAATCGACCACGGTGAGCACCGTCGTCGACGCCTGCCGCGATGCCTGCACGATCGTGCGCGCGAGCACCGTGACCGACGTCGCCATCGGCCGCGACGCCGTGCCGGGCCGCGTCACGGTGATCTCCGTCAGCTGCTCGAGCCGCGTGCGCAGCGTATCGCCCACGCGCGGATGCAGCCGCAGCACCACGCCATCTCTCGAGGCAGCCGTTTGCGACGCGGCCTGCCGCGTCGCTCCGAGAAGCCCTGCGGCCACGAGCGCGAGCGACCGTGCGTGCCGTCTGCCCTGCCGGCGGGTCCGCATCGCGATGCGCACTACCTCGACGTCTCCTCAGAACCCGTACGGATCATCCGAAGGAACGGCGGGGAGCGGCGCGGGCGCATGTGGACGCGAAGCCGTCCGCGGCACCACGGCCGCGCGGAAGTGCGCCGCGAACGTCTTGCGTACGTCCGCCGGCCGCGTCCGCACGACGTCGTTCCGCGCGCGCAGGATCTCGTCGTCGGTGGCGAGCTGCGTCACGTCCTGCAGCCACCCCAGCGTGAGCGACGGATCGAGCACCCGCAGCGTGCGCAGCACCGCCGCGTGCAGCGACACCGACTGCGCCGACGGATACTGGCTCACGCCGTCGCGTCCCCGCATCACGGCGGGGCGCGGGAAGCGCACGAAGATGGGTTGCGTGAAGTGCGGGTGACGCACCATGAGCTGTCCTTTCTCCAGTGTCGCGAGCTTCGTCTTGATCGCCGGGCTCAGGACCGCGTAGCCGGGCGTCGCCAGCTCGTCGCCGTCCATGCGGCCGTAGAGCGCCGTACCCGAGTTGCCCACCACGCGGCGATGCACCTGCGAGCGAAACTGCTGGGCGGAGAAGAGCACCAGGCCCAGGTACCGACCTCGCTCGGCGATGTCGAGCAGCATCTTGCGTACGTACGTTTCCGGACCGTCGCCAGGCGCGTACTTGTTCAGCTCGTCCACGAACACGACGACGTGCTGCACGCCCAGGTCCCGCTTCTCGAGGTGCTCCCGCAGCTTCGTCACCACGCGGGCGAAGATCAGGTCCTGCGCATCTTCCTCGAGTCCGGCGACGTCAATGACATACACCGTGCGATCCTGAAAGCTCCCGAACGGGAGATCGCTCGTGGCGCCATCGTCGGCGACGAGTCCCTTGCACCGCAGCGAGATGTTGGAGAGACGGTTCCGCACCTTGCGGATCGTCGCCACGTGGTGGGTGCGCCAGCTCTGGTCGTCCTTCTTCTCCAGGCCGCGGAGCACGTCGCGAAACCAGGCGTCGAGATCGGCGAACGACGTGACCGAGTGCGTCCGCTCGAGCATCGGGTCGACGAACTTCTTGTCGAGGACGTTCTCCTTGATGAAGTCGATCAGCGCGTCCGCCTTCGCGTCGACGTCATCCTTGTTGAGCAGCACCTCGGCGTACTGGAGCACCTCGCGCAGCCCCCACGTGAGCGCCGTCACGTTGTCGAGCAGTGACTCGTTCGAGCGCAGCGTGTTGAGCGACACGCCGTCCGATTTGTACGGCGCGAAGTACTGGACGTCGCCGAACGGCTCGGGGACGACGCCACACTTCTCGTAGAGCGCACGGTCCGCTTCGTCGATGTCCCCCGGCTGGTCGAGGTAGCAGAGGTCCGGCCCCTTCACGTTGAAGCAGACCGCGGCGACGCTCCCCTTCTGCGCCGGGAAGTGGGTGAAGATCGACTTGAGCAGCCACTCCACCGCGCTCGTCTTCGTCGCCAGCCCGGAGAC
>JAEKKK010000319.1 GCA_019510405.1 Gemmatimonadota bacterium | reverse complement strand
GTTGGGCAGCGGCGCGGACTGCCGGGCGGCTTCGGCGAGCCGATGTTCGTCGTCGCGATCGAACCCGAGTCCCGCACCGTGGTGATCGGGCCACGCGAGGAACTGCTCGGCCGCGGCGTCGTGGCGCGCGAGGTCAACTGGCTCGTCGACCCTCCCCCCCTCGGTACCGAGCTGTCAGTACAGATCCGGCATCGCTCGCGCGCCGCGTCGGGGGTGCTCGTCCGCCGCGACGGAGGCGAGGTGGAGCTCGCGCTCGACGAGCCGGTGAGCGCGATCAGCCCGGGCCAGTCGATGGTGCTCTACGACGGCGCCCGCGTGCTCGGCGGCGGTGTGATCGAGCGCGGGCGGCGCGCGCTTCCCGTGCGCGCCGCCTGACACCGCTCGACGATCAGAGCGACTTGAAGAGCGCTGGGTCGACCTTCTTGGGATCGCCCACCACGACGAAGCGCGCGTTCCTGAAGTAGCGCGTCGCGACCCGCTGGATGTCGGCCGGCGTCACGGCCTTGACCCTGTCGACCAGGGCGAGCGCGTTCCTCCAGCCCCCGCCGGTCAGCTCGAACGCGCCCAGCTGCGCCGCCTGGCCGAGGTTCGTCTCCTGCCCCATCCAGTACGCGGTGACGTAGTCGTTTCGCGATTCCTGCAACCGCTCGGTGGATACGGGCTCCCGCTGCAGGCGTCGCACTTCGGCCAGCATGACCTTGAGGGTCGTGTCGGGATCGACAGCCGTCACGTACACCGCGCCTCGCCCCACACTCCCGCCGCGGAAGAAGGAATACACGGCGTAGGTGAGATTCCGTTTCGTGCGCACCTCTTCGAACAGCCGATCGCTGAGGATCCGCACCGCGAGCCGGACCGCGGCCGCATCGCGGCTCCTGCTGGGCGGTGCGGCGAAGGTGCCCTGGATGTAGTTCGTGGGCAGGCTCCGGTTCATGATCGTCACACTCGCCTTCATTGGCGCGAGCGCGGGCACCGCCGCCACCGCGCCACCGCTGGCCGGCAGCCCGCCAAACGACCGGTTGATCTTCGCCACCAGATCGTCGTGCGAAACGTTGCCGACGACGACGATCAACATGTTCGCCCGCGTGAAGCGGCGCGCATGCCACCGTGCGAGCTCCGCCGAGGTGAGCGTCGCAACCGACTTCGGTGTGCCGCGCGGCTCCGGCGCGAAGGGATGGCCGGCAAAGACGACACTGTCGCTGACCTGCTCGAGGTACGCGTCCGGATCGTCCGTGCGCTGCTTGACCTGGTTCACCAACTGGCCGCGCGCGACCGCCACCTCCGCCTCGGGGAAGGTGGGATGCGCGACCGCCTCGGCGAACAGGTCCCACGAGGCGTCCCAGTTCTGTCGTACCGCGCGCAGCGTCATCGACGTGTACTCCAGGTCGGCCGATCCGCCGACCTGCGCGCCGTTCTTCGTCGCCGCGGCGGTGAACTGCTCCTTCGAATACTTGGACGTCCCGAGCGGCGCCGCGTCCACGATGAGCTGTTCGATGCCGGCGTTCGACGGAGTGATCGCCGCGGCGCCCCCCTTCACGAACAGTTGCACGGCGATCACGTCATTCGCCGAGATCGGCTTGTGGATGACGTGAATGCCCGCGACGGTGAAGTCGTCGATCTTCGGCGCCGATTGCGCGATGCACGGCGACGCGATCACCAGCAGGGCGAGAACGATGGGCGTCCGGGTCATGGCACGAGCTCCTTCGGCAGCAGCGCGTCGGCGCCGATGCGCGTCTTCTTGAACGCGTCGGGATTCATCATGAGTCCCACCACGTACGGTTTCCCGACCAGATACGTCCGCGCGTACTGCGCGAGATCGCTCCGGCTGATGCGCTGCATGTTCGGCACGTAGTTGCGGTAGTAGTCCAGGCTGGCCACGGACCACCAGAAGCCGATCGTGTGCGCCCACTCGCTCGTCTGCTCGCGCTCGTACAGCGCCTGGATGCCGAGCTCCGTCTGTGCGTCGGCGAGCTCCTGCTGAGAGACGTAGCTGGAGTCGCCCATCTTCGTGATCTCCTCGAGCGCGACGCGCTTGGCTTCGACCGCCTTCGCGGGATCCACCTGAAGCACGAGCGAGATCGGACCGGTGTGCGCGAGCGTGTAGTAGCTCAGGTTCGCGTAGTAGGCGAGCCCACTATCCACGAGGCGCTTGCTCAACGCGCTCGTGCGCTTGTTGAGGATGGACGAGAGCACGTCCGCGGCGTACGTCGAATGTGGGTCGCGCGTGACACTTGGCCCGTCGAACTTCAGGACCAGGGTCGCCGCCTCCACCGGTTGTTCGACGATCACGGCCTTCGACTTCGTCAGCGGTGGCGGGTCCGGGACCGGCGTGGCGAAGGGATCGTCGCCGCGCGGCCAATCGCCGAAGATCTCCGCCGCCACGCGGAAGCCGTTGGCCGGTGTGATGTCCCCTGCGAGGATCAGCGCCGAGTTGTTCGGCACGTAATACCGGTGCTGGATCTCGCGCATCTTCTCGGGCGTCGTCGACAGGATGACCTGCCGGCTGCCGATGGTGTTCTTGTGCGAGTAGTACTCCGGCGTCCACAACAGCGTGTCCATCGCGCGGTTGAGCTGGAAGTACGGGTTCGCCTCGTTGCGATCGAACTCGCCGGTGACGACCGGGCGCTCGCGCACCAGTTCCTCCTGGAGGAAGAGCGGATAGCGTACCGCGTCCTCCATGAACTGCATGCCGGCGCGCAGACTGTCGACGCCCAGGGTGAGGAAGTAGTTGACGCGCTCGTCGGACGTGGTGCCGTTCCACTGCGCGCCGAGCTGGCGCGTCCGCTGCAGGTATCTCTCCTGCGACGGGATCGTCTTGTTCGCCTTGAAGAACATGTGCTCGTACAGATGCGCCAGCCCCTCGAACTCCGGGGTCTGCGTGTACGCGCCGTTCTTCACGTCCAGCTCGACCGTCGCCAGCGGAACCGCGTGGTTCTCCACGACGATGACGTGGAGCCCGTTGGCCAGGGTGGTATCGCGCACGGGGAGCGCCTGCGCGTTCGCCGCCAGTGGGCGGGCGAGCGCGAGCACTGTGAGGAATCCTGCGAGCTTCATCGATGGGGTCCGAAGGTGACGCACGGTAGTACGGGAGCGGAGCTGTTCCTGTGACAGTCGCACCCGACGATTCGTTGCGCAACGCAACGGGGGCTAGTACTTCCTTGCTCCCGCGTCGGCGAAGGCGCTAGTACTTCATGCCCCCGGCTTCGGCGAACGCCTTCATCGCTTCCTCCTGCTCCGGCGTCAGCTTCTCGGGCACCGCGACCTCGACCTGGACGATGAGGTCGCCCTTCGTCCCGTCCTTCTCGATCCCCTGCCCTCGCACGCGGAAGCGCTTTCCCGACGCCGTGCCCGGCGGGATCTTGATCGCCACCTTCGTCCCGTCGAGCGTCTTCACGCTCACCCGAGAGCCGAGCGTCGCCTGCGCGATGTTGATCGGGACGGGCGCGATCAGATCGACGCCCTCGCGCTTGTAGAAGCGGTCGGGCGCGACGGTGAAAGTGATGAGCAGGTCGCCCGGCGGGCCGTTCTTCGCGCCGCGGCCACCCTGTCCCTTGAGCCGGATCTTCGTGCCCGTATCCACGCCGGTGGGAACGGTGATCATGACTTTCTTCCGCGTGCGGACCTCGCCGGCACCGGCGCAGGTGGGGCACCGCTCCGTAGGGACCTGCCGGCGGCCGAGGCACACCGGGCACGGCCGGTTCACGGCAAAACCGCCCTGGCCGAAGCTGATCGTGCCGCGGCCCTTGCACTCCTCGCAGGTCACGAGCTTCGCGCCTGGCGCCGCGCCGCTCCCGTGACAGGTCGGGCACTCCTCGTTCAGGTCCAGCTCCACGGGCACCTTCCCGCCCAGTGCGGCGGTGCGGAAGGGGATCTCCAGTGTCGATTCGACGTCCTGACCGCGCTGCGGGCCACGAGCACGGGTGCCCCCCGTGGCGCCACGCGGACCGGCGGCTCCGCCGCCGAACATCGAGCTGAAGATGTCTCCCAGCCCACCCAGTCCGCCGATGTCGAAGTCTTCGAAGCGGACGTTGCCCTGCGGCGGGACTCCCGCACCTCCGCCTGGTCGCGTCCCCGCGCCGCGCGCACCGCCCCCGAAGCCGCCGAACGCGCCCAGTTGGCGCATCTGGTCGTACTGCTTCCGTTTCTCGGCGTCGCCGAGCGTCTGATACGCCTCCGAGATCGCCTTGAAGGTGTCGGCGGCCTTGGGGTC
>JAEKKK010000318.1 GCA_019510405.1 Gemmatimonadota bacterium | reverse complement strand
CGCGAGCGAGGGACGCGCGTCGCTGGTGTATGCGTACGCACTCGGTAAGGCGCAGCGTATCCTCGCGGGCGTCGCCGGCGCGGACATCGGGCCAGTGTACACGCACGGCGCGGTGGAGCGGCTGACGGCGGACTATCGCGAGAGCGGCGTCCGGCTCGCCGCGACGACGCCCGTGGCCGCGCTGGCGAAGGGAACGAGCTTCGCGGGCAGCCTGATCGTCGCGCCGCCGTCGGCGGCAGGGAGCCCGTGGCTGCGCCGGTTCGGCGACGTCTCCACGGCGTTCGCGAGCGGATGGATGCAGGTGCGCGGCGCGCGGCGGCGTCGCGCACTCGATCGCGGCTTCGTGCTGTCGGATCACGTGGACTGGCCGGCGCTGCTCGCCGCGATCGACGAGACCGGCGCGCAAGAAGTGTGGGTCACGCACGGATATCGTGACCAGGTCGTGCATTTCCTGCGTGAGAAGGGGCTGGAAGCGCGCGCGATCGCCAGTCACTGGGAAGGAGAGAACGACGAGCAGCCCGCCGTCGCCGACGAGAGCGCGTTGGCGTGAAGCAGTTCGCACGGCTGTATTCGGCGATCGACTCCACGACGTCGACGAACGCGAAGGTCTCGGCCATGGCGGACTACTTCGCCAGCGCGGAACCGGCGGACGCGGCGTGGGCCGTGTACTTCCTTTCCGGTGGCCGGCCGAAGCGGCTGATCCCGGTGCGTCGCATCGCCGCGTGGGCGATGGAGGAAGCGCACGTCCCCGACTGGCTGTTCGACGAGTGCTATCACGCGGTCGGCGACCTGGCGGAGACGATCGCGTTGCTGCTGCCGAGTGGCAACAGCGCGACCGATGCCGATCCGCTGTCGCTGCACGGCTGGGTGGAGCGGCGACTGCTTCCGCTCGCGACGATGACGGAGGACGAGCAGCGTGGCGCGGTGCTCGCGGCGTGGCGCGCGCTCGCCGGCACGGAGCGCTACCTGTGGAACAAGCTGATCACGGGGAGCTTTCGCGTCGGCGTGTCGGAGCAGCTCGTCGCACGCGCGCTCGCGAAGGCGAGCGGGATCGACGAAGGGGTGATCGCGCACCGGCTAGGCGGACACTGGACGCCGACGGCGGAGAACTTCTCGGCGCTCGTGGCGGCGGACAGCCGCGATGCGGATGCGTCGCGCCCGTTCCCGTTCTACCTCGCGTACGCGCTCGAGGGCGAGCTCGAGTCACTCGGAGAAGCACGCGGGTGGCAGGCCGAGTGGAAGTGGGACGGCATTCGCGCGCAGCTCATCCGGCGCGACGGACGGACGTACATCTGGACGCGCGGCGGCGAGCTGGTGACGGACCGCTATCCCGAGCTCGTCGATGCGGGGGATCATCTCCCCAACGGCACCGTGATCGACGGAGAGATCATGCCGTGGAAGAACGGCGCGCTCCCCTTCGCGCAGCTTCAGCGCCGGATCGGTCGCAAGACGCTCGGGCCGAAGATCCTCGCCGAGGTGCCGGTGGTGCTCGTCGCGTACGATCTGCTGGAGTCGAACGGCCGCGACGTGCGGGCGATGCCGCTCGCCGAGCGGCGCGCCGAGCTGGCGCGGATCGTCGACACGACGGCGTTGAGCGGCGCACTGGTGCTCTCGCCCGTGGTGCCGCTCGACGATTGGGAGCATGCACGGCGCGCACATGCCGACGCGCGCACGCGTCGCGCCGAGGGGTTGATGCTGAAGCGGCTCGACTCGGAGTACGGCGTCGGGCGACGGAAGGGATCGTGGTGGAAGTGGAAGGTGCAGCCGTACAGCGTGGACGCCGTGATGGTCTACGCGCAGCCCGGTCACGGGCGGCGTGCGCTGCTCCACACCGACTACACCTTCGCGCTCAAGGAAGGGGACGCGCTCGTGCCGTTCGCGAAGGCGTACTCCGGGCTCACCGATGCGGAGATCCGCACGCTGGACGCGTGGATCCGCCGGCACACCGTCGATCGGTTCGGGCCGGTGCGACAGGTAGAGCCGGTGCAGGTGTTCGAGCTGCACTTCGAGGGAATCCAGCGGTCACCGCGGCACAAGTCGGGAGTCGCGGTGCGCTTTCCGCGGATCGCGCGCTGGCGCACCGACAAGTCGGCCGACGACGCCGACACCATGGACACCTTGCGCGCCATGCTCGAGGCGCCGGTGTGAGCGACGCCGCCTCGGAAGACACCGCTGCCGCGGAGCGCTGGTTCGCGTCGAAGGGATGGTCGCCGCTCGAGTTCCAGCGTGAGGTGTGGCGCGCGTACGGGCGTGGCGAGAGTGGGCTCGTGCACGCCGCGACCGGCACGGGGAAGACGCTCGCGGCGTGGTGGGGTCCGCTGCTCGAGTGGCTTGCTCATGAGACGAACGGCGCAACGCAGGCAACGGACCGCACACGCCGTACGCGCCGCGCGGCGACCGCGCCGCTGCGCGTCCTCTGGATCACGCCGTTGCGCGCGCTCGCCGCGGACACCCTCGAGTCGCTCGCGGCGCCGGTGCACGATCTCGGCATCCCGTGGTCGCTCGAGTCGCGGACGGGCGATACGAGCACCGCGGTGCGCGCGCGGCAGAGCAGGAAGCTGCCCACCGCGCTCGTCACGACGCCGGAGAGCTTCACCCTCCTCCTGACGCGCGCCGACGTCGCCGAGGTGTTCGGCGATCTGCGCGCGGTGATCGTGGACGAGTGGCACGAGCTGATGGGGACGAAGCGCGGGGTGCAGACCGAGCTCGCGCTGGCGCGCATCCGCACGCTCGCGCCGACGGCGCGCATCTGGGGACTCTCGGCGACGATCGGCGGCTTGTCTGATGCACGGCTTTCGCTGTTGGGCGTGGGGCCGACGGCGAAGCACGGTCCGATCGTGCGGGGCGCCGAGGGGAAGAGGGTCGTGGTGGATGCGCTGATCCCGCCGGTGGTCGAGCGCTTCCCGTGGGCGGGGCATCTCGGCACCCAGCTCGTCCCGCAGGTCGTGGAGGCGATCGAGCGCGCGCGCAGCACGATCGTCTTCACGAACACGCGCTCGCAGACGGAGATCTGGTACCAGGCGATCCTCGCCGCGCGCCCCGATTGGGCGGGGGCGATCGCGCTGCACCACGGCTCGCTCGACCGGAAGACGCGCGACTGGGTGGAGAGCGCGATGCGCGCCGGCACGCTGCGCTGCGTCGTGGCGACGTCCTCTCTCGACCTGGGAGTGGACTTCACGCCAGTCGACCGCGTGCTGCAGATTGGAAGCCCGAAGGGCGTGGCGCGGCTGCTCCAGCGCGCGGGGCGCAGCGGTCATCAGCCTGGCGAGACGAGCCGCGTGACCTGCGTGCCGACCAACGCGCTCGAGCTGCTCGAGGTGGCGGCGGTGCGCGACGGGATGGAATCGGGAACGATCGAAGCGCGGCTACCGGTGGAACGACCGCTCGACGTGCTCGCGCAGCATCTCGTCACGGTGGCGCTCGGCGGCGGGTTCGTCGCAGATCGATTGCTCGCCGAGGTGCGCAGCACGCGGGCGTACGCCGAGCTGGCGGACGACGAATGGGCGTGGGCGCTCGACTTCGTGACGACGGGGGGCGAGACGCTGAGCGCGTATCCCGAGTACGCGCGGGTGCACGTGGAGGACGGCGTGTACACGCTCGGGCCAGGGGAGCAGGCGCGGCGGCATCGCATGTCGATCGGCACGATCGTGAGCGACGCACAGATCGTCGTGCAGTATCTGCGCGGCGGCGTGCTCGGCTCGGTGGAGGAATCGTTCGCGGCACGGCTCACGCCGGGGACGCGTTTCTTCTTTGCCGGTACGCCGCTGGAGTTCGTGCGCGTGCGCGACATGCGGGTGTGGGTGCGCCGCGCGCCGAACACGCGTGGGGCGATCCCGCGGTGGATGGGGAGCCGGCTTCCATTGTCCGACGAGCTCGCGCACTTGCTGCGACTGCGATTGCAGGAAGCCGCAGACGGGGTGTTTCGAGGGGCCGAGCTCGAGGCGCTGCGCGCGCTGCTCGAGATTCAGCGGAAGTGGTCGGCCATCCCGCGCGCCGACGAGCTGCTCGTCGAGCGGATGCGCTCGCGCGATGGCTGGCACCTGTTCATCTATCCGCTCGAAGGGCGACTGGTGCACGAGGGGCTGGCGGCGCTGTTCGCGTATCGCATGTCGCGGTGCGTGCCGATCACCTTCGCGATGTCGTCGAACGACTGGGGGATCGAGCTGCTCTCCCCGACCGAGCCGCCGCTGGCCGACGCGCTCGAGGCGGG
>JAEKKK010000317.1 GCA_019510405.1 Gemmatimonadota bacterium | reverse complement strand
TTCTCGAGCGGCTGAGCCCATCGTCCGCCAAGGCGCTCGGCATCGCGGCGATCTATCAGCAGCCGGCGCTGTTCGCCGAGCTCACGGTGGCGGAGAACATTGCACTCGGGCTCGAGCGGACCGGCCGGTGGGGACGGGTGGACTGGCGCGCGCGGCGCGCACGCGCGCAGGAGCTGTTGGGGCGCGTTGGGGCGCGGATCGACCCGGAGGCGGAAGCGGGCGACCTGAGCATGCCGCAGCAGCAGCTCGTCGAGATCGCGCGCGCGCTGGGCGCCGATGCGGGCGTGCTCATCCTCGACGAGCCGACGGCGTCGCTGTCGAAGGAGGACACGGACAACCTGTTCCGGGTCGTGCGCGAGCTGCGGGCGCAGGGGGTGGGGATGATCTACATCTCGCACCGCCTCGAGGAGCTGCCGACGATCGCCGACCGCGTGACCGTGCTGCGCGACGGGACGACGATCGCGACGCGGGACATGGCGGAGGTCAACCGCGAGCAGCTCATCCAGATGATGGTGGGGCGTGAGCTGGCGGCGGTGTTCCCGAAACGCACCGTGCCGCTCGGCGACACCGTACTCGAGCTGCGAGGTGTCGGCTGCGGGGAGAGCGGGGTGCGCGACGTCGACCTGACGGTGCGCGCGGGTGAGATCGTCGGGCTGTCGGGGCTCGTCGGCGCGGGACGATCGGAGCTGGCGCGGACGATCTTCGGCCTCACGCCGTGCGACCGGGGCGAGATCCGCGTGCGCGGACGGACCGTGCGCATCAACTCGCCCGCCGACGCCATCCGCAACGGGATTGCCTACGTTCCCGAGGATCGACGCCGGCATGGCGTGGTGCTGGAGATGCCGGTGAGCGAGAACGTGACCCTCGCCGCGCTCGACAACCTCTCGCGCTTCGGCGCGCTGGATTTTCGCCGAGAGCGCGAGCTCGCCGCCGACTACACGAAGCGGCTCGGCGTGAAGACCGCCTCGATCCGCTCCCTCGTTTCGACGCTGTCGGGAGGGAACCAGCAGAAGGTGGCGCTGAGCCGCTGGCTGCTGACCAAGCCGACGCTGCTCATCCTCGACGAGCCGACGCAGGGGATCGACGTCGGCGCGAAGTCGGAGATCCACGAGCTGATGACCGAGCTGGCGGAGCAGGGCGTGGCCATCCTGATGATCTCGTCCGAGCTGCCCGAGATCCTCGGCATGAGCGACCGGATCGCCGTGATGCACGGCGGGACGATCGTCGACGTACTGGATCGCGACGAGGCGACGCCGGAGCGCGTCCTGGCGCGTGCGCTGGGGCAGCAGACGAGCGAGTTCAAGACGCTCGTCGCGGCGGGAGGCGCGGCGCGATGAGCCGTCGCGGAGCGCTCCGTGCGCGCGAGCTTCCGCCGGCGATCGCGCTCGCGGCGGTGCTGCTCGCCGTGCTGGTCGTCGCGCCGTCGTTCTTCGGTGCGGGGAACCTGCGCGACCTGGCGCTCAACAACGCGCCGGTGCTGCTCGTCTCGATCGGGATGACGCTCGTGATCCTCGTCGGGGAGATCGACATCTCGGTGGGGTCACAGTTCGCCGTGTGCAGCGTGGCGGCGGGCGTGCTCGCCAAGGCCGGCGTGCCGATCGCGCTCGTGCCGTTTCTGGTGTTGGGAGTCGGTGCAGCGATGGGTGCCGTGAACGGCTTCCTCGTCGGCACGCTGGGGCTTCCCTCGATCATCGTCACGCTCGCCATGCTCGTGGCGTGGCGGGATGCGCTGCGCTGGGCGACGGAAGGCGCGTGGGTGCAGGGGCTGCCGTCGAACTTCCAGTGGTTCGGCCTCACGGCGCCGATGGCGCAGGCGGTGATCGTGCTCGTCGCGCTGATCGCGCTGATCGCGGCGGGATGGGCGCTGCGCCACCTGCAGCTCGGGCGGACGCTCTATGCCGTCGGATCCGACGAAGAAGCGGCGCGGCTGGCCGGCATCGAGCCGAAGCGCGTGGTGTTCGGCGTCTTCACGCTGACCGGCGCGCTCGTCGGACTGGCCGCGACGCTCAATGCGGTGCGCTTCGACGCTGTGCCGAGCAATGCGGGGCTCGGGCTCGAGCTCCAGGCGGTGGCCGCGGTTGTCGTTGGCGGCACCGCGATCACGGGCGGCCGAGGCTCCGTGCTCGGCACGCTGATCGGCGTGCTGCTGCTCGGGACGATCGGTACGGCGATGACGTACGTCGGCATCAGCCCGTTCTGGGCGAAGGCGATCCAGGGGCTCATCATCCTCGCCGCGCTCGTGGCCGATGCCGCGATGGCGCGACTCGAACGACATGGAAGCCTCTTCGGTCGCGCCGTCGCCGCCCGCTAGCGCGGAGGCGGGGGCGCGCGGATCGCTCGCGGAGCGACTGTTCCCGAACAACGAGTGGGTGCTGCTCGTCGTGATCCTCGTCGAGTGTCTCGTGTTCGGGATGACGGGGCACAACTTCGCGACGGCGGGGAATGCGTTCGAGGTCACGCGACTTGCGGTGGAGATCGGGCTGCTCGCGCTGGCGATGACGCCGATCATCGTCACCGGCGGGATCGATCTCTCGGTGGGCTCGATGATGGGGCTCGCCGCGGTGGTGCTGGGTGCACTCTGGCACGACGCAGGAGTGCCGATGCCCGTGGCGATCGTCCTGACGCTGCTGCTCGGTGTGGCGGGCGGGCTGCTCAACGCCGTGCTGATCACGCGGCTCAAGTTCCCGCCGCTCATCGTCACGCTCGGCACGCTCTCGCTCTTTCGCGGGATCGCCGAAGGGGCGACGGGAGGGATCCAGCATTACTCCGGCTTTCCCGAGTCCTTTCTGCGGCTGGGGCAGGGATACGTCGGCGGCGTGGTGCCGACGCAGCTCTTCATCTTCGTCGCCGCGGCGCTGGGTACGGCGTGGTGGCTGCACCGCACGAGTGCGGGGCGCGCGCTGTACGCGATCGGCCACTCTCCGGAGGGCGCGCGCTACGCGGGGATCCCGGTGACCCGGCGGCTGGCCGCGGTGTACATCCTCTCCGGGTTCGCGGCGAGCCTGGCCGCGGTGATCTACGTCGCGCATCTCGGCCAGGCGAAGTCCGACGCGGGCACCGGCTACGAGCTGATGGCGATCACCGCCGTGGTGCTCGGGGGCGCGTCGATCTTCGGCGGACGCGGGACGATCCTCGGCACGGTGCTCGGCCTGTTCGCCATCGTGCTGTTGCAGAACGGGCTCCGATTGACCGGGCAGCCGGCGGAGCTCGCGGGCATTCTCACCGGTGTGCTGCTCGTCGCCACGATCGTCGTCGATCTGCTCTCGCGGCAGGCGAAGTCGCGGCCCACGTTTCCCACCATCGCAACGGAACAGGACGAAGTGCGGAACTCACAGGTAGCGGTCCTCAGCGCGGTGATCATTGCGGGCGCTCTGATCGTCGCGGCGAGCAACTGGGTGCTGGTGAATACGATCCGAAACGGCTACCTGGCGAGCGGCGGTCCGTCCAGCGTGTCGTTTACCCTGACGGATTCGACGCAGGGTGGTAGCTCGACGAGCCGTGGGACGAGGCCCGTCGTCGCGATGATGCCGAAGGCGAAGGGGGACCCGTACTTCATCAGCGCGCGCAAAGGCGCCGACTCGGCGGCGAACGCGCTCGGCGTCGAGCTGTTGTGGGACGGTCCGACCGACCTCGACCCGGCAAAGCAGAACGAGGTGGTCGAAGCGTGGATCACGCGCGGCGTGAACGCGATCGCCGTGAGCGTGGAGAACAAGGAGGCGATCTCCACCGTGCTGCGGAAGGCGCGCCAGAAGGGGATCAAGGTCGTGACGTGGGACGCCGACGCCGCCCAGGACGCACGTGACTTCTTCGTCAACCAGGCAACGCCGCAGGGAATCGGCTACACGCTCACCGACGAGGCCGCGCGGATCATGGGCGGCAAGGGTGAGTTCGCGATCATCACGGCAAGCCTCAGCGCAGCGAATCAGAATGAATGGATCAAGTACATCAAGGAGCGGCTGGCGAAGTATCCCGAGATGAAGCTCGTCGCGATCCAGCCGAGCGAAGGGGACCGCGACCGCGCCTTCACGGAAACGCAGACCGTGCTCAAGGTGCACCCGACCGTGAAGCTCATCATGGCCATCGCGGCGCCCGCGGTGCCGGGCGCCGCGGAGGCGGTGAAGCAGTCGGGGCGTACCGACGTGAAGGTGACCGGCCTCTCGCTGCCGAACATGTGCCGCCCCTACATCAAGTCAGGGGTGATCGAGAGCATCGT
>JAEKKK010000316.1 GCA_019510405.1 Gemmatimonadota bacterium | reverse complement strand
GGCATCGACGTCGTGGGGCACGGTGGCCGCCGCGCTCGGCATCAGCGCGGTGACGGGCATCCTCTTCGGGATGCTCCCGGCGATCAAGGCAGCAAGGCTGGACCCTGTGGTGGCACTGCGGTACGAATAGCGGCGCGATCTGCCTGGCACCGCCCGGCGCCCTATATTCCCGCGATGCCAGCAGAACGAACGACCTCTGAAGCGCCCGTCGCGCTCCTCGCTATCGCCGCCCATCGCGACGACGTCGAGCTCACCTGCGGCGGGACGCTCATCAAGGCGGCGAAAGCCGGCCACCGCACGGCGATCATCGACCTCACGCAAGGCGAGATGGGTACGCGCGGCTCCGCCGAGCTGCGGCAACAGGAGGCGGAGCGCGCGGCCGAGATCATCGGCTGCAGCGCGCGCGAGACCCTCGGGCTCCCCGATGCCGGCATCGAGAACACGCCGGCGACGCGCGAACGGCTCGTGCGCGCGATCCGGCGCTTCCGCCCGCGCGTCGTCATCGCACCGCCCCTCCAGGGACGCCACCCCGATCACTGGGTCGCCGCACAACTCATTCGCGATGCGTGCTTCCTCGCCGGCCTCACCAAGCTGGCACCGGACATACCGAAGCACCGGCCACACAAGATCCTGCACGCGATCGCGTACCGGCAGGACTTCGACCGGCCCTCCTTCGTCGTCGACATCAGCGCCGAGTTCGAGCAGAAGATGGCAGCGGTCCGCTGCTACAGCTCCCAGTTCGACGGTGAGATCCAGGCGGGAGAGGTCTACCCGAACGGCGAGCCGCTCTACGACATCGTCACCCATCACGCGGCGACGTACGGCGCGCTGATTCGCACACGGTACGGCGAGCCGTTCTTCACGACCGAGATGATGCGCGTCGACGACGTCGTCTCGCTCGAGGTGGCGACCTTTTGAGCGACGCGCCGCGGCCTGCCGACGGCGAGGTCACCTACGGGTCCTACCTCGCGCTGGACCAGCTTCTGGCACTGCAGCGTCCGCGGTCGAAGCCCGAGCACGCCGACGAGCTGCTCTTCATCGTCGTGCACCAGGCGAGCGAGCTGTGGTTCAAGGAGATCCTCCACGAGCTCGACGGACTGATCGACGCGTTCGAGCGGCACGAGGCCGAGTTCGCGCTCTTCCGCATGGGACGGATCAACGCGCTCATGCGCATCGTCTCGGCGCAGCTCTCCGCACTCGAGACCCTTCCCCCGCAGCACTTCGCCGAATTCCGGCGCCACCTCGGAACGTCGAGCGGATCGCAGAGCGTCCAGTTCCGGGCCATCGAAGCTGCGTCCGGGTTGCGCGAGCCGCAGTTCATGGAGGTCGTCTCCGAGCACGGCGAGATTCCTCCCCTGGTCCAGCGGGCGTTGTCGCGGCCGACGCTGCAGGAGCTCTTCCTCTCGCTGCTCGCCTCGCAGCAGGTGGATCTCGAGTCTCTGTTCACCGGACCACGCCCGACGATCCTCTTCTTCCTTGCCGAGGCGCTGCTCGAGTACGAACAGCAGTTCGGTCTCTGGCGCTTCCACCACGTGCAGCTCGTGGAGCGCGTGCTCGGACCGCTCACGGGCGGCACGGGCGGCACGCTTGGCGCGAAGTATCTCGCGCGCACCATCGACCAGAAGTTCTTCCCCGCACTCTGGGCTGTTCGCGCGAAGTTCTACGGCAAGCCGGGCTAGCGTGCTGCACGACATCTCGGTCGAGGTTCGCGTCGGAACGCCGGAGTGGCCCGGCGACGCGCCATTCGAGTGTGGCTGGACGATGCGCATGGCCGAGGGGGGGAGCGTCAACCTGTCCCGGATCGGCGGCAGCCCGCACGTTGGCACGCATGCGGACGCACCGCTCCACGTGCACGATGGCTGGCCCGCCTCCGACTTGCTCCCTCTCGAGGCATTCCTGGGCGACGCAGTCGTGATCGACGTCAGCGGATCGCCCGCCGGCCCGCTCTCGATCGGCGTGGACGACGCGCGTCTCGCCGGCGTCGAGCGCCTGCTGCTGCGCACCGGGCATTGCATCGCCGACGGCGCCTTCCCCTCCGATTGGCCCGTGCTCGACCCCACCGTCGCCGCGACGCTGGCCGAGCGAGGGCTCCGGCTGTTCGGGGTGGACGCGCCTTCCGTGGACACGCGCCACAGCACCCAGCTCGAGGTGCACCATGCCCTCTTTGGCGGGGGTGCGTTCGTGCTGGAAAATCTCGACCTTCGCGGGGTATCGGAGGGGCGGTACGAGCTGATCGCGCTCCCGCAGCGCCTGGCCGGCCTGGACGCCGCGCCGGTGCGCGCCGTGCTGCGCTCCCGCTGATCCGCTCTCGCGCAGGGAGCCCCTAAGTCGTTAGACTTCAAGCGTATGCCTGAGCCAGTCTATCTCGATCACGCCGCGACCACACCGGTCCGCGAGGAGGTCCTCGCCGCGATGCTGCCCTTTTTCGGGCCGCGTTTCGGCAACCCCTCGAGCGTCCATCGGTGGGGCCGCGAAGCGCGCACCGCGCTCGACGAGGCGCGGGAGCGCGTGGGTCGATGTCTCGGCGCCTCGCCCGACGAGGTCGTCTTCACCTCGTGCGGCACCGAGGCCGACAACATGGCGCTCATCGGCGTCTGGCGCGCCCGCCGCGACGAAGGTCGCCGCGCGGCCGTGTCGACGCCGATCGAGCACAAGGCGGTGCTCGGCGCCCTCCATCAGGTCTCGAAGGAGGGGGGCGAGGAGCGCCTCCTCGCCGTCGACGCATCCGGCCAGGTCACCGCGGCGTCGGCCGAGTCGCTCCTGCGCGACGACGTCGCGGTCTGCTCGGTGATGTGGGTGAACAACGAGATCGGCACCGTGCAGGACGTTCCCGCGCTCGCGCAGCGGGCGAAGGAGCGCGGCATCGTCTTCCACAGCGACGCCGTCCAGGCGTTCGGCAAGGTGGCGATCGACGCGCGCAGCACGCCGTTCGACATGCTCTCGATCTCGGGCCACAAGATCGGCGCGCCGAAGGGGATCGGTGCGCTGTACCTCCGGCGCGGCACGCCGATGGAGGCGCTGATGTTCGGCGGCGCCCAGGATCGCGGCCGGCGCCCCGGCACCGAGAACGTCGCCATGGCGGTGGGGCTCGCGTGCGCCGCGGAGCTGGCCGTGGCGGAGCGGGAGGAAGAGGTGCAGCGGCTCGGAGCGCTGCGCGACCGGCTCGAGGCTTCGCTCCTCGCGCGCGTGCCCGACGCGGTGATCCACGGCCGCGGCGTACCGCGCGCGCCGCACGTCACGAACATCTCGATCCCCGGTACGGAGAGCGAGTCGATGCTCATCGCGCTCGACCTGCGCGGCATCGCCTGCTCGGCCGGCTCCGCATGCCAGAGCGGGAGCATCAACCCGTCGCACGTGCTGGAGGCGATCGGCGTGCCGGCGGACGTCGCGAAGTCGGCGCTTCGCCTGAGCCTCGGTGCATTGACGACGGACGCGTCGATCGATCGCGTGGTCGAGGTGCTCCCGATGCTGGTGGAGAAGGCACGCCGTCTCGCACCGGCGTGAGCGTGTGATGCGCGAGCGTGTGCTGGTCGCGATGAGCGGCGGTGTCGATTCGTCGGTGGCCGCGGCGTTGCTCGTGCGACAGGGCTACGACGTCGTCGGGGCGACGATGAAGCTGTTCTGTCACGGCGACGACGTGCCCGACCGTCCCTGCTGCTCCCTCGACAGCGTGAACGATGCGCGGCGCATCTGCGAGCAGCTCGGCGTCCCGCACTACGTGCTGAATCTGGAGAGCGCCTTCGGCCACGACGTGGTGCGCGACTTCGTCGACGAGTACGCGCGCGGTCGCACGCCGATCCCGTGCGTGCGCTGCAACACGTTCACCAAGTTCCGTGACCTCGTACGCAAGGCGGACGCGATCGACGCACGCTGGATCGCCACGGGTCACTACGCGCGCATGATCGACGGCGCGCTGCACCGCGGACTCGACCCGGCAAAGGACCAGTCGTATTTCCTCTGGGGGATCGACCGGAACGTGCTCTCGCGCATGCTGCTGCCGGTGGGCGCGCAGACGAAGGCCCAGACGCGCGCCGTGGCGCACGAGCTGGGGCTGGAGCTGATCGCCGAGAAGCGTGAGAGCCAGGACATCTGCTTCGTCCCCGACGGGGATCACACGCGCATCATCGCGCGCCAGCTCGGCGCGGATGCGCCCGCGTTGTCGCGCGGTCCGATCGTGCGACGCGACGGCACCGTCGTGGGGGAGCACGAGGGCTTC
>JAEKKK010000315.1 GCA_019510405.1 Gemmatimonadota bacterium | reverse complement strand
GATCGTTGAATGTCAGCGAGTCGTTCACCGCGAGCGCGCTGACGATCCCCAGGCGCATCCGCTCGTGGATCAATCGGTCGAGCGCGAGCGCGCCTTCTTCGGCCTCGCCGCCCGCCTCGGGCGCCACGCCGTCCACCGAGCGCAGGCGAGGCGAGCCGTCCCGCGCCGCGCGCGCGGCGGCGTCCTCGCCGGCGCGCTTCGCCGCTGCACTTGGCTTAGCCACCGTGCCTCCGTGCGATCAGGGTTCCGAAGAAGAGGTGCAGCCCGCCGAAGCCCGCTGCCATGAATGGCGTCGCCATCGCCGCGGGCGCGAACAGCGCCACCGTGCCGACGGCCATGAACGCGAGCCCCATCACGGGAACGATGCGCACCGAGAACGTGCCCGCCGCGACCACGCCGATGCCATACAACAGCATCCACACGCCCGGCAGCAGCGCGATGAGGCCGTGCTGTACCAGCACCAGCGTCAGCAGCGCACCCCCCGCCATCGGCGGCGCGAAGCTGAACAGGATCTTTCGCGCCGGCTCCGACCAGAGCGGGAGCTTCGCCGCGTGCGCCTTGAGCGCCATCGTGTAGACGGAGATCGCCACCGAGAGCGCGGCCTCGCACATCCAGATGAAGATCCATCGGTTGGCGCTGTGCGTCGACGCGGCCAGCATGGCGGCGCCCAGCGCCGTCGCGCCGATCACGACCGTTCCCCACCCGGACACCGCGGTGAAGGTGGCCGCGGCCTCCATCGTCTCGCGGATGAACTTGAGGTTGTCCATCGCCCGCGCCTGCATCTCCGGCGGCTCGGGGGGACGAAGTGGAAGTACGCGTGTCATGCGGGGAGAATGCAGCGGGAAGCCTTATCTGTCAAGTGCTTTACGGCACAAAGCGGACTCCCCGCTGCGGCTGCGGGATCGCCGCCCAAGGGACGGCCTCCCGCACCCCTCCGTCACGTCGACCGCGCGGCGCCCTCGCCTCCGATGGCGGTCGGACTCGGCGGCGGATCGCTCGCCGGAAAGCTCTGCTCGCTCACCTCGTCGAGCCGACGCTCCTCGATCTTGTTCGCGAACTGCTTCACGATCGCGGCCGAGAAGGCGGGGATGTCGTCCGGCTTCCGGCTCGTGATCAGCCGATCGTCGATCTGCACCTGCTGGTCGACCCACTGGCCGCCCGCGTTCCGGATGTCGGTCTTCAGGCTCGGCCAGGACGTCAGCGTCCGCCCCGACACCGCGTTCGCTTCGACGAGCATCCACGGACCGTGGCAGATCGCCGCCACCGGCTTCTCCGATAGCATGAACTCGCGGACGAACTGCACCGCGTTCTGGTCCATGCGCAGCAGATCCGGGTTCTTCACGCCGCCCGGGAGCAGGAGCGCGTCGTACTCGCTCGCATGCGCCTCGGAGAGCGTGCGATCGACCGGCAGCTCGTCTCCCTTCTCGTCGTGGTTCATCGCCTGGATCGTTCCCGATTTCGGCGAGATGAGATGGGTGACTGCCCCCGCGGCATCGAGCGCCTTCCGAGGCTCCACCAGCTCCACCTGCTCCACCCCGTCCGTCGCCAGAATGGCGACCTTGTGTCCCTTCAGCCCGAGTTCCATCGCTCTCTCCCCGTGTTGACCGCTCGGGAGTCGGTCACGTTTCGTGCCCGCGAGACCGCATCAGTCATCTCGAACGAGTGAAGCAGTCGAAGGGATCTGCACCTCGGCGATGCGCGGCTACTCGCCCTACCGGGTCCGGTCACCTTAGCTTGCCTGCGTGCCGCTCCTTCCATTGCACGGCCATGACGCCGTCCGACGCCGGCTCGAAGACGCGATCAGGCGCGATTCGCTCCCCGCGTCCCTGCTGCTCCAGGGTCCCCCGGGAATCGGCAAGCAGCGCCTGGCGTTGTGGCTCGGCCAGCGGCTCCTCTGCACGGGGCCGGAGCCGCGACCCTGCGGGCAGTGCCAGCACTGCCGCTACGCGCAGGCCGGCACCCACCCCGACATTCATTGGTACTTCCCGAGGCCGCGGCTCAAGGACTCCGATCCCTCCCCCGAAGACGTCGAGGACGACTTTCGTGAAGCAGTAGGCGAGCGGACGCGGACGGGCGTCTATGCACCGCCGCCCCCGGAGGAGGCCATCCTGATCGCGACCATTCGTGCGATGGCGCATGCGGCGGCGCTCGCGCCTGCGCTGGGTGCGCGCAAGGTGTTCGTGTTGGGCGACGCCGACCGGCTGGTGGTCCGCGACGACTCCGAGTACGCCGCCGGAGCGTTCCTCAAGCTGCTCGAGGAGCCGCCGAAGAGCGCGAACATCATCCTCACCTCGAGCGAGCCCGGCTCCCTCATGCCGACCATCCGCTCCCGGCTCGTCGCCATCCGGGTGCCTCCACTCGGTGCGGAGGCGGTCGATGCGGTGCTCGGCGAACCGGCGATGCGCGAGGCGGTGACCGCCGCCGGCGTGCCCGATCGCGCCCAGGAGCGGCGCCGCCTGGCGGCGGGGGCGCCGGGATCGCTGCTCGGACGCGCGGAATGGGCCGACGCGCTCGCGCGCGCCCAGCGGATGCTCGATGCCGCCGACGATCACGATCGGAAGACCCAGATGCGCGTCGCACTCGGACAGGGTGCCGCGAAGGCTCGGGGGGCGTTCAGCACTTCATTGGATGCGCTCAGCTCTCTGCTGCACGAGCGCGCACGTGCCGCGCTGCAGCGCGGCAATCCTGCCGCCGCCCGCGCGGCCGCGCGCGCCCTCGAGGACGTCGAGCAGGCGAAGGAGCGCGCATCCGGCAACGTGAACCCTCAACTCATCACGAGCGAGCTGCTCCGCCGGCTGGAGGACCAACTCCGATGACCTCCGACGAGGGCAGCGGCCTCTCGCACGTCGCGCCGGATGGGACTGCCCGCATGGTGGACGTGAGCGCGAAGCCCGACACCAGCCGGATGGCCCGCGCGACGGGCTCCATTCGGATGTCGCCGAAGGCGCTGGACGCGATCGTGCGGAACGAGGTCGCAAAAGGCGACGTGCTGGGGGTGGCGCGGGTGGCGGGGATCATGGCGGCCAAACGGACGTCCGAGCTCATCCCGTTGTGCCATCCTCTGCCGCTCCACGACGTCTCCGTCGTCCTGACGCCCGATCCGTCGCTGCCCGGAATCCGGGTGGATGTGACGGCGCGCACAATTGGAAAGACGGGCGTGGAGATGGAGGCGCTGACCGGTGCTGGCATAGCGTTGCTGACGGTCTACGACATGGCGAAGGCGCTCGACAAAGGAATGGTCATCTCCGATATATCTTTGGCTGCTAAAGCGGGTGGAAGGGGGGGCGAATACGCAAGACTTGATGGCACGGGGGATGCTCCCTAACATGCAGGTGCAGCGAGCTCGACCAATGTAGTTAACCCGTTATAGGGGTTCATCTTATGAA
This sequence comes from Gemmatimonadota bacterium, assembly GCA_019510405.1. Lineage (GTDB taxonomy): Bacteria > Gemmatimonadota > Gemmatimonadetes > Gemmatimonadales > Gemmatimonadaceae > AG11. The sequence goes on along the minus strand of JAEKKK010000315.1, from coordinate 839 downwards.
GAACCTAAGGGGCACGTACGTGCACCGGGGAGACGCTTATCGCCGCCGCAGACGCCTCCAGCGTTCGGTGTTGGCCCTGAGCTTCTTCGGTGTGACGGCCTTCGTCATCGGGAACCGTAAGCCGGCTGCACCAACCGCCTTTGCGGCCCCCGTGAATAACAGTGGCTTCCACATCAACGTTGCGACCAACAAGTCCCTCACCTTCGCGCTCGATTCCACGCGCGGAGAGCTCGATCTGGTCCGCGCTCAGCTCGAGCGCGCCAACACGGTCATCAGCTACTCGACCAAGTACGCGATCAATGCGGACCTGGCGAGCAAGATCGTCGACGTGGCGTCGGCCGAGGGGATCGACCCGGAGCTGGCCTTCCGTCTGGTGAAGCTGGAGAGCGATTTCAACCCACACGCGACCAGCCCGGTCGGTGCCGTGGGGCTCACCCAGGTCATGCCCTCGACGGCGAAGTTCTACGTGAAGGGGATCACGAAGGAGAAGCTCTACGATCCCACGACCAACCTGCGGGTCGGCTTCCGCTACCTGCGCGGCCTCGTGGACGAGTACCACGGCAACATGAAGCTCGCCCTGCTGGTCTACAATCGCGGCCCGGTGGCAGTCGAGAAGTCGCGGGCCCAGGGTGAGAACCCGTCGAACGGATATGACCGCATCCTCACGAAGGGTTACCGCGGCACGGGGGTGATGGAGTGACCCTATCGGTCTGAGTACGCGGGCCTGGCCCGCCGCATCACTTCGTTCGGGCGTCGGCTTTCGAGCTGGCGCCCGAACGCTTTTTGGACTGCTTGCCGGCCCCGGAACTCCTGCTCGTGCCGGACGTCTTGCCGCTGCT
>JAEKKK010000314.1 GCA_019510405.1 Gemmatimonadota bacterium | reverse complement strand
GACCGAGGCGCCGATCCCGGTCAGCGTCACCGCTTCGACGAGGAACTGCCAGAGGATCGTCCACCGCGTCGCGCCGAGTGCCTTGCGTACACCGATCTCACGCGTGCGCTCGGTGACCGAGATCATCATGATCGCGACCACGCCCACGCCTCCGACGAGCAGCCCCACCGACGACAGCGCCAGGCCGACGATGAAGAAGGTGCCGAACAGCTTCGTGTAGATCGACCAGAGCCGGTCCTGCGTCACGATCTCGAAGTTGTTGTCCTGCGTGGGACGCAGACCGCGATGCGCCCGCAAGGCCGCGGTCACGTCGTCCACCGCCTCCTGCGTCGTGACACCGGCACGCGGTTTCACGATCAGGTCCGTGCCGCGGATCCAGAGGTTCAGGTGCCGCCGGCCGGTCTCGTATGGAATGATCGACTTCGGCGAATCGCCTTGCCCACCCGACGTCGGCGTCCCCATCGGGCTAGCCGTGTAGTGATAGAGGCCGATCACCTTGAACTCGACGTCGTCGATCTTGATCACCTTGTCGATCGGCTCCGACCCCTGGAAGAGCTGCTCGGCGAGCTTGTCGTTCACGAGCACCACGCGCTCCGCCTTGTAGTTCTCCGCATAGGTGAAGCTGCGACCGGGGTAGATGTCGCCCCCGTCGACCTCGGTCCAGTTCGGGGTATAGACCTCCATCCCGGCGCGCGGGATGATCCGGTCCTTGTACTTGTACGACGTGCCGGTGCCGACGTGCGCGGTGACGGCGCGGATGGTCGGCAGGCGCTCCAGCATCTTTACCTCGTCCATCGTGATGCCGGGGTTGTTGCGCGTCCACTCGGGCGGGCGCGAGAAGCCGCCGATCGGCCGCCGATAGATGAAGAACGAGGTCGGTCCCGACGCTTCCAGATCGCGACGGAACGACTCGTTGATTCCCTTGACGACGGACGACATCGCGACGACGACGAACACACCGAGCGCGACGCCCATGATCGTCAGTGCCGCGCGCACCTTGTTGGCGCGCAGCGAATCGAACGCGATGCCGACGCCCTCGAAGGCCTGGGTCACCGAGGTGAGAAGAGCCATGCTCACTCCGCGCGCAGCGCGTCGATGGGATTGAGTTTCGAGGCGCGACGCGCCGGATAGACACCGGACGTGATCCCGACGACGGTACCGAGCAGCGTCGCGGCGACGAGCGACCAGGGCGCCACGGCAGCGGGCAAGGGCGTCGTCCACGAGATGATCTTGGCGCCGAGCAGGCCGAGCCCGATCCCGAGCATCGCGCCCAGGGTGCTGAGCGTCGCGCTCTCGACGAGGAACTGGCGGAGGATGTCCTTCCGCCGCGCGCCGAGCGACTTGCGCACGCCGATCTCGCGCGTCCGCTCCGCCACGGCGACGAGCATGATGTTCATGATCACCAGTCCGCCCACGACGAGACTGATCGCCGGGAGCGCCGTACCGGCAATCGTCATAATCGTCTTCGTCTTCTCGAAGGACGTCAGCGCCGAGGCGGAAGTCTCCATGACGAAGTTGTCGGGGGTCCCCGGGCGCAGCCGGCGATGCCCACGCATCACCTCACGCACCGTCTCCATCGCTTCGTCCATCATGAGCGCGCTCGGCGCCTGCACCATCAGGCCGTCGATGTCGCCGCGCGGGTTGGTCAGGCGGTGCAGGGGCGAATTGAACGGTGCGAACGCCGTCTGGTCGAGCGACTGCCCGAACAGACTGCCCTGGTGCTCGATGACGCCGATCACCGTGTACGGGATGCCGCCGATGCGGAGCTCCCGGCCGATCGGGCTGAGCCCATTGAAGAAGTACTTCGCCACCTCGTCGCCGACGAGCATGACCGGCGCGCCCATCTCCGCTTCCTGGGGCGAGAAGACGCGCCCCTCGGACAGGTCGAGCTTCTTGATCGTGAAGTAGTCCCCCTCGACGGCGTGCGCCTCGACGTTCTGCGGGCGGGCGTACTTGGTGGACGCGCTGAGATTCTCCTGGCTCTCGACGGCGTATCGCGTGCCGCCGGGCAGCGCGTCGCGGATGATCGCGACGTCGCTGTGATACACGCGCGGGCGCCGCTGCCACTCACGCCACTCTTCCTCGGTGACGTTGTTGCCGAACCAGGGGAATCGGCGAACGGTGAACGTGTTCGCGCCGAGCATACGGCCGGCAAAGTCTTCCTCGACGTACTTGCTCATCCCGGTGACGATCGAGACGACCGCGATGAGGAACATCACGCCGATCATCACGCCGAGCAGGGTGAAGAAGCTCTTCAGCTTCTGCACCCGAATCTGCTGGAGGGCGAGCCGTACGGCTTCGTGGAAGGGCATGTTCCGTCTGCTCGGTTGGGGTACCGGGCCTACGGGTCGCGGTGGGTGGAAGTGTCAGATCCCTCAACAGCCACAGCCACGCGAAGGGGTCAGAGCCAGCGAACCGCTGACTCTGCCCCGATGCCTGCCGACCGTCTGCGGGTCTGATAGAGCGACTTCCGAGGCCTTCCGGGAGCCGTCATGCCAGTCTGAGTACCAGGTACTTCGTACTCAGTACTGGGAGTGGCCCCTGCTATTCATAGCGCAGCGCCACCACCGGATCGAGCTTGGCCGCCCGGGCCGCCGGCAGCATCCCGAACATGATGCCCGTGATGCAGCTTGCCCCCAGCGCCGAGACGATGGCGATCGCCGGCACGCTGGCCGCGACCGGCGTGACGGCCCGGATGAGCATGGCGACCGCAATGCCGCCCAGGAGCCCGATGACCGCGCCAATCCCCGTCAGCGTCACCGCCTCGACGAGGAACTGCCACAGGATCGTCCCGCGGGTCGCGCCGAGTGCCTTTCGCACGCCGATCTCGCGCGTCCGCTCCGTGACGGAGATCATCATGATCGCGATCACGCCGACCCCGCCGACGATCAGCCCCACCGCCGACAGCACGATCATCGTCAGGAAGAACGCGCCGAAGATCTTGTTGTAGACCTCGAACAGCTGGTCCTGCGTGATGATCGCGAAATCATTGTCCGATCCGGGGCGCAGGGCGTGTCGCGCGCGCATCGACGCGATGACGTCGTCGATCGCCTCGGCGCGCGAGACGCCGGTCAGCGGGATCACCGCGATCCCGATGTCGTTCCAGTTCACCTTCAGGCTCTTCCGGGCCGACTCGATCGGCACGATCGCGCGCGGCTTGTTCCCCCCCGACAGGAAGCTCGCTTGATAGTGGTAGATGCCGAGCACCTTGAACGGCACGTCTCCGATCTCGATCGTCTTGTCGAGCGGATCGGAGTCGCCGAAGGCCTGCTTGGCCAGCTCGTCGTTGATGACGACGACCCGCTCGCCCGTCGCCGCTTCGTTCGCCGTGAAGTTCCGCCCCGGGTAGATGTCACCGCCCCCGTCGATCTGCTGCCAGTTGCCCGTGAAGCCGTTCACGTCGACGCTTTTCAGGCGGTGATCCTTGTAGGTGATGTTGCGCTGCGTATCGATGCGGCCGCCCGCGACGCGGACGCTCGGCAGCCGCTGCAGCGCATCCACGTCCGCCAGCGTGAGCCGCGGGTTGCGGAAGAACTTGCACGTCTCGTCGGTGCCGTCGCACGCCTCGAAGCTGATCGGGAAGCGCGAGACGAAGAACGTCGTCGGCCCGGTGCTCTCGAGATCCTTCGCCACGCTGTCGTTGATGCCGTGCACCGCGGCCGAGATCACTACGACGACGAACACGCCGACGGCGATGCCGAGGATCGTCAATCCGGCGCGCACCTTGTTCGCCCGGATCGAATCCAGGGCGATCGTGACCCCCTCGCCGAGGATGTGCAGGCGCTGGCCCTTGAGAGACATGCGCTACTCCGCCCGGAGGGCCGTGATCGGATCCAGCCGCGACGCGCGACTGGCCGGATACACGCCGGCGATGATCCCCACGCCGGCGCCGATGCTGATGCCGAGGATCACCGACCACATCTCCACGGCGGCCGGGAGCGGCGAGACGGCGGCGATGAGCTTGGCGAACGCGAAGCCGAGGGCGACGCCGAACGCCGCGCCGACCGTGCTGAGCGTCGCGCTCTCGACGAGGAACTGGCTCATGATGTCGCGCCGCCGCGCGCCCAGCGACTTGCGGATCCCGATCTCGCGGGTTCGCTCGGAAACCGCCACGAGCATGATGTTCATGATCACGATCGCCCCGACGACGAGCCCGATGGCCGGCAATGCGACGCCCGCGAACACGAGGTAGCTCTTGATCTTGTTCCAGAACTCGAGCGCCGAGTCCGACGTC
>JAEKKK010000313.1 GCA_019510405.1 Gemmatimonadota bacterium | reverse complement strand
CAGTTCTCTGTGTCCTCTGTGCTCTCTGTGAGAAACCACAGGTGTTCAAGAGGGTCAGAGTCGTCGCAGGTTCAAGTGACTCTGACCCTCTGACGCGCTTTGGCTGACCGCTGAAGGCGCGCCGCTGCCCGCTCGCCGCTAGACGGCTCGCCGCTGAATTGCTGCCGCTCGCCGCTGGGCTCACCTGACGGCTCACCGGCTCCGATGCTCAGTAAGTGCAGATCCCTCGACTCGCTCCGCTCGCTCGGGATGACAGCTCTCGCTCCGCTCGCTCGGGATGACAGCTCTCGCTCCGCTCGCTCGGGATGACAGGCCGTTTCGCATCCCCGCATCCCCGCATCCCCCAATCCGCCATTGGTCTCATAGGAGCAGTCGACTGATTCACACACGTTGAGCGCGACCGTCGATGCGTCACTGCGATCAGCCTCACTCGGCTGGCCTCAGTCAGCGCAGCGAAATGCCGTGTCGAGTGCGAACGCACACTCACACACTCACGCACTCACGTAAGCGTCGATGTCCTCGCGTCTCCGGCAACTCGTCGCCACGCTCACGCTCGCCGTCGTGGCCGATGCGTGCTCCTCCTCCGACTCCGTCGCCCCCAACACGCCAGTCGATACATTGGACGGGGCGCTCGCCGAGGTGACGGTGCCGGCGCTCGACTACGCGTCGGCGACGTTCAGCGGCGCAGGGATCGTGACCCCGCCGATCGTGCCGTCGCGCTGTCAGTTCGACGGCGCGTCGGGCGCGTTCATGTGCGATGCGCTCACCGGCAACGGCCTCACCCTCAACCAGCACTTCTCCCTCCTCGACGGCGCCGGCGCCAAGCAGTCGGCGTACGACGCGAAGTCCACCGCCGGCCTGGTGGTCAACAGCGCCGTTTCCGGCACCGCCGTCGGCTACATCGGCAACGCCGCCGTCACGCTCGACGTCGATGCGCAGCAGGAGCTCACGCTGAGCGGGCTGGGGAGCGCGCAGCATACGATCAACGGGACGTCGCTCACGCTCACCACGCTCGCCTACGCGGACGGCAGCAAGCCACCGCTCACGAGCACGATCACGACGAAAGTCGTCGACCTCGTCATGCCGGTTCCGGCGCCCGGCGACCCGAAGCAGTGGCCGACCTCGGGAATGATCGAGCTGCGGTCGACGACGGACCTCGGCTACGTCATTCCACTCCCCGCCGCCAACGCCACGACCAGCGCCGCGCTGGAGTTCACCGGCACCAGCGTCGTGAAGCTCACGATCACGACCCAGAATGGCACGCAGAGCTGCCGCGTCGACATCACGACGACGATGCTGGGCTGCTGACGGAATGTCGTGAAGTGCGACGTCGCAGTCGGATGGTGCTCGGGCGAGGATCATGCACTATCGGCCTCCTCGAGCCACCTCCATACTGAAGCGTCACGTCCGCGAGCGAGCTCCATGAAGTACTCCGGAATCTCTACCCTTGCCGCCCTCGCCCTGATCGGTTTCGCCGGGGCGTGCGCCTCGGCGGACGCCCTCGCGTCGAAGACTCCGCCATCCACCCTGGATGCGGCGCTCGCCGACGTCGACAATCCCTCGCTCGAATTCGTCGAGGCCTGGTTCAGCGGCGTCGGGGTCGTCTCGCCCGCGATCGACCCCGGGCGCTGCCCCTTCGACGCGACGTCGCAGTACTTCGTCTGCGCTCCGCTCACCGCCGCTGGTCTCACGCTCAGCCAGCGCTTCACGCTGCTCGGCGCCGGCGGCGCGAGGCAGTCCGCATTCGGCGAGACCACGACCACCGGCCTCCACCTCGAGAATTCCGTCTCTGGCACCTGGGCTCCCGACGCGACCACCACCACGGTCGACGGCCAGCAGACGCTCGATCTCACCGGCCTCGGATCGTCGAAGCACACGCTGAACGGAACGTCGCTCACGCTCACCTCCCTCGTCGATCCGAACAACCGCGCCGGCTCGCCCGTCCAGACCGAGCGCAAGACCACCATCACCGATCTCGTCATCCCCGTCGTGGTGGCCGGCGCGCCGACCCCCTGGCCCCTGTCCGGCATGATCGACGTCCGGTCGCGCTCCGTCGATGCGCTGGGCAACGTGTCGGTTTCCATCTACTCGATGAAGTTCGACGGCAGCAGCATCGTCACGTTGACGATGACCGTGCCCGGCGGCATCCAGACCTGCCGCTCCAACATCGCGCTGGGTGTCGGGTGCACCGGTGGAGACGTCCCGCCGAGGAGGAGCGCCTCCCCGTACGACGAGCCTGCGCTTCGGTGATTCTCGCGCGGTAGCCCAGCGCGACGACGCCCCACGGTTCCTGGCAAGCGGACACGACATGGTGACGCGCCGCACTTTCACCGCGGTGTCCCCTCGCCAATACTGCATGGGTCCGTAGCCGAGGAAGCCAATGCTCCGCCGTATCCGTCGTCCCCACGCCATTCTCGCCCTCGCACTGGCCACACTGGCCGGTGCCTGCGGCTCCGATTCGTCCACCGGCCCGAAGGCGCAGCCGGTCACGCTCGACCAGGCGCTCTCCGAGATCTCGAGCCCCGCCCTCTCGGCGGCGGCCGCGTCGTTCGACGGCGGCCTGCCGACCCTGCCCACGCTCGCCGCGTCGCGCTGCCCGTACCAGGCGGTGTCGCAGAGCTTCGCCTGCGCGCCGCTCGTCGTCAGTGGTCTCACCGTCACGCAGAGCTTCACCCTGCTCGACGGCTCCGGCACCCCGCAGCCGGCGTTCGACCAGGCGACCACCAGCGCGGTGCGCGCCAATACTGCCTTCGAGGGCAGGGTCCCGAGCGGTACGGACTCGGTCGCGATCGACGGACAGCAACAGATCACGCTGAGCGGGCTGCGCGAGGCGATCCACACCCTCGACGGCACCTCCACGGTACACATCGTCGGCATCGGGACCGATGTCCCGTTCGAGACCACCGTCAGCACGACGATCACGGGGCTCAAGCTTCAGCCGCCGACCGCGGACGGCACCCATCCCTGGCCGAAGGCCGGCACCATCGTCGTGCAGAGTGCGATCAGCCTCGGCAACGTGCCCCCCGCGACCGTCCGTGCGACCATCACCTTCAACGGCACCAGCAAGGTGGCCGTGACGATCACCGGCCCTGGCGTCTCCACCAGCTGCACGATCGACCTGGCCAGCCAGGCGCCGAGCTGCAACTGACCGAGTTCGATTCGGTTAACGGTTTTCGGTTAGCGGTTTTTCGTTGACGCTAGTTCGGTCGGCCTCGGGACGCAGGAGCGTCCCGAGGCCGTTCCGCATCCCCGCATCCCCGCATCTCCGCATCCCCGCACCCGACACTTGCCGGCCGGCGACCCGTCCCCAAGACTGGATGGGTCCGCCAGCCGAGGAAATCGATGCTCCGTTGTGTCCAGGTCGCCGCTGCCCTCCTCATCGCCCTTCCCCTCGCCGCAGCCGGCCAGCCGCCGGCGATGAGTGGGCTCGTGCGCCACCGCACGACCGGGCAGCCCATCGAGTGCCTGCACGTCGCGCTCGCCGATTCGCTCGATCGCACGGTGGCGCACACGGTCACCGACTCCAGTGGGATGTTCGTCCTCGTCGCACCGGACACGGGCAGCTACCGCGTGCAGTTCGATCTCCCCGGTCTCGAGCCGCTCACCGGCCCGGTCACGCGGCTGGCCGCCGGAGAGATGAACGAGCAGGAGTATCCGATCTCCTTCGACAAGAAGATCCCGGGCGAGCTTGAGCTCTTCCGACGCACACAGAACAAGCCCGAGGTGGTGGATCTGGGAGATTGGCACTCGGTGGCGTGGTCGCCGCGAGAGCATCTGCCGATTGGCGCGCGGATGGTCTCCGACGCCGAGATGCTCCAGAAGAGTTCATCCGTGGTCGAACAGAAGCGGTTCGTCGCGCAGTTCATCGTCGAGGCGACGGGACGCCCTCGCGGGTCGTCGTGGCGCACCATCACGTCCAACGATGAACGAATCCTCTCGCACTTCCGGCCGGAGATCCTCGCGCGCCAATACACGCCGGCGCGGATCGGCGAGCAGCCAGTCTGCCAACTCGTGATGGAGGAGATGCGCTACCTCCAGACGGGGCGCGAGCGGCCGCTGCGCTGACGGCTGGTACCGCGCTCGGCGCGTGACAAAGTGCCCCACCCGTACCACCCCCCGTACCCTCTGGCGGATTCGATCGTTATAGGGGTGTCTCATTTGTAACAGTCACGTACAAATGGGGCTCCCTCCTCAGGGACCCAGCGGGCGACGACTGCCGGCTCGGGTCCCTCACG
>JAEKKK010000312.1:2432-9694 GCA_019510405.1 Gemmatimonadota bacterium | reverse complement strand
GCTCACCTGCAACATCTTCTCGACCACGTGCGCCCACGTGTGCTCCTGCAACCGGTCGCCGATCGCGCGCATCGCGATGAAGTCGATCACGTTCGCCGGACGATCGTAGACCTCGACCTGGAAGCGTACCGCCGCGCCACGCGGCTCGCACAGAAAGCGCACCGCGCCCGCGAGCGGATGCCCCTCGAGCGTCAGCAACGTCACCCGGCGCGTCTCCATCGACGCGACGCGCACCTGCACGTGGCCGCGCATCGGCAGTGCCAGCGTTACCGTCTCGCCCTCTTCCAGCACGTCCGTCGTGCGCGGCTCCGCCTTCGCGTCGACGAACACCGGCGTCACGTCGTCGAAGTGCGTGCGGAAGAGGGTGAACAGCGTCTCCGGCGAGTGCTTGCCGCCGACGATGTCCGCCCAGAATCGCTTCCGCTTCAGCGTGCCGATTCCTTCGGACGGCGACTGCTCGGGTTGCAGATCCGCCAGCTTGCGCAGCCCTTCATCGAGCGGCGTCGGCGTGATGCCCAGTATCTCCGTGAGCCCGTTCGGCTGTCCATCGGGGATGGTGTTCCCCTCGCGCAGCATCTGTAGCTCGGCGTCGCTGAACGGGATCTTCCACCCGACCATCGACACGGCCTTCGCGCCGAGCGTCGCGAGCATCTCCGGCACGGGCACGCGCTGCACGTCACGCCCCGTGATGCGGCTCATGCGCTCGTGCAGGTCGTTCTGCGACGTCTGCTCGGGCCCCGCCAGGTCGAGCGCCTGGCCCGCCAGGTCGTCGCGCTCGACGACCGCCGCCAGCGCACGCGCGATGTCCTCCCACCAGATCGGCTGGAAGGTCTGGTCCCCCGAGCCGATCGTCGGCACGAGCGGCGTCACACCGCGCACGAGACGCAGCATCACCGAGATCTGCTCGTCGCCCGGCCCGTACACGTTGCCCGGCCGGCAGATCGTCCAGTTCCCAGCGAACCGCCTCACGAGGCGCTCCGCCTCGCGCTTCGAGTGATGATAGTCCGACTTTCCTTCGGGCGCGCCGAGCGACGACACGAACACGAACCGGTTCACCCCTGCCCGCTCTGCCTCGGCGAGGATGTGTCGCGTCCCACCCACGTTGACTCCCTCGAAGGTGACGGAGGGTGGCGATTCCTCCACGATGCCGACGATGTGGAGCACCGCATCGCAGCCGTCAGCCGCGCCGGCGATCGACGCAGGATTCGTCACATCGCCCTCGTGCGGCGTCACGCGGTTCGGCCACTGCCGCGCATCGTCGCGCGCGTGACGCGCCAGCAGCCGCACCTCATGGCCGCGGCGCATCAGCTCCGTAACGGTCCCCGCTCCAACGACACCGCTGCCACCTGTGACGAGAATTCGCATTTTCACCCGGCAAATTTGAATACAGAATGCTGTAAACAAATGTGACTCGCAGAGAGAGTGCCATCGCGTACACGACACGTTGCGAGCGCGCACCTCAGCTCGTCATCGAACGACGCGTGACGCGAAGTTGCGACGCGCGCGGCCCTCCCTCGTTCCACGTCGCATGAAGCGCCTGCTGTTCCTGATTCTGATCGCGAGCTGCACGCGCAGCTCGAGCGGCTCCCTCACCTTCGGAGCCGCGGGGCCATGGAAGGAGGGGTACGGCGCGATGAGCCGGCGAGGAATCGAGCTCGCGCTGTCGCAGATCAATGCGCGGCCGGAGCGCGCCGGCAGTCCGCTGCGGATCGTCTACGAGGACGACGAGGGAAGTGGTGAGAAGGCGAGCCGCGTCGCGCAGCGCTTCGTCGACACGCCGGAGATCGCGGCCGTCATCGGACACGTCAACTCGGGCGCGATGGTCGCCGCCGCGCAGGTCTACGACGGTCACCTCGCCGCCGTCGCGACGGGCGCCACCTCCCCCGCGCTCACCGGCATCTCCCCGTGGGCGTTCCGTGTCATCTCGAGCGATTCCTCCAACGGGCACGACATCGCGCTCTTCGCGCGTCAACTCGGCCGCTCCCGCGCCGCGATCCTCTACGAGAACAACAGCTATGGCCGCGGATTGGCCGACGCCTTCCGCCGCGCGTATACGGGACGCGTCCTCAGCATGGATCCGATCGCCGAAGACGGGAATGAGCGCTTCGACGCCTATCTCGAGTGGTTCAAGCGCAATGGCGTCGACATCGTGTTCGTCGCCGGCAGTGAGGAGTCCGGACTCGCCTTCCTGCGTGAAGCGCGGGCGCGCGGACTCACCGCCGATCTCGTGGGCGGTGACGGATGGAGCGGCTTGAGCGCCGACACCCTCCGCGCGCAGGGCGTGTACGTCGGCGTGCCCTTCACCACCGAAGATCCGCGTCCGCAGGCGCAGCGCTTCGTGAATGCCTTCATCCAGCGCTTTCGCATGCCGCCCGATAACAACGCGGCGCTCGCCTACGATGCGACGATGCTGCTCTACGTCGCCGCGACGAACAGTCGCGGCGACCGGCGCGCGATCCGCGACTACCTCGCCGCGCTCACGCCGGCGACGGCGTACCAGGGCGTCACCGGTGCGATCTCCTTCGGCACGGACGGCGACCCGGTCGGCAAGAACGTCGTCATGACCCGGATCGACCGCGGCACGCTGCGCCTCGCCGAGGCGAGCCAGTGAGCGCGCCTTCGTGGGCGCGCGGTGGGACGATTCGCGGCCGGCTCGTGCTCGGCTTCACCGCGCTCATCGGCCTGCTCGTCGTCGCGGGCGTGCTCGCGCGCGGCACGATGACGCGCATGTCGGTCACCGTGGGTACGACGCTCGAGGGTGTCCAGGCGGAAGCGCAGCAGAGTGCCACCCTCTCCGGCGACGTCGCGCAGACGATCGAGGCCGCGAACACCTACCTCCGCACGCGCGACACCGCCGCACGCGCCGCCTTCGTCCACTACGGCTGGGACGCGCATCGCGTGCAGCGCGAGATGAACGCGCGGCTCGGCCACCAGACCGACACCGGCGAGCGGAAGGGTGAGGAAGCGGCGCTCATTGCCGCGATCGACTCGCGGTTCTCCGAGCTGGAGGTGCGCTATGCGCTCGCCCATCGCCTCATCGACGTCGATCGCCCCGCCGACGCAGCGGCCGAGGAGCTGCGCGCGCGAGCCACGATCGGCGATCTCCTCGCCGACATCGAGAAGCTCGGCCAGCTCAAGGCGGCGAAGGTTGCCGCCGTCTCGAGCGAGCTGCGTGACGATTCCAACCGGCGCTCGCTCGCCCTCGTGCTCCTCATCGGCGGCGCGGTCATCGTCGGCACCATCGGCGTCGCCATCACGGTGCGTTCGATCAGCACGCCGCTCGGCGTCCTCCTGAATCATGCGCGCTCGCTCAGTGACGGCGATCTCACCGTCCGCACCACCGAGCGCCTCCCCGCGGAGTTCCAGATCCTCGCCGAGGCGATGAATCAGACGGGCGATTCATTGTCGCGCGTCGTCGCGGTCGCCGCACAGACCTCGGCCGACGTCGCCAGCTCCGCGACGGAGCTCGCCTCCGTCTCCGACGAGATCGCCGCCTCCGCCAGCCAGATGGCGTCGTCGATGACCAGCGTCTCCATTGGCGCGGAGGAACAGGTGAACCGGCTCCGCACGGTCGACCGTGCGCTCCAGGGCATCCACCAGTCCGGCGAGGGAGTGAAGCAGCGCTCGAGCGAGGTCTCCGCGTTCGCCGGCGACATCGAGTCCACGGCGGAGCGGAAGCGCGCCGAGATCGACCGCGCCGTCGAGATCCTGCGCGAGGTGAAGCGCAGCGTCGAGGGCGCCACCGGCGAAGTGCGCGCGCTCCAGGCGACGATGGACGACATCAGGCGGTTCGTGCTCACCGTCAGCTCGATCGCCGACCAGACGAACCTGCTCGCCCTCAACGCCGCCATCGAGGCGGCGCGCGCCGGCGACGCGGGACTCGGCTTCGCCGTCGTCGCCGAGGAGGTGCGGACGCTCGCCGCCAGCTCGCAGACCGCGGCCGACGACATCGTCCAGCTCACCGGCGTCGTTCGCGCGCGCGTCGCCAACAGCGCCCGCGCGATGGAATCGAGCGCGGCGCGCGTTGCCGAGATCGAGCGCGTCTCGCGCGACATCGACGATGCGCTCTCCACCATCTCCGCCGTCGCCGAGAGGACTCGCCTCGCGGCGTCAGGGGTGTCCGACGCAGGTCAACGCCGCGACCGAAGAGCAGAGCGCCGCGTGCGAGCAGATGACGAGCGCCTCGCACCAACTGCTCGAGGGCTCGACCCAGCTGCGTCAGCTCGTGACAGGACTCCGCACGCGCTGACGCAGCGGCCTCTCCGCTACTGGCGGCAGGTGCCGTTCGGATCCGGCTTCGGCTTGTCCACCACCGGACGGTGGTCGAGGTCCGCCACGCGGCGCGTCAGGTCGAGCACCAGCCGGCCCACCCGCGCCATGTGCGGGTAGTCGATGTACTGCGGCTCGTCCGTCACCTGGTGGTAGTCGCCGTGCAGCCCCGTCGTCAGGAACACCACCGGAATGCCGTAGCGTGCGTAGTTGTAGTGGTCGCTGCGGCAATAGATGTTCTCCGGATGCCCGTTCGCGTCGAAGGTGTAGTCGAGCGTGAACGGCGCCGGCTGTGCCTTGTTCACCGTCTCCGTCAGGTCACCCAACTCGGTCGACAGCCGGCGCGAGCCTACGAGCTGGAGGTAGCTCTCGCTCCCCGCGCGCAGGTCGGTCGCCGCTCCGCGTCCCACCATGTCGATGTTGATCTGGGCCACGATCGAATCGCGCGGCACCGTGGGATGATCGGTGAAGTAGCGTGAGCCGAGGAGTCCCTTCTCCTCACCCGTGTGCCAGACGAACAGGATCGAGCGCTTCGGCCTCACCTTCCCCTTCGCGAACGCCTCCGCGACCTCGAGCACCGTCACCGACCCCGATCCGTCGTCATCCGCGCCGTTGTTGATCGAGTCGCGGCGCGCCGGACGCAGCGCGCGCATCGAGTCCAGGTTCACGTGAATCGCCGTCACTCGCGCCTGTTGCGCACGACGGTCGTCGGGGCTCAGCGGCGCGCCGCTCGGGTTCTCCGTCGCGAACCAGCGCTGCTGGTTGTACAGATGCAGCGAGTCGTGATCCACTGCGCCCGCCGCGCGATATCCGACGTGATCGCTGTGCGCTCCGATCGCGACGTACTCGCCGCGCAGCTTGGGATCGGTGCCCGGCAGGATCGCCACGACGTTGCGCGTCGGCGCTGCCCGCTCCGTGTAGCGCAAATTGCCGTGGATGGTCGCACCCGTCGCGCCCACCGTCATGCTCTCCACCGCGCCGCCGAGCAGCTTCTGTGCGGCTCCCGCGGTCACCGTCAGCGAGACCAGCGCGGCCGGCGCGTTCGGCGCAGGCGGTAGCGTCATCGTCGCGGTGCGGCCCGTCGCCAGCTGGGCCGGCGTGAGCTCTGTTCCGCCGACGAACGCGATCCCCGCCGCCTTCGCGAGCGGACTGGCCGCCGTGATGCGGACCGGAGCGCCTTCGCGGACCGACAACACCACCAGCTTGCCGGCCGCTTGCTCCGCCGTGAGCGCGTGCGTCGTGTCGCCCGCCACGCCGCCCCAGATCACCTGCACGCCGTCCAGCGCGCGCGGCTGCCCGCCGCGGAACGGTAGCGCGACGTAGTCGGTGTATGCCGTCAACGGCTGATCGTTCGCGCTGATCGCCGTCTGCGGATCGAGCGTGCGCGCGATGAATGGCACATTCTGGAAGTAGCTGCCGCTGTCCCCCGCCGGCCGAAGGCCGAGCCGCTTCACCTCGGCCGCGATGTACGCCGTTCCCTTCAGCGCGCCGATGGTCCCGGCCTCGCGCCCCATCATCGAGTCGTCGGCGAACACGTACAGCCGCGACATCAGGTCGCGCGCGTCGATCGCCGCCGTCGTCGGCTGAGCGCGGTGCTTGAGCGGGAGGGGCGGAGTGGCAGACGCGCTGCTCTGCGCCTGCGAGAGGGCGGGAATGATCGTGAGCGCCGCGATCAGCGGCGTGGAACGGACGGGCATCTTGGTGACCTGCGTGAGGTGGGAGAAAGTGAGCCTGAGTATCGCCACCGGGATTACGCGCTGCCATCCCGGCGTGTTGCCCATGTCGAGCGACGCGTATCTTCGAGAGTCGCTCACCTCCGTCTTCGTACCCCATGCGCATCGAAACGCTCGCCGCCCACGCCGGCCACGCCGTCGATCCCACGACCGGCGCGGTCACGCCACCGATCCACCTCAGCACCACCTTCGAGCGCGAGCGGGATCTCAGCTATCGCGAAGGGCACGTCTACGCCCGCACCTCGAACCCGACGCGCCAGCTGCTGGAGCGCTCCCTCGCCGAGCTCGAAGGCGGCGCGAGCGCGATCGCCTTCTCGTCCGGGCTCGCCGCCACCAGTGCCACCTTCCAGGTGCTCGCCCCCGGCGACCACGTCATCGCCCCCGCGGATGCGTACTACGGCACCCTGAAGCTGCTCCGCGAAGTCTTCGGCCCCTGGGGCCTCGAGGCTGACGCGTGCGACATGAGCGACCTCGCCGCCGTCGAGCGCCTCCTCCGGCCGAACACGAAGATCCTCTGGGTCGAGACCCCGTCGAACCCGCTGCTCCGCATCGTCGACATCGCGGCGCTCGCCGGACTCGCGCATCGCGTCGGCGCGCGCTGCGTCGTCGACAACACCTGGGCGACGCCCGTGCTCCAGCGGCCCCTCGACCTCGGCGCCGATCTGGTGATGCACTCCACCACGAAGTACCTCGGCGGCCACAGCGACCTGGTCGGCGGCGCGCTCGTCTCGCGCGCGGACGACGACTTCACGGCGAAGCTGCGCGCCCTCCAGGGGCTCGGCGGCGCCATCCCGTCCCCCTTCGACTGCTGGCTCCTCCTCCGCGGCATCCGCTCGCTCCCCTGGCGCATGCGCGGCCACTGCGCCAACGCGGCGGCCGTCGCGCGCTTTCTCGCGAGGCATCCCGCCATCGAGGCCGTGCACTTCCCCGGGCTGCCGACGCATCCCGCCCACGACATCGCCGCCCGCCAGATGAGCGACTTCGGCGGCATGCTGAGCATCCAGGTGCGCGGCGGCGAAGCAGCCGCCATCGCCCTCACCAACCGCCTCACCCTCTTCACCCGCGCCACGAGCCTCGGCGGCCCCGAATCCCTCATCGAGCACCGCGCCTCCGTGGAGGGACCCACCACCATCTCCCCCCCGAATCTCCTGCGCGTATCCGTCGGCCTCGAGAACGCCGAGGATCTGATCGAAGATCTCGAGCGCGCGCTGGGGTGAGATGCGAGGAATGTGCACCCCTTCAACGCTTCTTCGGAGTCAT
>JAEKKK010000312.1:0-2410 GCA_019510405.1 Gemmatimonadota bacterium | reverse complement strand
AATGTGCACCCCTTCAACGCTTCTTCGATGTCATCCTGTCCGAGAGCCGATAACGGTCGACGTTGTTTGCTCGAAAAGAGAGGGGAGGCGGGCGGCATCGTCCTGGGCGCGAGGCGCGGCGTGAAACTGGATACGCGCGCAAGCTCACGGAGCAGTGCGGCGGGAGCGCGCGTCCGCGGAGGCGGGGTCCGATGGCTGCTGCGCGCGATAGCCGCGCCAGCCGAGTCTCCCCGCCGAAGCGGATGCTCGCGACCGCCCGTCCATGGAATCCAGAGCACAGTGCGATGACGCCAGGACGAGCGCACGCACCTCGCATTCCTGCCTAGATTCCTGCCATGCCAACAGCCGTCCTCCTCCTCTCCGGCGGCCTCGACTCCACGACCATGCTCGCCTACGCCGTGGACAAGGGGTTCGACGTCCACGCGCTCACCTTCCGCTACGGCCAGCGCCACGCCGCCGAGATCGATGCCGCGCGTCGCGTTGCTAAGGCCTACCGCGTGCGCGACCACGTCGTCGTCGACATCGATCTCCGCACCTTCGGTGGCTCCGCCCTCACCGCCGACATCGACGTGCCCAAGGATCGTCCCGACGCGGACCTCGCCGCCGGCATCCCGATCACCTACGTACCGGCGCGCAACACCATCTTCCTCTCCTTCGGCCTCGCGTGGTCCGAGGTGCTCGGCGCCTCCGACATCTTCATCGGCGTCAACGCGCTCGACTACTCCGGGTATCCCGATTGTCGTCCTGAGTACGTCGCGGCGTTTCAGCGCATGGCCAACCTCGCGACGAAGGGCGGCGTCGAAGGCACGCTTCCCGTGCGCATCCAGACGCCGCTGCTCCAGCTCACCAAGCGTCAGATCGTCGAGCTCGGGCTCTCGCTCGGCGTCGACTACACGCTCACGTTGAGCTGCTACGATCCATCGGATGACGGGCGCGCGTGTGGACACTGCGACTCGTGCCAGCTTCGCCGTCGCGGCTTCAGTGAAGCGGGCGTCGCCGATCCCACGCGCTACGTCGGCATCGACTGATCGCGCATGGCGTACACGG
Source organism: Gemmatimonadota bacterium (assembly GCA_019510405.1). GTDB lineage: Bacteria > Gemmatimonadota > Gemmatimonadetes > Gemmatimonadales > Gemmatimonadaceae > AG11. The sequence goes on along the minus strand of JAEKKK010000312.1, from coordinate 1,363 downwards.
TCAAGGAGATCTTCTACACCCTGCAGGGCGAAGGGAGCAACGCCGGTCGCCCCGCCGTCTTCTGTCGCTTCAGCGGCTGCAATCTCTGGACGGGACGTGAAGCGGATCGCGAGCGCGCCGTCTGCCGGTTCTGCGATACGGACTTCGTCGGCGTCGGTCCCGATGGCGGCCGCTTCGCCGATGCGGAATCGCTCGCCGACGCCGTGCTCGCGCGCTGGCCCGTCATCGAGGACCACCGTGCAGTGGGTGGCCGCCCGCTCGTCGTGTGCACCGGTGGTGAGCCGCTTCTGCAGCTCGACGCCGACGCAGTGCGCGCGCTGCATGCACGCGGCTTCGAAGTCGCGATCGAGACGAACGGCACTCAGCACGCGCCGCCGGGGATCGATCACATCTGCGTGAGCCCCAAGTCCGATGCGCCGCTCGTGCTCACGCACGGCCACGAGTTGAAGCTCGTCTATCCGCAGCGTCAACCCGATGCGCAGCCCGAGCGCTTCGCGTCGCTCGACTTCGAGGAGTTCTTCCTCCAGCCGATGGACATGGGCGACGCCGAACTGACGCAGCGCAATGTGCAGGCGGCGCTCGACTACTGTCTCGCGCACCCGCGCTGGCGGCTCAGCCTCCAGACGCACAAGCTGCTCGACATTCGCTGACGCCTGCCGCCGCGGGACCTGCACTTACACTGCGCCGTCGCCGTTCCGCATCCCCACATCACGCATCAGCGCACAAACGTTACGTGACGCGGATCACATCGTCTGTTTATCGACGCGCTCTGCGCCGATCTGCTTATTGACCACGCCGCTCCGGCATCCTACCATCCGTTCGGCGCGCGGCATCACGATTGCGCCGCGCCCGTCGACAGGCCGGTCCGTCGGCCCCCTGAATTCTCGCCGTCTGCTTCGCGATGCTGCTCCGTCGTTCCACTCGCACGCGCCGCCTGTTCGTGCGCCCGATCCTCGGGTGCACGTTGCTCGTCGTCTGCGGCATGCCCGCCGTCGCGCAGTCCGCGCGTCGGGAAGGACCGGCACAGCGTCGCCCGTTCACGGCGTGGAGCGAGTCGGTCCACAGCTTCCGTGACTCGCTCGTCACCGTCGCGCGTGCGCAGATCGGAACGAAGTACGTCCTCGGTGGCACCACCCCGAACGGCTTCGATTGCAGTGGGCTCGTGCGCTACGTGATGGCGGCGCTGAGGGTCGAGCTGCCCCGCACCGCGGCACAGCAGGCGCAGACGGGGCTCGAGATCGACCGCGATAAGAGCAACCTGCGGCCGGGCGATCTTCTCACCTTCGGCAAGAAGGGGAAGTCCGGCGTGAGTCACATCGGCATCTACGTCGGCAACGGGCGCTACATCCACGCCAGCAGCGTC
>JAEKKK010000311.1 GCA_019510405.1 Gemmatimonadota bacterium | reverse complement strand
CAGCTCAATAGCCTCGTGCACCCCGAGGTGGAGCGCATGCGCGCGGAGCTCGTGGAGGCAGCCCGCCTCCGCGGCGACAAGCTGGTCGTCTGCGACGTCCCGCTCCTCTTCGAGCGGAAGATGACCGACCTGTTCGACAAGATCGTCCTCGTGGACGCGCCGCGCCCGGTCCGGCTCGAGCGCCTCGTGCGCGAGCGCGGACTGCGGGAGACCGAGGCGATGGACATGATCGTGGCGCAGATGCCGGCCGAGCTGAAGCGCGCACGCGCCGACTTCGTCATCGATAACGTCGGGACGTTGACGCAGCTTGCCGCTCGCGTCGCCGAGGTGTGGAGTGCGCTCGAGCAGGCGGCGGAAGAGATCGCGTCGCCCGCGTTCGGCGGCTGACGTGGCCGGCGGCTTGACACTCCTCTCGGCCGCCCGATAGACTGCCCCGCCTCACACCCGAGCGCTGGAGCGAGACGTGTCCGACATCCCGCAGGATCTGCTCTATACCGAAGACCACGAATACCTCAAGCCGGCGGGCGACGCGGGCGTGGTGTTCATCGGGATCACGGACTATGCGCAGGGCGAGCTCGGGGACGTCGTCTTCGTCGAGCTGCCCAAGGTGGGGGCGAAGTTCAAGAAGCACGACGTGTTCGGCACGATCGAAGCCGTGAAGGCCGTTTCCGAGCTCTACGCCCCGGTCAGCGGCGAGGTGCTCGAGATCAACGACCGCCTCGACGCCGAGCCCGCGCTGGTCAACACGGAGCCATACGGAAATGGCTGGATGATCAAGCTCCGGCTGAGCGACGAGGGAGAGAGGTCGGCGCTTCTCGATGCGGGGAAGTACAAGGAGAAGGTCGGGTAACTGTCCGCTGTGATCGGTTTACAGTGAAGAGTGAATAGCGGGCCTCGGGATGCCAGTGCGTCCCGAGGCCCGCTATTCACTCGTCCCTGTTCACTCCTCACCGCAACATGCGGCGCTACGCGCCGCCGGCGTTGTCCTCCGCGTACGCGTCCGTGGGCGGACAGGAGCACACGAGGTGCCGGTCGCCATAGGCGCTTTCCACGCGCCCGACGGACGGCCAGAACTTGTGCTGGTGGGTCCACGGCGCCGGGAAGGCGGCCTGCTCGCGACCATACTTGTGCGACCACTCGTCGCTGATCACGGCGCGCATCGTGTGCGGCGCGTGCTTGAGTGGATTGTCGTCGCGGTCCGACGTGCCGCGCTCGATCGCGCGCACTTCCTCGCGGATGGCGATCAGTGCATCGCAGAAGCGGTCGAGCTCCGCCTTCGGCTCGCTCTCCGTCGGCTCGATCATCAGCGTCCCCGGCACGGGGAAGCTCACCGTCGGCGCGTGGAAGCCGTAGTCCATCAGTCGCTTGCTGATGTCCTCCACCTCCACGCCCGCGCTGGCCTTGAGCCCGCGCGGATCGATGATGCACTCGTGCGCGATGCGGCCGTTCAGCCCCTTGTAGAGCACGGGGTAGTGCGCCTCGAGGCGCGCCGCCACGTAGTTCGCGTTGAGGATCGCGATCTTCGTCGCGTAGGTGAGCCCCTCTCCGCCCATCATGTCGATGTACATCATCGAGATCGGCAGGATGCTCGCGCTCCCCCACGGGGCGGCGCTCACCGCACCTTCCGTCTCCTTTCCACCCACCGGGATCACGGGGTTGCTCGGCAGGAAGGGCGCGAGCCGCTCTACCACGCCGATGGGCCCCATGCCCGGCCCGCCCCCACCGTGCGGGATGCAGAAGGTCTTGTGCAGGTTGAGATGGCACACGTCGGCGCCGATGTCCGCGGGCCGGCAGAGACCGACCATCGCGTTCATGTTCGCGCCGTCCATGTAGACGAGCCCACCGTGCTCGTGCACCACGCTGCAGATCTCGCGGATCGATTCCTCGAACACGCCGTGCGTGCTCGGATAGGTGACCATGAGCGCGGCGAGCTTGTCGCGGTTCGCCTCGGCCTTCGCGCGGAGATCCGCCACGTCGATGTTGCCGCTCGCGTCGGTCTTCGTGACGACGACCGTCATCCCCGCCATCACCGCACTGGCCGGGTTGGTGCCGTGAGCGGACTGTGGGATGAGGCAGACGGTGCGCCCCTCGTCGCCGCGCGAGTGGTGATACGCGCGGATGGCCAGCAGGCCGGCATACTCGCCCTGCGAGCCCGCGTTCGGCTGCAGTGATATGGCGTGGAAGCCGGTGATCTCGGCCAGGGCGCGCTCGAGGTTCCGGAACAGCTCCTGATACCCTTCCGCCTGGCTCACCGGGGCGAAGGGGTGCAGCCGGCCGAACTCGGGCCACGTCACGGGGAACATCTCCGCGGTCGCGTTCAGCTTCATCGTGCAGCTGCCGAGCGGGATCATCGACGTCGTGAGCGAGAGGTCGCGCGACTCGAGCATGCGCATGTAGCGCAGCATCTCCGTCTCGGAGTGATGCGTGTTGAAGACCGGGTGCGTGAGGAAGGCTGAGGTGCGCGCGAACCGCTCGTCGAAGCGGTCGTCGAGCTCGGCCAACAGCCCACTGGTCTCAGGCGCTGGCTGGCCGAAGAGCGTCAGTAGCTCCTGTACGTCGTCCTCGGTCACCGTCTCGTCGAGAGCGATGATGACCCGATCCTCACCCTCAGCGCGCAGGTTGATGCCGCGATAGTCGGCGGCGGCGAGCAGTGCTGCCTGCGTAAGCGTCTCGTCGAGCTCGATGCACAGCGTATCGAAGTACACATCGTTTATCACGGTGAAGCCGAGTTGCTCCACGCCCGCAGCAAGCGTCGCCGTGTGCCGATGGATCCGGCGCGCGATCGTCGTCAGCCCTTCGGCGCCGTGCCACACCGCGTACATGCTCGCCATCACCGCGAGCAGTACCTGCGCGGTGCACACGTTCGACGTCGCCTTCTCGCGCCGGATGTGCTGCTCGCGCGTCTGGAGCGCCATCCGCAGCGCGGGCCGGCCCGTCGCGTCGCGGCTCACCCCGATGATCCGGCCGGGCAGCATGCGCTTGAACTCGTCGCGCGTGGCGAAGAAGGCCGCATGCGGACCGCCGTAGCCCAGTGGCACGCCGAACCGCTGGCTGTTTCCGACGCAGACGTCCGCGCCCCATTCGCCGGGCGGCGTCACGAGCGTCAACGCGAGCAGATCGGCCGCGGCGACGACCAGTGCGTTCACCGCATGCGCGCGCTCCGCCGCCTCACGGTAGTCCACCAGCGCGCCGTCGGTCGTCGGATACTGCAGCAGCACGCCGAACGTCTCCGGGCCGAACGCGAGGTGCTCGGCGTCGCCGACGACCGTTTTCATCCCGCGGGCCCGGGCCCGGGTCTCCACCACGTCGATCGTCTGCGGGTGGCACCGCGCGTCGATGAAGAAGGTGGACTTCTCTTCGCCCCCGCGGGCCTGATAGGCCATGAACATCGCCTCGGCGGCCGCCGTGCCCTCGTCGAGCAGCGATGCGTTCGCGATCTCGAGCCCGGTGAGATCGATCACCATCGTCTGGAAGTTCAGCAACGCTTCCAGCCGGCCCTGCGAGATCTCGGCCTGGTACGGTGTGTAGGCGGTGTACCAGCCCGGGTTCTCGAGGATGTTCCGCTGGATGACCGGCGGCGTGAGCGTATCGTGGTAGCCGTAACCGAGGTACGAGCGGAAGATGCGGTTCTTGTTCGCGATGGCGCGCATCGCGGCCAGCGCCTCGTGCTCGCTCCGGCGCTCGTGGATCGCGAGCGGGCGCCGGAGGCGGATCGGAGCGGGGATGGTCGCGTCGATCAGCTCGTCGAGCGTGGCGTAGCCGAGCAGCGCCAGCATCTCCGCCACCTCCGCCTCGTTCGGGCCGATGTGGCGCGGGATGAAGCTGTCCGCGGGGCTGATCGTCGTGGTTCTCGTCGTGATCGTCATGCAAGGCCTCAGGCGCCGGGAGGCGCCGGTATGTCGTCCGAATGTCGGGGGTCGCCCATCCGGCTAAGTTCCGCGAAGGCGCGACGGTTCGCGCAATCATTCATTATAGCCGCCTGACGGTTGCCCTGGCGTCTGCTCCTCACTCCGCCCCTTCGCGGACCCGAAAACATGGCACTCGACGAAGCGCTGATGGCGCGTGCGCGTCGAACGGGCCATCACGTCCTCCGCGTCTATGGATGGTCCGAGCCCACGCTGTCCCTCGGCCGGAACCAGCGTGCTCACGGGGCCTACCGCACCGACGAGCTCGCGCGCCGCGGGATCGGCGTCGTGCGTCGGCCCACCGGGGGACGGGCACTGCTCCATCACCGGGAGGTCACCT